>JAYUIF010000071.1:0-2292 GCA_043766295.1 Spartobacteria bacterium | reverse complement strand
TGCCGTTTGGCGACTACAAGCTGCACGACCCGCAGTTCAACGAGCGGAACTTTCTCGTCCACGATTACTTCTTCGCCAAGGGCGTGGAAAAGGTGCGCCCCGGCGGGCTGATGGTTTTGATCACGTCGAAAGGGACACTCGACAAGATAGACTCCCGGCTGCGCGATCATCTCCACGACAAGGCCGATTTTCTCGGGGCGATCCGTCTGCCGAATACTGCGTTCAAGCAGAACGCGAACACCGAAGTTACCGCCGACATTTTGTTTCTGCGTAAGCTGGAGGTCGGAGAAATTCCGAGCGGGCTGGCTTGGTCCGCTTTGGCCGAGCACAGCAACGAGGACGGCGTGGTTTTTCAGATCAACGAATACTTCGCTGCCAATCCCCACATGATGCTCGGTACGATGCAGCAGGTGGGTTCGATGTATCGAGGGGACGAACCAGCGCTCGCTCCCGATGAGCGCGATCTAGCGGAGGCGTTGCGTGAGGCAGTCACCAACCTGCCTTCCAACACCTACCGTCAGCTCGCGCGGGAAACGCAGCCTGGCAACGCGGAGAAGGAGGACATCCTTGCGCCCGATTACGTCAAGGAGAACGCCTACGCGCTGCATGACGGTCTTATCGCGATACGTGTTGGCAATGTCTTGCAGCCGCTCGAAAACCTGAGCGAAGACCGGGCGCGGCGCATCCGGGGGCTGATCAAATTGCGCGATGCGGTGCGCGCAACGCTGCGCACGCAGATCGACGGCCGCGACGAAGAGACCATCCTTCACGCCCGTCGTATTCTGAATGAACAGTACGACTACTTCACGGCGCGCTTCGGCCCGCTCAATGAAAAGGCGAACCTCAGAGCGTTCGACAGCGATCCCGATTTGCCGCTGCTTTTGTCGCTGGAGGATTTCAACGACGAGACGCGCAAGGCGACGAAAACGGCGATCTTTCGCGAGCGCACGATTCAGCAGGCGCAGGCCCCGCGCTTCGCGGAAACGCCGAAGGATGCGTTGGTGCTCGCACTGAACGCGACCGGCCGGGCGGACTTGGCAACGATGGAGGCGTTGTTGAGCCGGCCACCGGAAGAATTTCTGCCGGAGTTGAAAGGAATGGTTTATCGGAATCCGCAGAGCGAGCAGTGGGAGACCGATGACGAATACTTATCGGGCGATGTGCGCTCAAAGTTCGTGGATGCGCGGGCCGCGGCGGAGGCAGATGCACAGTATCGAGAAAACGTGACCGCTTTGGAAGCGGTTCAGCCCGCTGACTTGAGCGCATCGGAGGTTGATGCGCGTTTGGGCGCGGTGTGGATTCCGGCGACGGACATTGAGGCTTTCGCGAGGACGCTTCTCGGGAGCGAAGGAATCACGGTGCAGCACGCGGCGGCGATTGGCACTTGGTTTATGAAAGCGGACTTCGCGGCGCGCGGCACGGTGGCGAACACGACGGAATGGGGCACGACGAGGTATTCCGCGATTGAGCTGATTCAGGACGCGTTGAATCTCAAAACGCCGACGGTGTATGACTCCGATCCGAAGACGGATGCGCGAATCATCAACCCGCAGCAGACCGAAGGCGCGCGGACAAGATGGACAAGATCAAGGATCGCTTCAAAGGCTGGATTTGGGAGGACGATGAGCGCCGCGAAAGGCTGTGCCGCAAATACAACGATGAGTTCAACAGCATCCGCTTGCGCGTCTTCAATGGGAGCCACCTAACGCTGCCCTCCAGCAGCCAGCAAATCCAACTGCGCCCGCATCAAAAGAATGCCGTTTGGCGCATCGTCCAAAGCGACAGCACGCTGCTCGCGCATGTCGTCGGCGCGGGCAAAACTTACACGATGGTCGCGGCCGGCATTGAATTGAAGCGGCTGGGGCTCGCGACGAAGCCGATGTTCGTCGTGCCGAATCACATGCTCGGGCAGTTCTCGACCGAACTGCTCATGCTCTACCCGACGGCCAACATCCTCGTCGCGGGCAAGGAGGATTTCGAGGCATCGAAACGTGCGCGGCTTTTCAGCCGCATCGCGACCGGAAATTGGGACGGAGTGATTGTGACCCATGCGAGCTTTGAGAAAATTCCGGTGTCGGTGGAGACGCGGAAGGAATTCATCGCGGAGCAAATTCACGAAATCAAACAAGCCATTCGCGAGCAGCGCAGCGAGCGCGGCACGCGGCTGGTGAAGGAATTGGAGCGCGTGCAAAAGCGGCTGACGGCCAAGCTGGAGGGTCTATCCGCCGAGCATAAAAAGGACAACACGCTGACCTTTGAGGAACTCGGCATTGACCGGCTCTTCATTGACGA
>JAYUIF010000070.1:0-5630 GCA_043766295.1 Spartobacteria bacterium | reverse complement strand
TCTTGGTGTATTCCTGCAAGCCCGTCCAGTCGTGGACGACGAGGATGCCGGGGCGCGGAGTCTTCACCGCATCATCGTAAGCGAGGAAGCCTTCGAGTTCCGCCGAGCCGTCCTTGTAGGTGATGAGTTCGGTTTTCACCTTCGCAAAAGAAGGAGCAGCGAGCGCGAGCGCGACGGCGAGCGTGGAGAGGAGTGTCTTCATGCGCCCGTGAGTAGCCGCTCGCACGAACAAAGCCAAGCGCGGCGCTCAATCAAACCACCAAGACACGAAGGCAATGAACGGGGGCTGTATCCAAAGTCTCCCTCTTGGTGTCTTGGTGCCTTGGTGGTTCCAACTTCCCGCCCGCGATACCGTGAGGTCACATTGACAACGTCGCGATCAGCGTTCGCAAATATGCGGCTGCGCGCAGTTCTATTTGTAGGCCGAGATGGGTTTCGGGACGACGCCGATTTCCTTGTAGGCGAACCCGCTCTCCAGTGGCGCGTAGGTGCCGACGATTTCCACGCTGCGGGTGGGAGTGATGGCGGTTTCCATGCCCATTCCCCAATATGCGGCGTTGATGATCAGGCGGCGCAGGCCGGGGTTTCGGAGATCGGTTCCGCTGCCCATCGTGGATTGAAAAACGCGCGCCGTTTTCCCCTCGCTCGTCTGCCAATTTTTAAACCACGCCACCGGCAGCGGCTCCAGTTCTGGATTCGTCGCATCGGTTTGCTTCCGCCCCATGAGTGGCTGTCCCCACACGAGCGCCGTGCAGCCCTCGGGCAAGCTGCCGCCTTCTTTGTAAGTCCGGTAAACATCCGAGTCCCCCCAAATGTCGCTCACGCCGATCAGGATCGGATGATTTTTTTGCTCCGGCACGATGTCCCCGCGAGTCGAGTCGGCGTGATAGCGGCCATGGTGATTCATGAACGAACCGCCCAGCACATCCTCGCCCCAGCGCACTTGTTTGCCGTTGATCTTGTAAGGCAGCGAGGCGTGAAAGCCGTGGTTTGCCGTGCGTAGCGCGATGAACGGTTTTCCGGAATCAATATACTTCACGATCATCTCGCGCTCCGGCATCGGGAGCGTGAGCAATCTTGCAAAGAAAATCACGAGGTCGGCGGAGGCGAGATGTTCCAGTCCGGGGATGTGATGTTCTTTCAACTCCATCCCCTTCTCGGGATAAACCGGCATCGTCGGATCCACTTCGCCCTTGTCGTTCACGGCAAAGAGCACCGTGCAATCGAAGCCATGACGCGTGCTGAGAATCTTCGCCATCATCGGCATGGATTGCTCGCTGCGATATTCCTGATCCGCCGCGATCAAAACGATGCGCTTTCCTTTGCCCGGCCCTTCGCCGCCGGGGTAGGTCAGCCATTGCGGCGCGTCGTCGGCATGGGCGGAGCCGCAGGATAAAATGAGGGTGATGGAGCAGAGGAAACGGCGGAGTAGTTTGTGCATAATTTTGGTTTTCGGTTTTGTATCCACAGTCACAGCCGAAACCGTGACGCGTTGAATACTTTCACGCTAGGCATTCGCTCAAACTCCGCGACATTTAAAGTCGCAACGCTGTGCCCATGACACCGCGCGATTGCACCGATCAACATATCGTGCGCGCCTGCGCTCAAGCCGGAGCCCTGCATTTCTGCGGTGAGTGCGGCGTGCTCGCGGGCTTCGCTCACTCCGAATGGCAATATGCAATAGTCGCGCTCCAGCATCGCTGCGAAGCGAAGTCTTTTGTTCCGGAGTTCATCCGTATGCGCCCGGTGCGCGCCGTGCAGCAGTTCGGATAACGTGATGGCTGTGACGAGCAGTTCTTCGTCACCCAGCGATTCCGTCCAAGCGCGCCAATCGAACTTTTCGCGCTGTCTCGCAATAAACACCGACGAATCTACCACTACGCCCATCGGTCAATCGCTGTTTGATTCGTCAACTTGCGGCCCGCTTCCACATCGTTTGCAAAAGCCTCCGTCTCCTCCCGTGAGAACGTCTCCGCGCCTTCCCACCAATCGCGCGCATCCCTCGCCGTCCGCACCTTCGGTTTGGAACGGATTGCCAGTTGAGTATCCACCGCCTTGTCCAAGTGACACAACTCTTCCAGCGTCAACGTCGGCAGGGTGCATTCGATTTCAGCAAGCGTGCTCATGCGCGGAAAATGCCCGAATCCCGACATCGTGTCAAACGACGTGGAGCACAACAAATCAGCAATTACTCGCGGGGGATTTCATTCACCGTGTAATACGCCTTTTTGTGAAGCAGCGGCTGGCCCTGCTGCGAGGTGATTTTACCCAGGTCGAAATCGTGGATGTGGTCTTCGGTGATTTTGTCGAGATGCACATAGACGGAGAGGCCGTCAGCCGATGGGACGGCTTGGGTGACGCGCGGGGTGGTCTGATCCACTTCGGGGCTGCCGTAAGCGCCGTGGTAGATGTGCGTGTAGGTGGTAATGTTGTAGTTGTCGGGACGCGCGGCGGTTTCTTTGTTCACGGGCTTGGTGAACGTGACGAGGAAGCCGTCTTTGCGGATGTTGATTTCCTTGATCTCAAAAGGGACGACGCCATTCCAATCAATCCGCTGGAGCGCGAACGGCTCCGTCCCGCGCACGGGCCACTGGCGGCTGGTGGTGAAGCCGCTGGCGATGAGCTGGCCCTTCGGCGAAAACTCGACGTTCATGATGCCGGTGGCGAGTCCTTCGCGGAAGGGATAACACGCGCCCTGCCACACGCCATTCACCTGCTCGGTGGTTGCGCGCATGATGATGCTTTGCGTGTAGTCGCCGAGGAAAAGCTGGCCGTCGAACGGGCCGAATTTGCCGCCTGTTTTGTTGAGGCGGAATCCGGAAATCGAGCGTCCCATTTTGATATACGGAAACCTCACCGCAGGCGGGACGAGTTCCTTCACGCGCTTTTTTTCCACGCCCATGCGCGAGCCGCTCACCGGCTCCAGCGCGGGCGCTTTCATGCCGGGGACGAAGGGATACCAGTTGTAGCTCGCAGGGTGTCCGAGGAACGCGCCGGGCTTGAGATGCTTCAGCGAACAGCAGCCATTCCACGGGCCCTGACTCTCGATGGCGAACATCACGCCTTCCGCATTTGCACCTACGCCGCCGGGGCTGCGCAGGCCGCTGCAAATGGGAATCATTTTTCCGTCCGGCGTCACTTTCACCGCCCAGCCACGGAAAAGATTGTGCGATTCATACGAAGCGCTCAGTCCCAGCGCGACCCAGATATTTCCCTCGGCGTCGGGCTTCGATCCAAACGCAAACTCGTGTCCCTCGGCGTAGCCCCAGTTGTTCGTGAGCGTGTCGTAGCGGTCAGCGACTCCATCGCCGTCGGTGTCGGAAATGCGCGTGACTTCGCCCCACGTCGTAGCCGTCATCACGCCGTCCTTCCACGAGAGCGCGAAAATTTCATCCTGCCCGCTCGCGAAGAGTTGAAACTCCGGCTTCGGCGGCGAATCGAACGCGCCGCGCACAAAATAAATATCGCCCCGCCGCGTGCCGACAGCGAGCCGGCCATCCGGCAGACTCTCAAGCCCGCCCGGACGCATCGGCACCGTGGGCGGAATCGGAATGTTCACGATGGGATAATATTTCGCCTCCTCCGCAGCCGTGCCCCACATCTCACCGAGGTCTTCATCGGCGCGAAGAAGTGGAGCCAGTGCGATGGCTGTGACGAGGATGATGGAAGGTAGGTAATTCATTTTTGGTGCAGTGTAAAACCGGTGGGCATGAGGTTATTTTGATGACATCCCGAGTTGGTCAAAGAGGAACGCGAGCACATCCGCCTTCTGCGCGATGCGTTCGTTGAGCGCGGTGCCTATGCCGTGGCCGGAGCCGCCGCTGAGTCGGACGAGGATGGGATTTGCGGAGGCGCTCGCGGCTTGGAGGCGCGCGGTCATCTTGCGGGAATTTGCGGGGTTCACGCGGCCATCCTTTTCCCCGGCGAGGAAGAAAACGGCGGGATACTTCGTGCCATCGGTGACGTTGTGAAACGGCGAATACGCGTAGAGCGCGCGGAACTGCGCGGGGTCTTTCACGGTGCCAAATTCGGTGACGTTGAATGCGCCGTTCGGGTCGAGCTCCACGCGCAGCATGTCGTAGATGCCGACGTGCGCGACCACGGCGCGGGCGAGCGTTGGGTTTTGCGTGAGGAATGCGCCCATGAGCAGTCCACCGTTGCTGCCGCCCTCGACTGCGAGTTTCTCCGAGCGCGTGGTGCCGCGAGTGATGAGGTGTTGCGCGCACGCGGCGAAATCGTCGAAGACGTTTTGCTTGAGCGTGAGGTTGCCGGCAAGATGCCACGCCTCGCCGTATTCGCCGCCGCCACGGAGATTCGCGACGACATACACGCCGCCGTGGTCGAACCACAGCCGATGCTCGAAATTAAACTGCGGCCTCATGCTGTGCCCGTAGCCGCCGTAGGCAGTGAGGAGCGTCGGATTCGAGCCGTCGAGCTTCGTGCCTTTGCGACGGAGAATGTTCACGGGAACCTTCGTGCCGTCCTTGCTCACGGCAAATTCGCGCACGGCCTCGATGTCGCTGAAATCCACGGGCGACGTGTTAAAGAGCGCTGTCTTTTTCGGCGCACCGGCGGCGGGATCGTAGAGGAACCACGCTGCGGGCTCGGTGTAGCTCATCTTGCGGAAAAGGATGCGGTCATCCTCCGGGCGATCCTCCAGTGCGAGGAGATGGACGACGCCGGATGTGGCGGGCAGAGAAATTTCGATCTCATTTTTTCCATCGAGATCAAACCGCCGGATGCGCGACGGCCCGCCGATGAGATCGGTGACGAAAAGAAATGCCGCCGTGGGCGTGAGCGATTCGATGACAGCATCGCTCTCAGGCACGATGACCACGGCATCCGCGAGCGGCTTCGATGCGTCGAGCGAAAGGCGCAGGATTTTTCCGCGCGGCGCGTCCTTCACCGAACGCAAGTAGAGCGTCGCGCCGTCGCAGCCGATGGCGACTTCTTTCACGCCGTCCTCGAAGCGCGTCACCTGCCGCCACTTCGCGCCGTCCTTCGTGTCATACACGTAGTGGGCATACTCGCCGCCGTCGCCATTCGCCACCTTCGCAAGAAGCCAAGTGTCATCGCGCGACGTGTCGAAATCAATCTCCGCAATGCGCGGAAAATCGCGGCCTTCGGAATACGTATCCTCACTCTCCGGCGTGCCGAGTTTGTGGAAATAGATCTGCTGGAAAAAATTCGCATCGGCCTCGGGTCGCTCGCCCTTGTGCGGATAGCGCGTGTAGAAAATCGCCTTGCCATCCGGCATCCACGCCACGCTCCCGCCGCCGGTGGGATACTGCACGCGCAGGATGCGGTCGGGCAGATGTTCGCCGGTGTCGGCGTTGTAGAAATGCAGCGTGCCATCTTCGCTGCCGTGCTCGGAGAGGCAGACGGCGATCAGTTTTCCATCCGGCGAAGGAAAAAACCAATCCATCGCGACCAGTCCCTTCGGCTCCAGCTCGTTCGGATCGAGCACGACTTTTTCCGAAGCGAGATCGTCCGCCGACTTCAGCGTGACGAGCAGGCGCTGCTGTTTCGGTGGCTGGAATTTCAGCGCGAAGAGCCGTCCGGGGCGTGCGACGATGGCACCGTGCGAAGGCGTGTCCTTGGCATACAGCGCCGTGAGCTGCGCCTCGATG
>JAYUIF010000069.1:0-5644 GCA_043766295.1 Spartobacteria bacterium | reverse complement strand
TCCAAAAAAGGATGTGCTTTCGTCGTTGGTCGTCGCTGGTTCGGTGGAGCACTTTGCCGACATAGAAATCCACGGCGGTGGAGATGAAGATGAGCGCCAAAAAGCGGTAATCCCAAGCCGCGTAAAAAGCGTAGCTGGCGACAAGCAGGAAAGCATTTTGCGCACGCCACGGCAGTCGAGTGTAGAGCAGCCAGACGAGCGCGAAAAAAAGAGCAAACTCAATTGTGTTAAAAAGCATCAGGTGGATGTGCTGCCATGGTGTAATGGAAACGCTGAATAATGCGGAGTATGGTGGCAAGGCTTGACTGGCAAGGTTTCGACATTACGAAGAGCGCTCTTTTCCATTTATATGTCCATTGCCCTCGTTACCGGTTCTGCTGGCCTTATTGGCTCCGAGACCTGCCACCGTTTTCATGCGGAAGGGCTTGATGTCGCGGGGGTGGATAACAATCAACGCGCGAAGTTTTTCGGGCCCGAAGCTTCGACGCTCCCGAATCGTGCGCGACTTGAAGCCGCGCTGCCGCGCTATCGGCATCACGATCTGGATATTCGCGATGCGGCGGCGGTGAACTCGCTTTTTGCGCGCCACGGCAAGGCGATTAGTGTGGTCGTCCACACAGCCGCGCAGCCTTCGCACGATTGGGCGGCGCGGGAGCCGCTCACGGATTTTTCCGTGAACGCACTGGGCACGCTCCATCTGCTCGAAGCGGCGCGGCAGCATTGCCCCGAGGCGGTTTTTATTTTTACCAGCACCAACAAAGTCTATGGCGACACGCCGAATCGGCTGCCGCTCGTCGAACTCGATACGCGCTGGGAAATCGCACCCGATCACGCATTCGCGCCGGGCATTGATGAAACGATGTCCATTGATCAGACCAAACATTCGCTCTTCGGTGCAAGTAAGGTTGCCGCCGATGTGCTCGTGCAGGAATACGGGCGTTACTTTGGGATGAACACGGTTTGTTTCCGTGGCGGATGCCTTACGGGGGCGGCGCACGCGGGCACGGAATTGCACGGTTTCCTCGCCTATCTCATGCGTTGCGCGGCGACGGGGCGGCCCTACCGCGTGCTCGGCTACGGTGGCAAACAAGTGCGCGACAATATTGACAGCCGCGATCTCGTGGATGCGTTCTGGCAGTTCTTCCGCGCGCCGCGCGTGGCCGAAGTTTATAACATCGGTGGTGGTCGCCGCGTGAACTGCTCGATGCGCGAAGCCATCGCGCTCTGCGAGGAAATCAGCGGGCGAAAACTGGATTCCACCTACGTGGAGGACAACCGCATCGGCGATCACATCTGGTGGATCAGCAATGTGGAAAAATTCCAGCGGCACTATCCCGGCTGGCAACCCAAACACGATCTGCGGAATATTTTGGAGGAAATCCACGCCGCCTGTCTGGAACCCCGCGCCACGCCGTGAAAATACTCATCAGCGGCATCTGTGGTTTTGCCGGCTCCACGCTCGCCGTGGCGCTGCGCGAAGTATTGCCGGATGCGGAGATCGCGGGCTTCGATAATTTCATTCGCCCCGGCAGCGAAACCAACCGCCTCCACCTCCGCGCGCTCGGCGTTCCGGTTCACCATGCCGACCTGCGCATCGCCAGCGACATTGCCGCGTTGCCCGCGAGCGATTGGGTGCTCGACGCCGCCGCGCTGCCCAGCGTCCTCGCGGGCGTGGATGGTCGCAACAGCAGCCGCCAGCTCATCGAGCACAACCTCATCGGCACCGTAAATCTCCTCGAATACTGCCGCGCCCACCGCGCCGGTTTCACACTGCTCAGCACGAGCCGCGTCTATTCCATCCCGCCGCTCGCCGCGCTCCCGCTGCGCGGAAAAAGTGACGCCTTCACGCCGGACGAAACGCGCCCGTGGCCGGTGGGATTTTCCGCACGCGGAGTGAATGAATCTTTTTCCACCGCCGCACCCATCTCGCTCTATGGCGCGAGCAAAGTGGCCTCCGAAACACTCGCGCTCGAATACGGCGCGACGTTCGGATTTCCCGTGTGGGTGAACCGTTGCGGCGTGCTCGCGGGTGCCGGGCAATTTGGCCAAGCCGAGCAAGGCATCTTCAGCTACTGGCTCCATGCGTGGAAAGCCGCACGCCCGCTGCGCTACATCGGCTTTGGCGGCACCGGCCAGCAAGTGCGCGACGCACTCCACCCGCGCGACCTTGCTCCACTGCTCCGTTCGCAAATGCTCGCGAGCGACGGCACTCAACCACGCATCGCGAATATCTCCGGCGGCATCGCGAATTCGATCTCCCTCGCCCAACTCAGCGCGTGGTGCGCCGCTCGTTTCGGGCCTCGCGAAGTGACCGCCGATTTGCAAGAGCGCCCGTTCGACGTGCCGTGGCTCGTGCTCGACAGCACACTGGCGGAGCAGACGTGGAATTGGAAACCCGCCACGCCACTCGCAGCGATCCTCAATGAAATCGCCGCACACGCCGACGCGAACCCGCAGTGGCTCGAACTTTCCCGCCCATGAAAACGAGCGCCTCGCAAAACGAACCCGGTGCCATCGGCCAGCCACTCACGCTGCTCTCCATCGTCATCCCGGCGCGCGATGAATCCGGCTGCATCGCATCCACCGTCAAACACCTCCACCTCGAACTCAACCTCCACAACGTCCCGCACGAAATCATCGTCGTGGACGACCACAGCACCGACACCATGTGGGCCGCACTTCAAGAAGTTGCCAAGGAAGTCCCCGCCCTTCGCCCCGTGCAAAACACCGGCGCAGGCGGCTTCGGACGCGCGATTGTTTTTGGCCTCGATCAAATGCGCGGCGACGCAGCCGTGATCATGATGGCCGACGAATCCGACGACGCACGCGACGTCGTCCGTTACTGGCAAAAACTCAACGAAGGCTACGAGTGCGTCTTCGGCAGCCGCTTCATCAAAGGCGGCGGCGTGATAGACTACCCGCGCTTCAAACTCTTGGTGAACCGCCTCGCCAACCGCTTCCTCCGTTTCATGTTTCGCACGAAGCTGAACGACACCACCAACGCCTTCAAAGCCTACCGCAAAACCGTCATTGACGGCTGCCGCCCGCTCATCGCCCCGCACTTCAATCTCACCGTCGAACTCCCGCTCAAAGCCATCGTGCGCGGCTACTCGTGGACCACGATGCCCATCACCTGGCGCAACCGCCGCACCGGCGTCGCAAAACTCAAAATCCGCGAAATGGGCAGCCGCTATCTTTTCATCTGCCTCTACGTCTGGCTGGAAAAATACTTCAGCCGAGGCGACTACAAGAGACAGTAAATCGCCATCATCACACACCGAGCATTATTAATGAACAAAAGTCTGATTTTCTTTCTGCTGCTTTGCGCTTTGGCGATACGGCTTTTTCGGGTGGATGCACCGCTGATGGAATTCCATCCGGTGCGGCAATACATCGGGGCGTCGGTGGCGCGGGATTTTTATTTTGAGAACAATCCTAAAATCCCGGAATGGCGGCGGAACATCGCAAAATTCAGCAAGGAACATCAGGAATTGTTGGAGCCACAAATCCTTCCGACGCTCGCCGCATGGGGCTACCGGCTGACTGGTGGAGAGCATATTTGGATTCCGCATTTGATATCCAGTCTTTGCTGGCTGATCGGGGGGGTATATTTGCAACGGATTGTGGCGAAATTGATTTCGCCCAGAGCATCGCTGGTGTCGCTGGTGTTTTATCTTTTCATGCCTTACGCGATCATCGGAAGTCGTTCATTCCAGCCCGACTCTATGATGATCATGCTGACGCTAGCCGGTCTGGCGCTGGTGTTGGGCTATGACGAGCAGCCGACAACGAGACGCTTGTGGGCGGCGATCACGGTGATGGCGATCGGGATGCTAGTGAGGCCGATGGCGCTGGTTTTTGTGTTCCCTCCATTTTTATTTTTGATGGCGCAGAAAAACGGATTTTTCCGCAGTCTGTTTCATCGGCACACGATTTTATTCGCTGTCGTCCCGCTATTGCCAACGATGGCGTATTATCTTTATGGCATGTCGAAGGGTGATTTCATCACGACGCACAGCGAGGAGACCTTTATGCCGCATTTATTTACGTCGCCGCTCTACTGGCTGGGCTGGCTGGATATGATCGGACGCACGGCAGGCTGGCTGCCATCGTTGATCGGTCTTTTTGCTGCGCTGTTCGTGGCGCGTGGCCGGACGAGGATGCTGCTCGCAGGGTTGTGGGGCGGCTATCTGGCCTACGGGTTGATTTTTAATTATCACATCCACACGCACGATTACTATTCGTTGCCGCTGTTGCCCATCGTGGCGATGTCGCTGGCGATGGCAATTGAGTTACCGCTGACAAAACTGGCCGCGCTTTGGACAAACCAAAGGCGACAATTCTTGACGGTAGCGGCTGTGTGCGTCATCGGGCTTGCGGCAGTTGCGTGGGGTGGTAAGAAAATTTTCGAACAGAACCTTTCTCCTGAAATTAAAAACCAGTTCAAGTCCGCAGGCGGGTTGGTAGGATTCGATAAGAAATTTCTGCTTTTTCTGGGGCGCGAGGATAAAATCAATCGGATGCTGATTGCCGATTACGAAAAGATTGGCGAGTTGGTAGGGCATAGCGGCAAGACGATTCAACTGGCCGATGACGATGGTAAGTCCTTGATGTATCACGGTGAATTTTGGGGAGCCTGCTGGCCCACTGCGGGGAAAATCAGGCGCGCTCACAGCATCAACCGCAAGGTGAGGGGGGAGACGATTGAGGAATTTGAAGACATGATCCGCCGCGCGGAGGCGGAATATTTCGTTGTCACTTTACTGAAGGAATTTGACCTCCAGGAAACACTGAAGCGCCACATCCAAGAAAACTATCCAGTGCTCGCGCAAGGCGAGCGTTTCATCATCTATCGTCTCCAGAAAAAAGTTATAGTGCAGGCTTCCCCCGCAGGAACTGCGCTTTGAATCAACATGGGATTGCCGGCTACCATGATGGCTACCCGCATATCGCACGCAGGTGATTACCCGTCGGAAAATCGCCACGTCATTTTGCGTAGTGAATTAAAATGACCATGGGACTTTTTTTTTCCGCCAACCGGGCTGTGATTATCGTCAATTCTCTGTTGATGAATGCGGGGGTCGAGCGGCGCACTTTGGATCTGGCGAAATTTATTTTGAGCAAGGGATTGAGGGTTGAAGTTTTTGCTTTGCGCGAGCTCGGAAAAATTGCGCCCGTGTTTCGCGAAGCCGGCATTCCTGTGCGACACATCCGGGTTTATGATTACACGGAGGACGGGCGCTACCGCTTTTATCCACTGGGTTTTCTGCGGCTCGCGTGGCGGATGTTCGTTGGGCGATTTGGTTTAATTTTTGGTGTGCAGCCGCCATCCCATCTTTTTGTCCGGGCGGCCTGTTTTCCGCCGCTTGGCCGGCATATTATCGCGATGGAACGGTATCTGATTCGCGGGCGATCCCGGCGTCGTTTGTGGCTGGATCGGGTGATGGCAAAATGGTCAAAGGTTGTTTGTGTTTCCAAGCTGCTGCGCGATGAACTCGCTGCGGATGCGGGTATCCCTGCGCAGGAAATCGCAGTGGTTGAAAATGGTGTGGCCATTGAAGCGCCGGTGAATCCCCAGGAGGAATTGCGCGCCCAGATTTCCGGCCGGTTTGTGTTTGGCTACGTGGGTTTGCTGACGGAGCGA
>JAYUIF010000068.1:0-13274 GCA_043766295.1 Spartobacteria bacterium | reverse complement strand
CAGCGCCTTGTTCGTTTTCTCTTCCTCTTTGCTCTTATGTTTTTTCATCCGTTCTTGTCCTCTCGTTTTCCTTTCCACACAAACTTTCTGATAGGCCCACCCCGCGACTTCCAAGGAACACCCCGCCGATTCCAAGGAACACCCCGCGACTTCCAAGGAACACCCCGCGACTTCCAAGGAACACCCCGCGACTTCCGGGGAACACCCCGCGACTTCCGGGGAACACCCCGCGGCTTCCAAGGAACACCCCGCGCCACGCAAGGAAGCCCCCGGAACGCGCGACCGCCCGCTGTTTTCCACCAGTCGGATGGCGCGGCTCTTTTGTCCCCGATGGACAGTCGGGAATTATACGATTTCTACAATCACGCTGCCGGAAACAATGGCGCTTAGCCCTAGCGGGCGACCTGACTGTGGAAATCGTAGCGGATGGAGCGCGCTTCCCCGGAGCGATGTTTCACTTTAGGAAAACACTGATTTTTAACCGCAGATTCCGCAGATGACCGCAGATTGAAAACAAAGACCTCCGCATCATCTGCGAAAATCTGCGGAATCTGCGGTTAAAAAATCTTCGCTGGATTTATTCAGCGGTTCCTTAATTCAATCAGCGGATCCCCTATGCGGAATCGCCGGGCAGCAGGTGTTCTGCGATGCGTTTTGTCTTCGCGGGGATCAGGCGTCCGCTTTTATCGTAGGTGAGCTGGATGACCCAATCGAAGACAGCGTCGGGCCATTTACCACCCGGCAGGAGGATTTCTGGTTTTGCTCCGAGCGCGCGGAGAAGCTCTGGCAGTTCGCCGTGGCGCCAGCAGATGAGCACGCGTTTGTTTTTCTGGGTGGCGCGCAGTTCAGCGGCCAGTAGCGGGATCTGTTTGTGGCCGTAGCGCGTGTCGGCAGGCAGATTCATCGCCCTCGCAAGCGGCTCGATTGTCAGGCGGGGACGATGGCTGTCTGCGGAATCCGCAGCGGCGAAAATGGCATCGAGATGCAGTGGTTGGGAATCCACTTTGTAATTGCGAAAGTAACGCTTGTAGGATTTGGCGCGCTGTTCGCCGAGTGACGTGAGACCTTGGCCGATGAGGGGTTTTTCCGCGTGTCGAATGAGTAATACGACAGCGCCGTTCGGCCCATCCTGCGCGAATGCGGAGAGTGCGAGTGTGAATGTGAAAAGGAGAATGCGGTGCATGGTGCGATGGCGAAAGTGGCGGGATGCTTCCGATGTGCTGGCGCTGAGTCAACACGCGCCGCATGATCTGCCACATGCGGAATGAAAAAAGAGCACCTCCCGCTTTCGCGAAAGGTGCCCTTTTGAATTCGGAGAGGTGAGTGGGTTTAGTTCGCTGCCTCGGTCTTTTCACCAGCGGACTTCCAGCCGGAGATGCCAGCGGACATGTGTTTCACGTTGGTGTAGCCGAGTTCTTTCGCGGCTTTGGCGGCGGCGGCGTAGGCTCCGCAGCTCGGGCCGCCGCAGTAGGCGATGACGAGCGCGCCTTTGTCGGCGGGCAGGGCTTTGGCGAGGTCGCCCTTGACGGCGGCGAAGCTGACGGCGGTCGGGACGTGACCGGCTTTGTAGGAACCGCCGCCGTTCACATCAATGATGGTGGCGTTCTTCGCTTCGATGGCGGCTTTGACTTCGGGGATGCTGATGTCGGGAAATTCCCCGGCGAATACGGTGGCGGAACAGAAGAGCGCCGCGAGGAGTGTGAGGATGGATTTCATGCTGTGTGTGTTTGTGTGTTGGTTTTGTTTTTCCGGCATCGGCGGTTTGCTTCTGCCGGGTTTTGAATCAACCCGCGAACTCTCGTTTAGTAGCGAGAAATCCGCGCGCTGTTCGGAGGCTCAGACAATCATGGAGGCGTTTCCATTCACAACTTTTTCGATGTGACGTTAATTAAAGGCGGAAGGCGGAAATTCCAATCACAGTGCCAAGAACGCCGAGCGCAAGGGCAACGAACCAAAGCGCACGCCAACGTGAAAGGATGGAGACGCTGGCGATGACGATGGCGATTTGCAGGGCGAGCGAACCCTCATCGCAGCGGTCGTTGATTTTGGAGGAGCGATCCGCTTCTTCGTGCGCGGTCTGGGCGAGTGTGGAGATTTCTTTTTCGTCGGAATCGTAGCGCGTGATTTCGTTTTTCAACCAATCGAGATGCTTTGGTGTGTCGGTCGCGGTGGTCTGAATCCGGGAGAGTATCTCGCTCTCACTTTTCGCGATTGCAGCCTTGATGCTCTTGCTTTGATAGCGCGCCCATTGGTTGGCGGATTCGTTGGTCTGGATGATCGCGTCGGTCTTGGCGTTGTCGCCTTTGTTGCCGATGACGCTGAGCACAACGGCGAGCGCGGCGATGCTGATGGCGACTTGTTTCTCGAAGGGGTCTTTGGCTTCTGGAATTTCGGGTGCGTCTGGCATGGCTGCGTTCCTAGACTAAAACCAACGATAGAGGAAGAAATACACGAGCACTCCGGTGACGCTGACGTAGAGCCAGATCGGGAACGTCACCTTCGCCCAGCGCCGATGCTGCTCGAAACGCGCAGCGAGTGCGTGGCGCATCGTGATGATGGCGAGCGGCGGGACGGCAATCGCGAGGATGATGTGCGTGATGAGCATCGTGTAGTAGATGGCCCGCCATGCGCCCGCTCCGTGGAATGGTGTGTGGACGCCGCGCACGAGAATTTTGTGCGCGACGTAGCTGATGAGAAATACGCACGAGACGACGAACGCTGCACCCATGAGCAGGCCGTGCGCTTTTTTGCGCTCGGCTTTGATGGCGGCGATGCCGGCGAGAAGCAGAACGCCGGCGGTGGCGTTGAGGCTGGCGTTGATGGCGGGTAGCTCGGCGGCGGTCATTCTGATTGGAGCTACTCGGCGAGCAGGCGCTTGATGTCGGCGACGAGGCGCTGATGATCTTTCTCCGCAGTTTCGCCGATGCCGTCGTAGTAGGCGCGGATGGTGCCTGTTTTATCCACGAGGACGAGCCGGGTGCTGTGGATGAATTTGTCCGCAACGCTGATGGCTTCGGGCTGTTCGACGAGCGCGAGTTTAAAACCCTGGATACTGAGATCGAAAATGGCGTCGTGTTCCCCGGTGAGAAAAGTCCAGCGGCCGTCGGCCTTCATGCGCGAGGCGTAATCGCGCAGCGCGGCGGGCGTATCGTTTTTGGAATCGGTGCTGATGGAAACAAAGCGGACACCGGGCTCGTCACGAAATGTCTGATGCGCTTTGCCCATGCTGTTGCTGAGGGTGAGGCAGGTGCCGGTGCAGTTGGTGAAAAAGAAATCGGCGACCCAGACTTTTCCGCGAAGGGTGGCGGAGTCGAAGGGCTGCCCGCTGCGCTCGATGAGCGTGAATTGCGGAACGGGGTATAGCTTTGGAAGTGGCTTGGATGCTTCACCGCAGCCGGCGAGGAGGAGGAAGATGAGCATCCAACGGGAGATGCGTTTGGATTCCGACTTCATGCTTTCGTGAAGACCATGAGGCCGAGGATGAGCGGAAGATAAATGATGCTGGCGAAGAAAAGACGCCGCGCAACGGGACGCGAGCGGTCGGCCCAAAAATGCACCGCCGCGAGAAAGAAGATGCTATTGAGAACGAGCGCGCCGCCGAGATAATTGCTGCCCGCCTGACCGGCATCGAATGGCACCAGCGTGACCGCTGTGAGCAGGAGCGTGAAGATGAACGCGGTGGCTGCGGTGGGGAATCCGGTGTTGTCGTCGCGCTTGAGCATGACGAGTCCGGCGGCGCGATATTGATCGCGATACATCCACGCGATGGCGAGGAAGTGCGGCATTTGCCATGTGAACAACACGCCGAAGAGCACCCATCCGCCCATCCAAGTTTTCGGCTCGGCGGCGACCCATCCGACAAGCGGCGGAATCGCTCCGCTCACCGCGCCGACGATGGTGCACCATGCGCTGACGCGTTTCAGCGGCGTGTAGATGAGGACGTAAATGATGATGGTGCTCGCCGCGAGAAGCGCGCTGATGGCGTTCACAGAAATCCAAAGCCACGCGCTGCCAATCACGCCGAGTGCGACGGCGATGGCGAAGGCCGCGCCTTTTTTCATGCGACCCGCGACGATGGGGCGCGATGCAGTGCGCGCCATGAGTGCGTCCACTTTCACTTCCCAAAGCTGGTTGAACGCCGCTGCACTGGCGGCGCAGAGTGCGGTGCCGAGCATCGCTTGCACAAGACGGAGCCAGCGGATTTCGCCGGGCGCGCCCATCCAGTAACCGACAAATGTGGTGATGAGGACGAGGAGATTGAGTCGCGCTTTTGTGAGATCGAGCAGGTCTGCGAGGATGCCGGGTTCGGCGCTCGCGTGTGGGACGGTGGCGGGCTCGCTCATGTGATCTTACGCGCCAGCACACTGCGCGCAGGGCCGGCACGTGCGCGCCGCGATGAATGCGATGAGCGCGCAAATGAGCGCGCCGGTGAAGACGTGCATGTTGGTGATGTGCGGCTGGCGTCCGCTCCAAATGACGATCAGGCCGAGGATGAATTGGACGACGATGAGAGCGAGCAATGCCTTTGCCGGGTATTTGAGGGTCGGCTCGTCGGTGACGCGTTTCACGATGCCGATGCACATGCCGATGATGTGGCCTATGAGCAGAAACGGCAGGATGCGTGTGTGGAGGAAGTGAATCATCAACTGGTGACGAAGCGCGCCGTCGCCAGTCGCCCATGAGTTGGGCCAAAAGCCTCCACCAGTCTGCGCGTAAGGCCACGACGGGATAAGCACCCATAGATGGCGATGGCGCAGATAAGCGCCGCAGGCGAGCTGCGCAAAATAGAGGATCTGCGCGATGATGGCCATGCGATGAAATTTCGAGAGCTTCGGATGCGGCGGACGCTTGTCGAGTTCGCGACAATCCGGGCACAGACGAGCGGAGATGACGACCATGAGCGCGAGGAACGCTTGCGCGAAGACGCCGTGGAAGGTGGCGAGATTATTTGCGGCTTCCTTGTCGCCGCTGGTTTCCAAAGTCACACGCAGCGCACCCATCACGGCCTGCGCGCAAACTGCTACGAACGCGATGAGCACCAGCCAGTGATTGGTGGTGATGCGCTGGCCGCATTTTTTTGCCCGCACGATGACGATGGTGACGAAGACTACGGCGGCGGGCCAGTAGCGGAAGTGGGCAAGTGCATTGCCGCTCATGCCAAGTGCGTGACCCAGCGGCCCTGCAATTCCGATAATTACGAACGCAATGGCAAGGCCGAGCCATTCCCACCAGAGCCATGCGCAAAGAATCGCGGTGAGTGTGGCGACGGTAAAAATGGCGAACAGACGATGGCTGTGTTCGATGAAAGTTGGAAAGCTATCGGTCCATCCGGGTGGATTGATCGCGATTCCATTCACATCCGGTGCTGTGGCGATTGCCATGCCGGAGTCGCTCGTGGTGACTATCGCGCCGAGGAGGATCAGTGCGAGTGTTGCAAGAACACAGACTCTTGCGAGGCGTGGAATCCAAGGGTTTATAACGGTGTTGTCCATAATTGCGGGCGAGACTAGCGGGTAAAATGCAGGCGGGAAGCCGCTTTATTCCGCGTGAAATTTCTACTGGCTCCCCCGCTCACAGCCGCCTCCACATTCCGATGCAGCGGCTCAATGCTCTTTCTTCTCTTCGTGTTCAGCGCCGTGCTCGGCGTTGCGTTTTTCAAGTTCCGCTTTGTCGGCTTCGGCTTTTTTCTTCAATTCCTCGGAGAGACTTTTGAGTTTGTTCTGAGTGAGTTCGCGCTGGTCGGCATACCACGCATCGAAATCTTTCTGATCCTCGACGCTGTAGGTCGCGGCCATGCCGGAGTGGCCTTCGCCGCAGAGCTGCGCGCAGATGATTTGCCATGCGCCTTTTTGAATCGGGCGGAACCATTGCGGGGCTTCGGTGCCGGGCATGGCGTCCTGCTGAATACGCATCTGGTGGAGCGCGAAGCCGTGAATCACATCGAGCGAGCTGACGCGGACGACGGTGGCTTTATCGAGCACGAGGTGCATGTCGCCGGTGACGACGGCGTCGTCCCTTCCATTTTCGTCGTCGGGATCAATGCCGAGATCGTTCAGTCCAGCCTTGATGAAGCGGGTGTTCTGGCGTCCAAATTTCCCATCCGCCCCTGCGTAGTGGATACGCCATCCGAATTGGAAACCGATGGCGCGAATCTTCAAGGCTCCGTCTTTTTGATCCTGCGGAATTTCATTCATGCGTTTGCCCCAAAGTGGGAGCGCGAAGCCGAGAAGAATGACAGCCTCGACGATGACCACGCTGACCTCGATGTGCGTGGAGATGTGATTGCGGACGCCGTGGTAATCGGCCTTGGGGTGACGCGATTTGTGAAAGCGAAACAGTGTGTAGAGGAAATAGCTCGTCCAGCCCACGAAGAGGATCAGCATGAACCAGTGGCAAAAGTTGAGCATGTGATCGATCTCCCTGCCGTGCTCGGAGGAGTTGGGCATCATGCCGATGAGGCGGTTGAGATCGAAGTAATCGGAAAAGGCGGCGAGCATATCAGTCTATGTCAGGTTCAGCGGTGAGTGATTCCACAAGTGCGATGTGGGGCGGGATGGTTGCGTTTGCTTTGCGCCACAGAAAAAATGCGGTGGCTCCGGTCGCGATAAAGATGAAGCCGACGAGCGAAAGGAGCGACCAGAGGACGGAGTTTGACGCAAGGGCGATCTGGGGGTTGTCGCTGCCCATGCAGACGGCGCACGCTTTTGCCTGCGCGGAAAGTGCAGCAAGCGCGAGGGCGATGGTGGTGTGGCGCGCGTTCATAGAATGAGATTGCGCGTCTTTTTCAAAAACCACACGCCATAGACGGGGAGCAGTGCAGCGACGGTGGCGAATGTGTAGCCGAAAATGGGATGCACATCGTTGTCAAAACACCACCAAGTGACGCCGGCGCAAAGGAGCGTGCTGAGGATGATGAAGCAGATGTGGAAGATTTTCAGCGACACGATGGTGGTTTAGTGCAGCGGGTGCGTGCTGGTGGGGATGGGATCGCTATGCGCCAGCAGGAAGAGCATGAACAGGCAGAAGCAAAAGAAGAACGTGAAACCGAGTGGCTTCCAGATGGTGCGGCCCTCCTCTTTCAAGTGCATGAACCACGCACCCACGAGGCATACTTTCAAAGTGGCAAGACTGAGGCCGATGACGATGTTGATGCCCATGCCGTGGACGCCGATGATGTCGAAAATTTTGCGGAATATGCCGTAGTCCGCGAAGTCGAAGTAGGAGAGTCCGACGGTGATGATGGTGAAGATGAAGAGCGCCGCGCCTACCATGAGATAGGGTTTCACATGGCTGAGCATGGAGCCGTGGTGAGCGTCGTGGCCGTTGGCCTCGGCGTGCGCGTGTGCGGGTTCCGCTGTGATGGTGGCTGTGTGTTCGGACATGGCTAGAGCAGATAGAAAAGCGGGAAGACGAAAATCCAGATGAGGTCAACGAGATGCCAGAAGAGGCCGGAGACTTCGATGCGGTTGCAGAGTTGCTGCGGGTTGGTGTAAAAAAGTTTCGAGCCGCCTTTGATGGGGAGCCAGAAATAGATGAAGACGATGCAGCCGCCGAGCACGTGGAGTCCGTGGAGTCCGGTGATCATGAAGTAGCACGCGAGGTAGGTGTTCAGACGTGGGTAGAAAGGCCCGAACCCGGCGATGAGGTCGGCTTTATCAATCTGCACGGGATGGTGCATATGAACCGCATCACGCGGGATGAAGTGCGCCTTGTCGTGTTCTGCGGATGTCGGCTCGGTGGCATTCTCAACGTCGAGCGCTTCGATCTCGATGCTCATTACGCTCCGATCCTTTACGTCTGCCCATGCTTTGTGTTCACGGGTTTTGTAGTCGGCGGCACTTTCGTTTTCGTGCTGGTGCGTGATATGTCCGCTGATGAAACGACGCTCCGACTGCCCGCGACTGCGACGCCCCTGCTTTACGACTTTGCCGTGTTCATCGAGCACATCCTCGTTGCCGAGATAGGCTTCGTATTTGTGCAGTGAATCCTGCTGAATGTATGCGCCAAAGTGGTGGAATTTCGCAGGCCATTCGTAGGAAAGTTTGATGGTGAGAAAGGCCAGACCGCAGAGCCAAGTCGCGGCGAGCCATGCACGATATGCTTTATATTTCCGCATCTTCAACGACTCCCACGAGAGGATGACGGTGACGGACGATGCGATGAGGACGAAGGTGTTGAAGGTGCCGACCGGGACGTTCAGCCAGCCGTGCGGCCACATCCACGGCTCTGCGCCGAGGCGCATGAAGATGTAGCCGGCGAAGAGGCCACCGAAGAGCATGACTTCCGATGCGAGGAAGAGCCAGATGCCGAGTTTGGGATTGGCGAGGCCGGTATCGGGACGGGGCCTGACTGTGTATGGGATTTCCATTTTCTAAAGGATGCTATGCGTGTGCTGGTGCCGCCGCTGGGGCGTGCGTTGGTTCGGTCGTGCCCGATGGTGGCTCGGACTGCGGGGTGTAGTCTTTGTCCGCGCCGGGGACGCTGTATTCGTAAGGGCCGCGATAGACGGTGATGTCCTTGATGAAGTTGCCATGCGGTGGCGGTGTCGGCGTGTCCCATTCGAGCGTGGTAGCGTGCCACGGGTTGTCGCTCGTCACTTTTTTGCCGCGAATCATGCTCCAGCAGAAATTGAAAACGAAGACGAGCTGGAAGGCACCAAGCACCCATGCGGCTTTAGAAATACTCAGGTTCAGATCAATCATGCTCTGCCCCACGGTCGGCGTATAGACGCCCGCGCCGCCGTCATACCAGCGACGATGCATCCCCGCCATGCCTTGCACAAACATCGGCATGAAGAGGCAGTTGATCGCGATGAGCGATCCCCAGAAATGAATCTTGCCGAGAGTCTCGCTCAGCATCCGGCCAGTCGCTTTCGGATACCAATGATAGACGCCTGCGAAGATGGCGAAGATGGTGCCGGGCGCGATCACGTAGTGAAAATGCGCGATCACATAGTAGGTGTCGTGCATATAGAGATCCACGGCGTTAAACGCGAGCGGAATGCCGGTGAGCCCGCCGATGCCGAACATCGGCAGGAACGCCGTGGCGAAAAGCATCGGCGTATTAAATCGGATCGATCCTCCCCATAGCGAAAGCAGCAGCGCCGTGAGCAGGATGACGGACGGCACTGAGATCAAAATCGTCGTCGTCTGGAAAAACGCAGACACTTTCGGCCCCATGCCCGTCATATACATATGGTGCGCCCACACGACGAAGGAAAGGAACCCGAGCGTGAAGAGCGCGCCGACCATCGCCTTGTAACCCCAGATCGGTTTTCGGGTGTTGCACGCGATGATCTCCGTGATCATGCCGATGCCCGGCAGGATGAGAACATACACCTCCGGATGAGCGAGGAACCAAAAGAGATGCTGCCATAATATCGGCGAACCTCCACCGGAATACGTGGGCACATTACCCGCAGCGTCGTGGATGAGCGTGATGTTCAGCCCCGTCGGCATGAAGAAACTCGATCCGAAAACGCGGTCGAAAAGATTCATGATCGCTGCGGATTCGAGCGGCGGGAATGCGAGGAGCAGCAGATAAGCGGTGATGAATTGCGCCCAGCAGAAAAACGGCAGACGGGCAAAGGTCATGCCCGGCGCGCGGAGCTGGACGAGCGTGGTGATGAAGTTCACCGAGCCGAGGAGCGACGAGGTGATGTTAAACACCATGCCCAGCAGCCAGAGAGTTCCACCATTCGTCCAGTGCCCGAGCAGTTCACCGCTGGCAGAGAGACTGCCCGGCATATTCGCAGCACCTGCGAGCGGCGGGTAGTTTGTCCACCCGGATTGCGCGGCGCTTCCGGGGACGAAGAAACTCCAAACCATGAAGACGCAACTGATGAAGAAACTCCAAAAGCTGGCCATGTTGATCCTCGGGAACGCCATATCAATGGCACCGAGTTGCAGCGGCATCACAAAGTTTCCGAAGCCCGCAAACGCGATGGGCACGATGCCGAAGAACACCATGATGGTGCCGTGCATCGCACCGAAAACATTGTAGCCAGTTTGCGTCAGCGCCCACCCTTTGGCTGTCATCACCCCGTCTTTCACGACCTCGGTCCACTTGAAAACATCATCGCCGAAGAACGCGTGCAACATTCCGCCGAGCGCGTTTGGAAGTGGCGTCGCGCCATGCGCGATGCTCCAGCGCATGACCATCATCAAACCAAATCCGAAAAGCAGGAATGCGAGTCCCGTGACGGTATATTGGATACCGATCATTTTGTGGTCGGTCGTGAATACCCACTTGCGCCAAAATCCGATCTCGTGGTGCGCGTGATCGTCGTGGCCGTGTGCTTCTATTTCGTGTTCTGCGGCGTGGGCCATAAAGTTTTTGTGTGTTTCTTAGTCTGTTAGCGCCAGTCGGGCGGCGCACGGAAAGTTTTACTTTGTTTCAGTGGCTGCACCCTTGGCTGGAAATGCCTTCAACTCGGCCTCCGTCCACTGCGTTTTGCGTTCTGCGAATTCCTTGCGCACGTCGGCAACAAATGCGGGCGTGATGGCTTCCTTGATGTCGTTGCCAAAGTTGGTGCGAACGTAGTTCAGCACATCGGCGATATTTTTGTCGTCCTTGAGGATCGGGAAAGTGAGGTCGGGTTGCGGCATCCCGGTGACATAGACCTTGCCCTCGACGGTGATCGCGCCGGAAATGCCCTTGAGCACGATGGCCACGACACGGCGCGCATCGCCGATGGAATATTCAGTTTTTACGAGCGGAGGAAAGGCTCCGGGAATACCCGCTCCAGTGAATTGATGGCAGGCCAAGCAGCTTTGGAGATAGACGGCCTTGCCGCGATCGGCGGACGCCTTGATGTCGTCCTGCGCAAAGGAAGTCGCGGCGAGTGCTACGATGAGAAGTGCGATGTGTTTCATGGCGTGCAGATGATAGCGATTATTTCGCTGGCGCAAAATTAAGAAGCTCCTGCTCCGTCCACTGCGCGGCGTGGTCGGCGAATTCCTTGCGGGTTTTGCTGACAAACTCCGACGTGATCGGCGCGTCGTTTTTGTTGGTAAAACTATTGCGGACGTAATTGAGCACATCGGCAACATTTTTGTCGTCCTTGAGGATCGGGAAAGTGAGATCCGGTTGCGGCATCCCAGTGACAATGACAGCGCCGTTCACTTTGATTGGCCCTTGGATGCCCTTGAGCACGATCGCCACGAGGCGGCGCGAATCGCCATTCACAAACTCGGTGCCAGCGAGCGGCGGAAACGCACCGGGGACGCCCATGCCGGTCGCTTGATGGCAGGCAAGGCAGCTCTGCAAATAAACTGTTTTCCCAGCCGTGATGGATGCCGCGAGGTCGAAACTTCCAGCGCCTGATGCTGGTTCCGCAGTCTTGGGTGCGTCGGGTTTTTGCTCCGCAGGTTTCGGCGCGTCCGCTTTTGGCGCGGCAGCACCTTCGAGCTTTGCATCCGTCGAGATCGCTTTGATCTGCTCGATTTTCCATGCGCCAGCCTGCGACATGAATTCTTTCTTCGCTGCCTTGATCTGCGCCTCGGCAAATTCGCCGGTGCCTTTGTTGCCCCATGACTGGCGGACGTAGGTGAGCACCGCCGCGATCTCCCGATCCTTGAGGCCGTCCCAGTTCGGCATCTGGCCGTTGAATGTTCCGCCTTTCACCGAGACCGGTCCTTGCAGTCCTTTGAGCACGAGGGCGACGATGCGCTTCTCGCCATATTCAGAACCATCCACCCACTCGGAACCCGCGAGCGGCGGGACGGCGCTGTTGCCCGAGCCGCTGGCTTGGTGGCAGGCCGCGCAACGGTTGCCGAAAACTTTCTCACCAAAGGCAAGCAGCGGCAACTCGACCACTTCTCCCCCGCCCTGCTGTCCGCCGGGTATCGGGAAAAACGCCGACGGTGCGCTCTCGTATTCGTTGTAAATCTTCGAGCTGAATCCACCGTGGAAAACGCCGATGTATGCACCTGCCCAGCACAGCGCACCTGCGCACAGCACGCCGAGCCAAGTGGGAATCGGCATCGTTCCTGCCTGCGGCTCCGCGTGTTCGCGTGCGATGCTGGCGTGGACTTCGGTGATGTCCGCAGTCTCGTTGTAGTCGAGACGATCCTGTCCTTCATTGGGCTGGCTCATTTCTTTGCCTCCTTGGGTTTGATGACCGTGGGTGCTTCTTTCAATTCGTGCGTGCGATCCAGCGAAAGGAGATAGGCGGCGAGGTTGCGCGCATCGGTCGTCGGGATGATTTGGAAATTTCCATCCACTTCAACGGCGTCCGGCGATGGATGCTCGCCAATTTCCTTGCGCTCGAAGAGGTAGGGATACGACGGGCAATTCGAGTCCTTCACGATGATGCGCGGCGTGTAGAGATGCTGAAAAATCCACGCTGCATCGCGCTTGGCGGGCTTGCGTGTGTCTCCATCCGGCTCGTTGCGCCATGTGGCGGAACCGAAGTTCGTGAGGTCCGGCCCCGTATGTGAATTGCCAAGCAGCGGCACATCTTCGTGAATGTAATCACGCGCAACGGTGCGGCGCACGCCCCAGCCGCGCTCCATGTCCGGCCCGTATTGCGGGTCGCGCACTTGCTGTGAGTGGCAATAGAAACAGCCGTTCTCCACGAATATCCCCTGCCCGACGCGGTGGCCGAGTGCGTTCTCCAGTTTGACGGGATACACATCGCTCGGCGAATTCTGCCCTTCGTCCCACGTGACTTGCGGCTGGAGTCCGCCTATCTGGCTGTTGGGCAGCAGCACCATCGCTCCGCACGAGAGGATGAATGCGCCGAAGATTCCGGTGAAAAGTGTGCTCGGTTTTTCCATTTAGTGAGCCTCCCCTGGGTTGGCGAAAAGTGTCGGCTCACCGGCGGGCTGGCCGATGCGCAGGCGCATGAACAGGAAGTGAATCGCGAAGACGAACTGCGCCACGCCGAAGAGCACGTAGCCGATGTAAGTCTTCACCGCATTATAGGCGCCGGCGTTTTGCGGGACGTTGTAAAATGCGACCTTGTCCGCTGCGGGTTCGTTGAGTGTGAAGCCCATCGCGAGTCCGCCGAAAAGGAAGAGTGCGATGATGGTCGCGCCGCCGTAGGCCGTGCCGAAAAAGTGGATTTTGATGAACGTGCGCGACAGCCATTCGCAGCCCACGAGGCGTGGCGTGATGTAGTAGATCGCGCCAAACATCACCATGCTGAAGAAGCCCATCGTGACGAGGTGCAGTTGCCCGTGCGTCCACGCGGTGAAGTGCGTGTAGCTGTCCACCGAGCGCAGCGCCGAGAGGACGCTGAGGCCCGCGGCGATGCTGAAGAAAATCGTGCC
>JAYUIF010000067.1:0-13286 GCA_043766295.1 Spartobacteria bacterium | reverse complement strand
ATTCGGCGGTCTTGGGGTTTTTCGGCGTGAGGAAAAGATCCTCGGTGCGGGCGTGCTCGATGAGTTCCCCCATGAGCATGAAGATGCACTCGTTACTCGCACGGCGGGCCTGCGCCATATTGTGCGTGACGATGACGATGGTGAATTTGCCCGCGAGCGACCACATGAGTTCTTCGATGGCCTTGGTGCCGTTCACATCGAGCGCGCTGCACGGCTCGTCCATAAGGATGATCTCCGGCTTGAGCGGAAGAAGGCGGGCGATGCAGAGTTTCTGCTGCTGTTCGAGTTGAAGGCTGATGGCTCTTTCGCCGAGACGGTCTTTGAGATCGGCCCATAATCCGACTTCGGTGAGCGCCTTTTCCACTGCTGCGTCGAGGTCGCTCTTCGTCAGCTTTTTCTCAGCGTGGATGCGCAGGCCAAAGACCACATTTTCGTAGATGGAAATCGGAAGAGGATTTGGCCGCTGGAAGACCATGCCGACCGCTTTGCGCAGCTCGATGAGGGAGACATCCGGATCGTAAATGTTTTTGCCAAGGACTTTGATTTCGCCCGTGGTGGTGACGTTGCCGTAGCGCTCGTTGACGCGATTGAAGCAGCGCAGCAACGTGGTCTTGCCGCAACCACTCGGGCCGATGAGCGAGGTGATTTGGCCGTGCTTGATGTCCACGGCAATCCCTTTCAGCGCTTGAAATTTCCCATACCAGAGATGGAGATCGCGGGCAGTGATGGAGAGGCGGTCGGTCATCCGAAAATTCCGTTCACGTAGTCGTAGGTGCGTTTGTCGCGCGGGGTTTCGCCGAAAAGTTGCTCGGTGGGGCCGAGTTCGATGATCTCGCCGTTCCAAAGGAACATCGTGCGCGCGGCGAGTCGGCGTGCCTGCTGGACGAGATTGGTGACGAGGATGATCGTCATCTCCTTCTTCAGCTCTTTGAGCACGTCTTCGATCCGCATCGTGGTGACGGGATCAATCGCGATGCTGAACTCATCGAGGCATAAAATTTCTGGCTGGTGCGAAAGGGCGCGCGCGATGGTGAGGCGCTGCTGCTGGCCGCCAGAGAGCTTGGTGCCGAGCGACGCGAGGCGGTCTTTCACTTCGTCCCACAGCGCGGCTTGCGTGAGACATTTTTCCACGAGCGTATCGAGTTCGCTTTTGCGATTCATGCCTGCGGCGCGCGGGGCGAAGGCGACGTTGTCGTAGATGCTCAGCGGCAGACCGACCGGCAGCGGTGCGACCATGCCGATGCGACGGCGCAGCTCATACACGTTCCGCATTTGAGCCACATCTTCGCCGTCCACGCGGATCGTGCCGCTGGGCTTTGCGCCGCTGGTGAATTCAATCGTGCGATTGATGCAGCGCAGCAGCGAAGTTTTTCCCGACTGTGCGGGGCCGATGATGCCGAGGATTTCGTTCGGCTCAATGTCGAACGAAATGCCGTGGATCACTTCCTTCGGCCCGTAGCTGAGACGCAGGTTTTCGACTTGGACTTTGGGAGCTACCATTTTTTTCGACTGCGCAGCCACGAGCGGAAAAGGATGGCGGTGAGATTCACGAGGAGCACGAAGGCGAGCAGCACCGTGGCGATGGCGAATGGCAGCGCGTGCGGCGCGTTCGTGACCTGCGTGGTGACGGTGAAAAGGTGCATCGAGAGCGCCATGCACTGATCGCCAAGCCCGTAGGCGAAGAGGTTGCCCTCCTCGATTTTCCGGTAAAAAACCGCGCCGGTGAACATGATGGGCGCTGTCTCTCCAGCAGTGCGGGAGACTTGTAAAATGACGCCGGTGAGGATGCCGCTGATCGAGTTTGGCAGGACGATGCGCCAGATGGTTTGCCATTTGGTCGCGCCGACATTCCAGCACGCTTCGCGGAACTGGCGCGGCACGGCGGCGAGCGCTTCTTTCGTGGAGGCGATGATGACGGGCATCGTCATGATCGCGAGCGTGAGCGAGGCGGCGATGATGCTGCGGCCCATGTGTGCAAAGAGCACAAACGCGCCGAGGCCGAAGAGCGCGTGGACGATGCTCGGAACTCCGGCGAGGTTCACGACAGCGAGATTCACGACGCGGTTGAACCAATTATCCTTCGCGTATTCGTTGAGATAGACAGCGGCGAGAATGCCGATGGGCGCGCTGATGCAGAGCGAAGTGCCGACGAGCCAGAAGGTGCCGAGTAACGCGCTCCAGATGCCGCCTTTTCTCATGCCTCCGGTCGGGTTCGTGGTGAGAAACTCCCACGAGATGAGCGATGCACCCTCTTTGATCAAATAGCCGACGATGAGGAAAAGCGGGATGACGATGCAGGCGACCATCAATGCAAAAATGCTCTGCGCGATCTTTTCGTTGCGCCGCTTTTTGCGTGTAAAAGATGTCTCGCCGAACTGCGGCGCGGACTGGATTTGCGCGTGCATGATCATTTCTTTTTGACGCCTTTCACAACGAGATCGGCGACGAGATTGACAATGAATGTGATGGTGAAAAGCAGGATGCCGATGAGGAAAAGCACCCGGTAATGCGGGGAGCCTTCGCTCGCTTCGCCGAGTTCGGCGGCGATGGTGGCGGTGAGCGTGCGCACGCTGTCGAAGATGCTGTGCGGCACATTCACCGCGTGACCGGTGGCCATGAGCACGGCCATCGTTTCACCGACGGCGCGGCCCACGCCGAGGAGCACTGCGGCGAGTAATCCGTTTTTCGCCGCTGGCAAAAGTGCACGCCAGATGAGCTGCCAACGCGTGGCTCCGAGGGCGATGGCTGCTTCGCGGTAACTGTCGGGCACGGCTTTGAGAGCGTCTTCGCCGATGGAAACCATGACGGGGATGCTCATCAGAGCGAGGAGGATTGCGGCGTTGAGGACGTTCAGACCGACCTGAACATGGAAGACGGTTTGAATGAGCGGATTCATCACGGTCAGCCCAATGAAGCCCCACACGATGCTCGGGATTGCCGCGAGCAGTTCGATGATCACTTTCAAAAACTCACGCACTTTTCCGCTGCAAAATTCGGACACGAAAATCGCCGCACCCAAACCGAACGGCACCGCAATCAACATCGCCACGCCGGTCACACTGAGCGTTCCGGCGATGAGTGCAAAGGTGCCGTAGCGCACGTTGCTCATCGAGGTGGGATACCACTCGGTGCTCGTGAGAAATTTCCACAGGCTGAATTTTCCATCCAACAAGAACGGAGCGCCTTCGCGAAAGACGAAGAAGAAGATCGCGAACACAAAAACGATCGCACTCATGCCGCAAATGTGGATGAGCCACTCGATGGCTTTTTCGCCGTAGATGCTGAGTGTGTTGCGCGAGCTGGTCATTATGAAGGAATGGGCGGGCGGCCAAAAAAGGCACCGCCCGCCCGTGAATTATTCGGCGCTAATTTTAGTTCGCGTCCTTCGGCGCAAAGGCGTCGAGCGGGACGTAGCCGGATTCGATGACGATTTTCTGCCCTGGCGCGGAGACGATCCATGCGATGTATTTTTCCGCCTCGGGCTTCGCGCCCGGCGGGACATACATGAACATCGGGCGCGCAATCGGGTAGGTTTTATCGAGCGTGGTTTTGATGCTCGGCTCGACGCTCGGTTCGCCAGTTTTCTTGGAAACCTTGATGACTTTTACTTTGTCCGTGCGATAGCCGATGCCGCTGAAACCAATGGCGCTCGCAGTGGTGGCAACGAGATCCACGACTTCCTTCGAGCCGTTCATATCGCGCGAGCCTTGCTTGAAGTCGTTCTTTTTACCCACGACTGCCTCGCGGAAATAGTGGTAGGTGCCGCTGTTGTTTTGTCGGCTGGCGCGGACGATTTCCTCCTGTCCGGCGGGCATCTTGATTCCGATGTCGCTCCACTTATTGACCTTGCCGCCTTCTTTATAAATCTCGGCGAGCTGCTCGATGGAGATTTCCGTGATCGGGTTGCTCGGGTGGACGTAAATGGCCAGGGCGTCGTAGCCGATGTGGTGCTCCGTAGGATGTTTGCCGCCATATTTCGCGGCGGCTTTTTCCTCCTCTTCTTTTTCGAGTTTGCGCGAGCTGTTCGCGATGTCGCAGGTGCCGTTGATGAGCGCGGCGACGCCGATGCCGCTGCCGCCGCCGGAGACTTCCACGGAAACTTTCGGTTCCACTTTGGCGTAAGCCTCGGCCCACGCTTGGGCGAGGTTCACCATCGTGTCGGAGCCGATGTTTTGCAGGGAGATAGTGTCTTCTTTTTTGCTGCTGTCTGCGCTCTTTTTGTCGCAACCGGTGAGCACGAGGCTGGCGGCGAGGAGGGCAGTTGTGAGGATGTGTTTCATGTTTGTGGTTGTTTGTTGTTTTTGGGAAATCAACTCAGACGATCTGCCAGCACGGCTTCGCAGAGGTCGGAGATGTGCTGGTGGAGGAAGACGTAGGTTTTTTCGTAGGCGGCCTGTTTTTCCTGAGGGTCGTTGGTGAGCGAGGGATCGGGCAGGCTCCAATCGAGACAGACGGCGCGAGTGGGTTTTGGGTAGGCGCGTTTTGCGGAAGGCGAGAGGGCGACGATGATTTGCGCGGCGTCGAGATTGGGGTGCTGCTCGACGCTGCGGCTCTGCGCGCGGGAAATGTCGAGGCCCTTGCTTTTTAGAAACTCAATAGTGCCGGGATCCACTGGCTGCGCATCGAGGCCGGCACTGGAAAAAAGAAACCGCGGCTGATTCAGCGACGTGGCGATGGCCTCTGCCATCTGGCTGCGGCAATGGTTGTGCTCGTCCACAAAAACCATCCGCCACATCTCCCCGCCCATGTGTTTGTAGTATTCGCCGGTGACCATGTAGATGACTTCCTCGGCGATGTTCGTGGCCTGATCGGCGGCACGCTCGAAACGGCGAGCGATGGTGAGAAGCGGGTCCAGAGATTCGAGCGGGATTTTTCCGTCCTGGCGGAGTTGGAAAAGCTCGGTGTTGATCATGGTTCGGAGTGCGTCGGTCTCCTGTTCGCGTGAAATGACATCGCGAGCGAGTGCGGCATCGCCGGTGATGAATGCTTTCACCGCATCGCGCACCATCGGCGTGGCGATTGCTCCGAGTTGCTGAAAGCGGTCGAGCGGAGCGGCGGCGGACATATCAGAGAGCTTCAAGACCTGCCGCGCGATGCTCTCGGCGTAGTCGCCGATGCGCTCGAGATCGAGGTTCACCTTGATCGTCGTGTAGGCGAAGCGCAGGTGCAGCGCGACGGGTTGCTGGCGGACGAGAAATTCGAGACAAAGGCGATCCACTTCTTTTTCCAGCTCATCAATGCGCCGGTCGCGGAGGACGACGGCGTAGGCGGTCTGACGGTCACGATGCGTAAAAGCACGGACACAAGCATGGAGCGCGTCCTCGGCGAGCCGGGCCATGTCAGCAACTTTTCCACGGATGCGGTTGATGTCGCGCTCTAGTGATTCTTCGTAGTGGGATGCCATTGATTCCCCGATACTCCACTCGGAATGTTACAACTGCATGACGGCCATGTGGCGATTCTGAAAAGTAACGTAACGTCGTGCTGCAACCGCTCCGGGCAGTTACGCCTTTCGTTCGCTGAGTCGTGCATCCATCCACACGGCGAGAATGAGCACTGCGCCGCGCGTGATGTATTTCAGCTCGGGCTCCGTGCCCATCAGCGACATGCCTTTCGCCAACGTGGCCATGATGAGCGCGCCGAAAAATACGCCGAGCACCGTGCCGCGTCCGCCTTTCAACGACACACCGCCAATGACGCACGCAGCGACGGCGTCGAGTTCCATGAGATTGCCCACGTCGGTCGTCGTGTAGCCCGCGTAGGCTGTTTGCATAAAGCCGGTGATCGCCACGACGACGCCCATGAGCACGAAGGCGCGGACGACGATTTTCTTCACGGCAATGCCGGAGATCACAGCGGCTTCTTCATTTCCGCCGATGGCGTAAAGGTAACGCCCAAAGCGCGTGTGCCGCGTGAGTGTGTGGACGGCGAACGCCACCGCGCCGAAGATGACCGCAGGCATCGGGACGCCGTGGTATTGATTCGCCACGAGCACGAAAAGGAAAAGGAGCTGCGCGACGATGAGCCATTTCACGAAGGTAATCTCGCCGTCGTCGCCCGCGATGCCGTGCTTGCGACGCCGCGCCCATCCGCGCACTGCGCCGAGAAGCATGAGCAGCGAAATCACGCCGGCGAGCAGCAGGCCGGTCGTGGCCGGGAGATATTCGGTGGTGAGCCGGTGCAGCCAGTCTTGCGGCACATCGAGGCTTTGTCCGCCAAGCACGAGCGGCCACGATTTCCCCAACGTCGGGCCAATCACGGGGATGGTGTGGCTCTCAATGACGCGCCAAAATAGACCTTTGAAAATCAGCATCCCGCCGAGCGTGACGATGAACGCTTGGATGCGCTCGCGAACGACGAGCATCCCCATCAATCCCCAAAACAGCATCGCAACAATCACGCACACGAGCATCGCCACCGGGTCCGGCCACGGCGGCGGTGGAAAATACGCGGCGACCTTTGCGCCGAACGTCGCGCCGATCCACGCGTGGAAATCGGTGAGTGATTTTGTGAGCCAACCCGTGCCGCCCACGAGCACCGTAGCGAGTCCGCCGAGAAGCCCGACGCCACTGCCTGCGGAGAGATCAATGTGCCCCGGCAAAATCACGAGCAACATCCCGACCGCCAGCGTCGCGGTGATGGAAACTTCGACGACAAGTTGCGTGAGATTGCGGGGCGTCACAAAGCCGTAGCCCGGCACTGCGAACGTGAAGAACGCTGCGATGGCGAGCAGCGCAAAGAGGAGCGAAAGATCGCGGAGTGAGAACTTGGAGTTCATAGGATTGGCAGGAAAATGGAGGACGGAATGACATAAGAGCCGTCATGCGTGCTTGGCATGGCGAGCATGGCCGGTGCGCTCGGCGTCGCTGGATTTGCGCTCACATTTTCCACGCCCATCGCCGCTGCAAGCAACTGCTCCTGCGTCGCGCCGCGCTCGAATTCCCCCGCGATGCGTCCTTCGTGCAGCATGAGGATGCGGTCGCTCATGCCGATCAATTCCGGCAGTTCGCTGGAAACAAGCACCACGGCTTTTCCGACGGCGGTGAGATTGTTGATCAGTTCGTAAATCTCGGTTTTTGCGCCGACATCAATGCCTCGCGTGGGCTCGTCGAGCAGGATGATTTGCGGCTCGGTCATCAGTGCTTTTCCGAGCACGACTTTTTGCTGATTGCCGCCGGATAGTTTGTCCGCCGGCACATCCAAACTCGTGGCTTTCACGCCGAGACGGCGAAAGAACGCGTCATTGCGCGAGTGCTCACGCGCGGGCTGGATGAGCCCGCATCGGCTCAGTCGCTTCAGCGAGGAAAGCGAAAGATTGAACCCGATGCTTTGATCCAGCACGAGGCCCTGCCGCCGTCTGTCCTCGCTCACGAGCGCGACTCCGCGTCGCAGCGTCACCGCAGGCGATGCGCAAGGAAGCAAGCGCCGCCCGATGGCGACACGCCCGGACACGCGCCTGCCCCACGCTCCGTAGATGTGCATGAGCAACTCGGTTCGACCCGCGCCCATGAGGCCGCCGATGCCGAGGACTTCGCCGGGCGCGATGGAGAAAGTGACGTTGCTCAGTCGCAGCAACCCCGTGTGCGGATCGGCGACGCTCAGGTTTTCCACGTAAAGCGCCTGATGATCGGCGAGCGGATTCATTTTCAGCGCACGGGGAAAAAGCTCGCTGATCTCGCGGCCCACCATGTGCCGGATGAGTTCGGATTTGTTCGTCTGCGCGATCTTGGCGGTGAAGACAGTCTCGCCATCGCGCAACACGGTGATGCGGTCGGCGATGGCGAATACTTCATCGAGCAGGTGCGAAATATAGATGCACGCAATGCCACGCCCACGTAGGTCGCGGAGGATGTTCAGCAGGATTTGCGTCTCGTGTTCGGCGAGCGCGGCAGTCGGTTCGTCGAGGATCAGGATGCGCGAGTTTTTGCCGATGGCTTTGACGATTTCGACGAGTTGTTTTTCGCCAACACCCAGTCGGGAAACCGGCGTATCCGGCGCGAGTTCGATTTGAAATTTCCGCAACAGCGCCTGCGTCTCGCGGTGCATCTGCTCCCAATTCACCAAGCCGAAACGACGCGGTTCGCGTCCGAGAAAAATGTTCTCCGCCACCGTCATCTCCTCGACGAGCGCAAGCTCCTGGTAAATGACTGCGAGCCCCGCGCGCTCGGCATCCGCGATGCCGCGAAAGCGCGCCGTTTTTCCAGCGACCACCAGTTCTCCCTCGTAACTGCCGTGCGCGTGCAACCCGCTCAGGAGCTTGATGAGCGTGGATTTTCCCGCGCCGTTCTCACCGCACAGCGCGTGGATTTCACCTTCGCGCAGATCAAACGAAACATCCTTCAGCGCGACAACGCTGGGGAAACGTTTCGTCAGATTCCGCGCGGAAAGCATGGAGTTCATTTTCCAAATAATTCGCTCTCTTTGTGAAAGCCGTCCCTCACCACCGTCTCGCGCACGTTGCCTTTGTGGACGGCGATGATGTCCACCTGCACCGTTGGAATTTCACGCTTGCCGTTGTGGTAGCTGGCGCTGGTTTTGATGGGCTGTTTCTTTGCCAGCGCCACGGCACTTTCGGCGGCTTGCTCGGCGAGAAGTTTGAGCGGCTTGTAGATCGTCATCGTCTGTTCTCCAGCGAGAATGCGACGGCACGCATCGAGGTCGGCGTCCTGTCCCGTCACCATGATCATCCCCGCGAGACACTCTTCGCGAAGTGCCTGAATCGCTCCGCCAGCCGTGCCGTCGTTGCTGGCGAGAATGGCGACCAGCCCTTCCGCTCCAGCCTTCGTCAGCGCGGCCTGCGTGATCTTTTTTCCGTTCTCCGGTTTCCAATCTTCGGCCCAATCCTCGAAGACGATTTCGAGTTGTCCGCTTTCCACAAATGGCTTCAGCGAGCTGTCCTGGCCTTGCTTGAAGAGCTTTGCGTTGTTGTCCGTGGGCGCGCCGTAAATGCGGGCGATGCGCTTTTTCGCTCCGCCGGAAACCGGGCCTGCGGGGAATAATCGCTCCATCAAAAAGCGTCCCTGCAACTCGCCGACTTTCACGTTGTCGAAGGTGAAATAGTAATCGAGATCGCAGTTTTTGATCAGCCGGTCGTAGGCACACACCGTCACGTTCGATGCGTGCGCCTCCTCCACCGCCTTGGACATCGCATCGCCGTTGTGCGGCGCGATGACGAGCACATCAATGTTTTGCGCGAGCAGCGAATTGCAGTCCTTGATCTGCTGCACGTCATCGCTGTTTGCGGAAAGCACCACGACCTCCGCGCCGAGCGCCTGCGCCTTTGCGATGAACGTATCACGATCCCGCTGCCAGCGTTCTTCCTTCAGCGTATCGAGCGACAGTCCGATGCGTGGCTTGTGCGCTTTTGCCATCGGGACTTCGGGCACCGCTACCATTGGAGTCTGCGCCGCCGCCGTCTCTTTTTTTGCATCGCTGGATTTGCCGGCCCGCCCATCCCAGCCGCCGCGCGAAAGCACAAGGCCGATGACGATGCTGAGGACGCAGGAGACGATGCAAAGGGTGACGCGGATTTTCATGGCGGGCGGAAAGACGCGCACCGTAGCTGGGATGTCCGGCGTTTGCCAAACCTCGAATCAGCGTAAAAAATAGAAAGGCCCGCCGCATCACGCGACGAGCCTTTCTACCAAACACCACCAAGAGGTGGAAATTTTTAGAAGCTAAGACGCAGACCTGTCGTCCAAGTCCAGCCATCGTATTTTCCGCCGTCGTTGGCGCTGTCTTCCATCATGGAGTAGGTGTATCCAGTCTGAATCTTCAGCTTGTGGCCATAGATGTAGTAATTCAGGCCGGCATAGATTTCCTGATACTTGTCGCCCTTGCCGCTGGTCATCACGTTTTCGTAGCGCCCCAAGCGGAGGCCATTCGGATCATTGCTCTCCATGTAGGTGTAGCGTGCGACGAATTGAAGATGCTTGGTGATGTTATACCAAGGCATCACGACGAAACCCCACGCATCGCTCTGACCAGCGTAGCCGGTTGCCGCCGCGAGATCGGTGGAGAATCCCCAATTTTCCTGCGCAAACTGGAAGTTTAGCGAACCGACATTTTCAAAAGGGCGCGTCGCAGTGCTCTCCACATTGCGGTCGTTATACACGTAGTCCGCGCGGAGCAGCGCCTTCTTCACTCCGAGTTGCTTGGCGAAATCATAGCCAATGCTCAACAACCCGAAGTGACCTGCATCGAAGTTGCCGTATTCCTTCGTCTCCGTGCCGCCGGAATAATAACCGGTGGTGTATTGGAAACCGCATACCTTTCCGCTGAGGCTCACACCGCTCATGTATTCGTTGGTGAACCACAAGTTGTTGGTGAGATTGTTGCGCTCAAGGGTGAGGAGTTCGTTCGAGGAAGTGCCGCCATCGAGGGTGAACTTCGTTGATTGCTTGCCGATGGTGATTTTCGCGGCCTCGCAGAATTTCCAAGCGATGTATGCGTCCGTCAGACGCGAATACCACGGGTTATCGAACTGAGGATCAAAATCGGCCTCAACGTGGAGTTCCAAATTGTGGAAGAACTTCGCCTGAATGCCCGCACGGAGACGGCGCACGCGCCAATCGGAATCGTGGCCGAGGGCGGAGTCCACATTATACACGTCGCCGTGGAAGCGACCGACGATGCGGAGTTCATTGAGGAAGGAAGAGTCCTCGTTTTTATACAGCGTGGGGTAGCTCCACAGTCTGTCGTAGATGGATTCTTCTTTTACCGTCTCCTTCGCGGGAGTGCTAATTTGGCCAGCGAGAACCGTCGTAGCGGCGGCTGTGAGGGCAAGTGTCAGGGTTTTTTTGAACATGGTTTTTATTTGTTGTAGGTGTGTTATCGCCGTGGCGACGGGGCGGACACTCTGCGGGCATTGTTACAGTTTAATGGCAGGAAAGTGCCAAAAGAGAAAATTTGACGGCGATTGATTCTGCTTTGTGTCGTTCCGAAAACGATGAGTGCCGTTGGCGTTCACACGTTCGCAGTTAGCTCGGGCGACCGCTGTAGTCTTTGAACTGAAATCAGAAGATTGACCAAGACACTTGAACGCCTAGGGTGAATTCAGTGCTTACACTTGACCATAGCCCGGTGCATTCCGATCCCGAACTTATGGGAGGAACTCTCGTATTTCAGGGCACCCGTGTTCCCGCCCAGACGCTGCTCGACTACCTCGATGACGGTTTCTCGATCGAACAGTTCATCGAGATGTTCCCGTCCGTTGGTCGCGATGACGCAGTGGAATTTTTGCATCTAGCGCGAGGAACGGACGATGAGAATCATCTTGGACGAGAACCTGCCGAGGCCGCTTAAACAGATTTTCCCCGGCCACACCGTCACCACCGTTCAGGAGGAGGGTTTGTCTGGCACACTTAACGGTGCATTGCTCGCGCGCCTTGAAGGCTCGTTCGATGTCTTCTTCACCGCCGATAAGAATCTCCGCTATCAACAAAATCTTTCCGGCAGACATCTCGCCATCGTGGAATTACCGGCAAATCGGTTGCCACTACTCCGACCGTTGTTCCCACGCATCGCGGCCTCCGTTGATACGATTATTCCCGGAGCCTATGTCCGACTCAGTTTCTGAGAAGCGAACGGCAGTTAGCTCGGGCGACCGCAGCAGTCTTTGAATTTCTTTCCGCTGCCGCAGGGGCAGGGTTCGTTGCGCCCGACTTTGGGTGCTTCGCGGCGGACGGGTTCGATTTTCACATCGTCCTCGGGCGGCGCTTCGGCTGGCGCTTGGGGCGATGACATCCCGGCGGAGATTGCGCTTTCATCCGGCGCGCTGAGGAATTGCGGGAGGTTCGAGAGGAATTGCTCGAAGGCCATGATGTTCGAGGTGCTGCGGAAGAGGTTGTGCAGCACTTCGTCTTTGATGTTGCCCATGAGGACCTCGAACATTTTGAAGGCCTCTTGTTTGTATTCGATGAGCGGATCTTTCTGCCCGTATGCGCGCAGGTAAACGCCTTCGCGCAGGCCGTCCATCGCGTAGAGATGCTCCTGCCACAGCTTGTCAATCGCGGTGAGCATGATGTAGCGCTCGAGTCCTTTGATCGAGTCGGCGACTTCGTGCTGGCTCTTGAGTTCGTAGGATTTTTTGACGCGCTCGGTGAGAATCGTGGCGACTTCTTCGAGGGACTTTGCGGTGAGTGCGGCTTTGTCCAGCGCGATGGGGAAAGTGACATTTGCCCACGCGAGGAGGGCGTCGAGTTGCGGGTCTTCGCCATCGGGGAAGAACTCTTCGCATTTCTCGGGGATGTGGTCATCCACCACGTCGTAGAGAAGTGCGCGCGGGTCTTCGGTGGTGATGGATTCGTTGCGCAGGCCATAGACGACTTCGCGCTGGCGGTTCATCACGTCATCAAAATCGAGCGTGCGTTTGCGGATGAGATAGTTCCGGCTTTCGACGCGCTTTTGCGCGGTTTCGACGGAGCGGTTCAGCCACGGATGTTCGAGCGCCTCGCCTTCTTTCATGCCGAAGCGATCCATGAGCTTCGTCATGCGCTCGGCTGCGCCGAAATTACGCATCAGATCATCCTCGAAAGAAACGAAGAACCGCGAGAAGCCGGGGTCGCCCTGACGTGCGCAGCGACCGCGAAGCTGGCGATCAATGCGGCGGGATTCGTGACGCTCGGTGCCGAGGACGTAGAGCCCGCCAGCGGCGGCGACGCCTTCGCCGAGTTTGATGTCGGTGCCGCGTCCCGCCATGTTTGTGGAGATCGTGACGGCGTTCTTTTGCCCAGCGCGCGAGATGACTTCGGCCTCGTCCTGGTTCTGGCGCGCGTTGAGGACGGTGTGGGCGATTTTCGCGCGCTGCAACATGCGCGAGACCAGCTCCGACGCCTCGACGCTCGCAGTTCCTACGAGCACCGGCTGTCCCTTCGCGTGCGCCTCGGTGACTTCCTGCACGACGGCGTTGTATTTTTCGCGGCGTGTTTTGAAAATGAGATCGTTGCCGTCTTTGCGAACGCACGGGCGGTTCGCGGGGATGACTGCGACTTCGAGTTTGTAGATGTCGCTGAATTCGTTTGCCTCGGTTTCGGCGGTGCCCGTCATGCCGCTGAGTTTGCGGTAGAGTCGGAAATAATTTTGCACCGTGATCGTCGCGAGCGTTTGCGTTTCTTTGTCAATCTGCACGCCTTCCTTCGCCTCGACGGCCTGATGCAGGCCATCGCTCCAGCGGCGTCCTTGCATGGTGCGCCCGGTGTTTTCATCCACGATGACGACCTTGCCCTCTTCGACGATGTAATGAACGTCTTTCTCGTAGAGACAATATGCGCGGAGGAGCTGCGAGA
>JAYUIF010000066.1:0-5674 GCA_043766295.1 Spartobacteria bacterium | reverse complement strand
ATCTCCTCGCTCGTCATCGCCTTCGATTTGACGATGGATTTCACCCCGCGCTCCCGCGCGAGACCGAGGATGTATTCCCGCGCCTGCGCGCTGTTGCTGGCCCAGAAAACCTTCCCGCCCCGCGCGGTGAACTTCTGCTCAAACTCGCGCAGGTACACGTCCAGACGATTCACGCCCTCGTACTTGATCGCCGCCGCCGCATCCCGCGCATGCTGCCAGCTCGTGAAGGCGCTCTCCGTCTTCCCGCGCGCCGTTTTGTAATTCCCCAGCGCCTTCCGCACCGCCGCACGCCGCGGATCATCCGCCGTCGTGCGGTCGGCGTCGGTGTGAAACTGCTCGCTGGGTGAGGGTGCGGAAATCATCGGTGGGAGAGGGTGCAAAACAGGAAGGAATCACACTTTGCGGTAGGCTGGCTTTTGGCGGTGTTGTCGTCAAACCCATCGTCGTCTTGCTTTTCTTGTCGGCTCTGCACGGTCGGGCTTCCGGTCATTCAATCGGTCTGGTATCCGTGCTCCGTGCATCTCCTGCTTGATACGAACATCATCATTCCGTTGGAGCCGGCGTCTGCGAGCGACCTCGAGGCAGCGAGCCCAAATGCCATGCGTCTTTTTCAATTGGCTCAGGAAGTCGGTGCTGGTCTTTTCATCCACCCGCAGCAATCGCGCGACATCGCAAACGACACGGATGAGAGCCGCCGCAAGCTGCGCGGTATTCTACTACAGAAATACCGGGCACTGCTGAACCCTCCCCCGCTGACGGACCGTGTGCGGGACGCGGCCAATCACCCAGAGGTCGATTCTCACACCTGGATCGACGCTCACCTCGTCGCAGCGTTGGATGCCAGTGCTGTTGATTATTTGATTTCCGAAGATCGCGGTCTTCACCGGGTTTGCCGCAAGCTGGGACTTGAAGATCGCTGTCTCTCGCTCCTCGCTGCTCTCGATCTGCTTGCAGGAGAGCGCACCGTGGTTCCGCAATCGCCGCCGGCCGTCGAAAGCGTCCACGCATACGAGTTAAACAGCCACGACCCGATTTTTTCTGACGTTCGCGCAGACTACCTCGGCTTCGACGCATGGCTGGACAAGTGTAAGCGGCAGCACCGGCAAGCGTGGACTGTTCGTCTGCGTGGAATGCAGGAGTACGCCGGAATTGCCATCGTGAACCCCGAGAATCGCGAATGGCCCGATTCTCGAAATCCAACGCTGAAAATCTGCACTTTCAAAATCTCAGACCATGCTACCGGAGCAAAGCTGGGTGAGCTTCTTCTACGCGCGATCTTCGAATACGCTCACGCGAATAACTTCGAGACGTTGTTCATCGAAACACTTCCGAAACAGGGTGCGCTGTTGCATCTGCTCCATCAATTCGGTTTTGAAAAAGCCGATGAAAAGCCGGAGACGGAAGAGTGGGTGCTGCGGAAACGCATGCGGCCAATCACAGCCGAGGACGAGCGACTCTTGCCACTCGAGTACGCAAAAAAGTTTGGGCCGTTTTCTGTGAAATGGAGCGAAGTGGCAGCCTACGTTATCCCAATTGAGCCACGCTTTCACGCGCTGCTGTTTCCCGAACTCGAACCCCAAGGCTCGCTCCTGGCTGGGAGCGAATCGTTCGGAAATACGCTGATCAAAGCATATCTCTGTCGCGCTCAGACGCGCCGCATGCAGCGCGGAGACATCGTCTTCTTCTATCGGTCGGGCGATTGGCAGGCGATCACCACCGTCGGCGTGGTCGAAGAGACACTGCCTTCCGACGACGAATCCAAGATGACAAATTTTCTCAAGAAACGAACCGTTTACCGCCCTCAGGACATCGCTGCGAAGTGCCGTGAAGGCGGCGCTTTCGCACTGACGTTTCGACACGCGCCGATTCTCAAGAAACACATCTCGCTGCCAGAGTTAATCGCGAATCACATTATCGCAGCACCGCCTCAATCCATCACAAAGCTTACCTCAGACGCACTCACATGGCTCCAAACTCACCTGTAATCGCCCTGCTCTCGATCAAGCCCATTTACGCGAATGCGATCCTTGATGGTCGGAAAAAAGTCGAATTCCGCAAGCGGCCATTCAAACGTCCAGTGAGCCATGTGGTCATCTACGCCACCACTCCCGTTCAGCGTATTGTCGGTTGGTTTCAGACGAAACATTTCGAGCAAATGAGCCCGTCAGCTCTGTGGAAACGTTTCGCCAGCGTCGGCGGAATATCCAAAGAGGCATTCAACCTCTACTACGACGGTTCGGAATCAGGCGTCGCAATTCATGTCGATAAGCCGAAGCGCCTGGCACATCCAGTTTCCATCAAACGAACCAAAGTGGCCGCTGCGCCACAAAGCTACGCGTATCTGTCGGCTTCGGTTTTTGGCCGTTTGTCCGCGAACCCAAACTCACGCCCGCCAAAGCGACTTGCTGTGAAAAGGAAAAAGGCCAAACGACCTCACAAGTAGCCGGACGGGCTCTTTTACTTGATGTCGCCGAAGCTCACGTTTTCCGGGGCGTCGGGTTCGTCGAGGATTTGGATGGTCGTGGCTGGACCGAGGTTGGGCTCGGTCCAGGAGCGCAGCGCCCAGACCACTTTCTTGTCCGGCGTGAGTTCGAGCGCCTGCACGGGAGCATTGGCGGGATCCAGCTTCGAGTTCCATTGGTTGAACCAGTTGTTGATGAGCGTGTTTCCATTGGGCAGACGCCACGCGAGCTGCAAGTTCGCGAGTTTGTAGTCGGGCAAGTCGGTTTTCGCGTAGGCCCAGACGGTGTCGCCGCGCTTTGTCACTTCGCGGGTGCCGCGCTTGTCGGTGATAAGCACGTTGCCGTTTTTCAGCGGCTCCACGCCCCATGCGCCGTCGGCGGGAAAGGACCAGATTTCGCGTCCGTCGGCGTTGTATTCGCAGACCTTGCCGAAATCCATGTGCGCCACGAGCAGCGTGCCCGCCGCGGTCAGCCGTGCGTGGCGGAACTGCCCGTGCACGCTCTTCGGATTGCGCACCGGGATGGGGAATTCCTTGCGCGTTTCGCCGGTGGTAATGTTGACGACCTTGACCATCGCCGGGTCGCCGTTCTGGATGAAAAGGACATGATCTTTCCCGATCATCTGGACGGTGTGGATCTCGGTGCCCGCCGGCGCGTCGTAGTTCCACAGCACCTTTTTCTCCGGCGAGATGACCTTCACCGCGAACTGGTGGGCGAGGGCCACGTTGCCATTCGAGAGCAGCACAGCATCGCTGATTTCGCCTTTGCCTTCGGGGTCGTCATAGGACCAGACGACCGCGCCTTTCCGCACGATGTACATCTTCCGATCCTTCGCCTCGCCCGCGTAAAAGAAATCGTGTTCGGCGAGCCCCTTGCCAGGCAAAACTTCCGGGGCCGCGGGCGTGTTATCGATGGGCTTCGGTGCGGTGGGTTTTACCGGCGCGGGCGGGTCCTGCGCCGTGCTGGGGAAAAGCGGGGTGACAGCGAAAAAGAGGAGGACTGGGAGGAGCTTCGGGTTCATCGCGGAATACTGAACCGCGCGGCCTCACTAGTGCACGAGAATTTCCGCGAGGTGCCGGCTTTGTACCACGGTGGGGCGGGGTGGCTTGTCTGCGGGTGCGAAGCGGGTATCATCGCGTCGCATGGCTACGTCACGCTTACACGGCCTCCTCGCTCTCGGGGCGGGCTGCTTTTTGACCGGCGCTGTGGGTGGCTGGCTCCTGCGGGGCGCGCCGCCTTCGCCCGCCACAGGCTTCGCGTCCGTCACACACGTCGTTACCGTTCCCGCGAGCACCCCGGCCGCCACCGCGGCGGACGAGGAGCCGGAGGCGATTGCAGGTCAGGAAAGCGGCGCGCATGTGGTGGAAACGGCGGTGGGATTTTTGACGAAGGTGCGCAGTGCGCTGTACGGGATCGATGAATGGGACGGCCTGCGTCGGCTGCATGCGATCATCGACCGGCTCGGGCCGGCGGACAGCGAAGCCGCCCTCGCGCAGGTGCGCTGGCTGCCGCAGAGTGACCGCCGACAAGTCGCCCTCGCGCTGGGCAAACGCTGGGCCCAATTCGATCCGCTGGCGGCTTTGGCCTATGCGAAAGGGCTTGGCATCGCCGACATCAGCCGAGCCGTCACGGATGGCGCGTTGCAGCAATGGGCGACCGCGGCTCCGGCCGCCATGCGGGCCTGGCTGGCGACGCTGCCGGCCGGCGAGGAGCGGAATTCCGCCATGGCGAGGGCTGTGGGAAAGCTCGGTCGCAACGACATCCCCGCCGCGCTCGAACTGCTCGACCAACTTCCCGAGGGTCGTGACCGCTCCGATGCGATCGGCGACCTGCTCCGCAATCGGAACGTCACGAGCGATCCACAGCTTTCCGGAAAACTCTACGCTCTGCTCCCGTCCAATGGGCGGAATGGCTGGGAGATGCCTCTGGCTTTTCGCATGGCGCAGACCGACGTGAAGGCGGCCATCGCCTGGGCCTCTGCACTTCCGGACATCAAAGGGCAGCAGGGGGCCTTCGCCGCCATCGGAAAAGCTTGGGCGCAGGACGATCCAGCCGCGGCGCTGAATTGGCTCCTGGTCAACACACCGCCGACCGAGAAGAAGAACACCTTGAAAGAACCGTTTTCTGTTTGGGCCGAGGCAGCGCCGGGGGAAGCGCTGGCGTGGGCGCTCGCGCTCCCTCCCGGAAAAAACCGCGAAGACCTGGCTGTGGAAGGCATCGAGCATCTCGCCCAGACCGATCCACAGCGCGCCGCCGAACTCATCAAAACGAACTTCCCAGCCGAAAGCCGGCGCAGCGCCAGCACCACTCTCGCCGTATTTTGGGCGAACACCGCGCCTGTGGCCGCCGCCGCATGGGCCGTCCAATTGCCCGAGGATGCGACCCGCATCGAAGTCTTTGGGACAGTCGCGCAGCACTGGGCGATGCACGATCCCGCCGCCGCCGCGGCGTGGATGGACCGTCTCCCGTTCGGCCCGGCGCGCGACAAGGCGATCAGCGAATTCGCCTATCAAGTCACCGATGCCGACACCCAAGGCGCACTGGCGTGGGCGGCCACGATCAGCAACGCGAACGAACGCCATATAGCGCTCAGGAATTTGGCGGGGCGCTGGAAGAGCGGCGAGCCGGCGGCTGCGCGACAATGGATTACCACCACTGCGCTGCTCGACCCCGAGACGAAGGCGGCGCTTTTGCGCGAATAGTGACCGTCGTGCAGGGCGGCCGGGTTTTGGAAAGGGCCACGCCCTTTGACGCAAGGACACACGGGGCCTGCGCCCGCATCACCCCTGCTGCACGAGGACTTCGGCGAGGTGCAGGCTTTTCACCACGCGCGTGCCGTTCTTGTCGAGCCAGCCTTGGATCTGCATGAGGCAGCTCGAGTCGTTGCTGACCACGGTTTCGACGCCGGTTTCGAGGATGGAGTTGCACTTCACCTCGGCCATCGCGGTGGAGATCTGCGGGAATTTCACGGCGAACATTCCGCCAAATCCGCAGCAGGCCTCGCCTTCGCCCATCTCGACGAGTTCGAGGCCCTTCACCGCGCGGAGGAGTTCGCGCGGGGCGGACTTGATGCCGAGTTCGCGGAGGCCGTGGCAACCGTCGTGAAAGGTCACGCGGCCCTCGAAACGCGCGCCCACATCGCGCACGCCGAGCTTGTTCACGAGGAAGTCGGAGAACTCGTAGGTCTTGGCGGCGAGCGCTTTGGCGGCGGC
>JAYUIF010000065.1:0-2322 GCA_043766295.1 Spartobacteria bacterium | reverse complement strand
CACATCTACAAGCTGCTCGTCGCGAAAGCGCAGACGCTCGACTACGCCATCCGCACCGGCGACGGGCCGTGGTACCGCTACTTCGTGGACTACATGCTGGTCAGTCCGGTCGTGCTCATCCTCGCCATCGGCGGTTTTTTTTCCACGGCCCGCGAAAGCCGTCCGCTGCTCTATCTCGCGGCCTTCATGGCCTGCAGCTACGTGCTCATGTGCAATGTGAAGTACGGCATGAACCTGCGCTACACGACCATCTGGGACATGCCGCTGCGCCTGCTCGCGGTTGCCCAGCTCGCGCAGCTCACGCAGCGTTTCGGCCCGCGCCAGCCGCTCGCGCTCGGCGTGCTCATCGCCGCCGTGTGCGGCTACGAGCTGCGGCAGTACGTCATCCTTTTCCACGACGCCGCGCTCTACGAACTCGTCCCCGGCGGCCTGCTCTTCGCGCTGAAATTTTTGAAAGGCGCGTCGCCAATCCTGCAATAAACAGTCGCGCAGGCACGCAAAAGCCCCGCGTGAAACTGCCCGCGCGAGGTCGCGCGCCACGGCTCTAAGCGCAGTGCGGCGTGGATGAGTGCGGCATCGGGTTCATCGTTCACGGTTCAGGTGTGTCATTTCACTGGAAGACATGCGTTTTCAAAATGAGTGAATCAGCCCGCGCACGAAATTATTGTCGGGACGCGAAAATCTCCCGCTCACTCGAACCGCCGCCCATCACAGCGACAACTCCCCATATTTCCACTGCCGCCTCGTGCGCCGACGAGCACATAATATGACAATGTCAGATTTATTGTTGACGTAACTTGAGACTATGTCATCATTTATCCATGCCAACCGACGGAGCAGATTTTGGAAGAACGAGGCCTTGCTACGGCAGAGCCTACACGATGGCGCGTGACGGCGCTGACGATGCGGATGTCGCGGAGTGCGTCATGCGCGGAGTGGAACTCGACATCAGGCGTGATGGCGGAGCGCCCGCATTTTCCGCGGCTGTGGATCTTCTGGTGGTCGCGTGTGTTGGAAACAACGGCCAGCAGTTGCTGGCAGGCGTGGATGCGATTCAACGAAATCACGTTGACTCGCCACTCACTGGGCACTTTGCAAATGCGGCTAAAATAATTGGTCTCACCGCCATTTCCGAAGGGATTACGTTGTCGCGTCAGCAAGCGGCGGAGCAGCTCCTCGTGCATTTTGCCCAGAGCCGGTGCTGTGATGGTATGACCGGATACTTGGCGCGAAACCGCACGCAGAACCTAGCTGCAAGCCACGCGATTATTGGGTCAATCAAATCGAAACTTGCTCAGGCGTTTTTCACGTCCGATTTGACCGCCCGAATGTTAAATTGCTCTCTGAAAGGATTGCCCGCCAGAGCGGCCAAGGTCGCACCCGTGACGCACTCGGCGGAAAGCCTGAACAACGAGGAAATCTGAGGAACAAACTATGGAAACGACTTTTTTCGCCACCCTCGGAAGCTGTAAGAACGTTCCTCGCAAGTCGGCCAGAACGAAGCCCGGAGACTCGCGGCCCGTCTATCGGTTTCGTTTCAGCGATCAGTGGACTTTCGACCGGACGACCACGCCTGCGTTACGAGTCGCACCGGATGTTTGTGGTGTGGCATTTAACGCCGACTTGAGCACACTCGCAAAGCAGGCGCGCAGGCCGCTTGGCGGACTGGAGGCGGATTTCATCTGGCTCGCCGTGGCCATCTATCTCGCAGACCGCTGCGCTCCGCGATACCCGTATGGCATGAGCGGCCCGGCGCACTGGCGGCGGCGGATTCACTTGGAGATTCCAGTCAGCGATGTGGATGTCTGGGCGAAGGCGGAAGAAGCGCTCGCTCAAGTTTTGGAGTTCCTGACCGAAGATGACTGGACGTTCGAGTTTCTGCCGGGGCGTGCTGAGTTTGATGCGGAACGGCAGCGGCATTTTACCAAAATGCGCGGACCGGAAATCGCGTGGACTTCGCTTTTCAGCGGCGGTCTCGATTCGCTCGCGGGAGCGTTGCAATGGCTCGCGCGAACGGGCGGCATGGGCCTTCTCGTCTCGGGCCAGACTCACAGCCGCATTGCTGCCGGACAGGAATCGCAGGTCGCCGAATTGCGCGAACAGTTCCCCCGCCGCATCGAGCACGTCGGCATGAGCTACGGCTTTCCAGACAAGCAACGGCATGAACTTGAAGGCTTCGAGAGCACGCAACGCACGCGGGCCTTCATGCATACGGCGCTCGGTTCGGTGGCCGCACTCATGGCTGGTAACTCGCGACTGTTCCTGTTCGAGAACGGCTTCGGCGCGCTCAATCTGCCGTGTGATTCAGCTCAGTTCGGCAGC
>JAYUIF010000064.1:0-5692 GCA_043766295.1 Spartobacteria bacterium | reverse complement strand
CCCATCAACTGGCGGAGACGAGGCCGTCCGTTTATCTCGATCTTGAGTCGAAAACTGACCGCGACAAGCTGACGGATCCAGAGCTTTTTCTGCGCAGTCAGGAAGACAAGCTTGTGATACTCGATGAGATTCATCGGGTGCCAGAATTGTTCCAGACACTACGTGGGCTGATTGACCAGGGGCGGCGGAAGGATAGACGCACGGGGAGGTTTTTGGTGTTGGGGTCTGCCTCGATAGATTTATTGCGTCAGTCGGGCGAGAGCCTGGCGGGGAGAATCGAGTATGTGGATCTCGGGCCGCTCCATGCTTTGGAAATCAATGACGATGTGAAGGCGGTGGACCGTTTGTGGCTGCGTGGTGGGTTTCCTGACAGTTTTCTCGCAAGGAATGATGCGGATAGTTTCTGTCATCGGAGTGGGTTTATCCGGACATATTTGGAGCGCGATGTGCCACAGTTTGGGCCGCGTATTCCTGCCGAGACGCTGGAGCGACTCTGGACGATGCTGGCACACAATCAGGGCACTTTGCTGAATGCTTCGAAATTGGCGGGCGGGCTTTCGGTGAGTGCACCGACGGTGACGAGCTATATCAGCCTGCTAGTTGATTTGCTGCTCGTGCGCCGTCTGACGCCATACATGGCCAACGTCGGAAAGCGTCTGGTGAAATCGCCAAAAACCTATGTGCGCGATAGCGGGCTGCTGCATGCATTGCTCGGCATTGGTGATTTGAACGAACTGGCCGGGCATCCGGTTGTCGGAAAAAGTTGGGAGGGATTCGTTATAGAAACGTTACTCGCAAATGCGCCGGAGCGAACGCATGCGGGTTTTTATGCCACCGCCGCCGGTGCGGAGGTGGATTTGGTTTTGGATATCGGCGGTAAACACGGCTTGTGGGCCATCGAGATCAAACGTGGTCTGACTGCAAAACCAGAGCGGGGATTTTATCACTCGCTGGAGGACTTAAGGCCGGGGAAGGCATTCGTCGTCCATGCTGGCAGCGAACGCTACCCGCTCGCAAAGGGAGTAGAGGCGATCTCGTTACGGCTGTTGGCGGAAGAACTGGCGGCGCTGTGATTCTGGATTCTCTTCGCAACGTGCCAATGCCTCTCTCCGCTACATAGGACCGGCGGCGTTGGGTCGGTATTCCGTGCGCAGTGGTCTCGCTCCTCGGTGGTCTCGGCCTGCTCCTCGGAGTGCGCCGCCGCCGCAACGCGTAAGCAAAAGCTCGACAGAAACACAGGCGGGGACGCTACAAAGCCTCCCCGCCTTTTCCGTGCCCCCATGCGGAGGGAACACAGCCCGTCCCGGCTGTGACGGCAAGCGGGCGTCCCGCCTGCTGCCCCTGCGCAGATTCACCACCAAGACACCAAGACACAAAGGACACGAAGCGGTGTGTTTTAACGTCCATCCCCTTTGAGTCTTGGTGTCTTGGTGGTGAAAAAACAGTTAGCCGCATCAGCGAAGAAAAGCGATGATTGTGGGCCAACGGCCCTGCTCATACCAGCCTAGGCCAAAGCGAGGAACGAGCGTCGGCCTAGGTTTGAAACCAAAGATGGCAAGAGGGCTGAAAGCCCGATCCATCCGTCTATCCCATCGCACAAAATGGTGCCGGGCTTTCAGCCCTTTGTCCCTTTGTGTATGCCGACCTTGGGCGTTGCCCAAGGCTGGTATGGAACCGGGCCTTTGGCCCTCAATCGCGACGTTCGGGTATTCACCACCAGCGCGCAATTTATGATTGATGATTTACGATTTGGGCGGTGCCTCAATTGGATCATTGGAGAAGCAGGAAGCCAGGAGGCCAGGAATTCCCCTTCATGGTTTCATGGCTTCCTAATTAAAAATGCGCTTTCCCATCCATTCCTCCTTCGTGTCTTGGTGTCTTGGTGGTAAAAATCAGAGCACCCCACCCCCAAATCGTAAATCATAAATCGCTTCCTGCCTTCCTCAGCCGGAACGATGCAGTTAGAAATTGCGTGTTGTGTGTGCGGGGTAGCATACGCGCCCTCGCGTGTTGTTGTCGGCGCCCTCGCCGACAATGAACCGCGTGAGCTTGCGAACCCACGCCCGAAAGACTGGACGCTGTCCCCACCAAATGCGCCCGCAAACGTCGCCCCGGCGAGGGCGCCGGGGACGCAGCCTGCGAGGGCGCAGGCGCTACCCCGCACACACCGTTCGTATCCTGTCACATACTTCCATCTGTATCGTTCCGGCTAAGAAAACACCGATAAACACAATCCCCATCCGTGAACATCCGCCTCATCCGTGGTTAAAAAAGCAACGGCATCTGCGAAATCTGCGCAATCTGCGGACAAAAAATCTTCTCTGCGGTTCAATCAGTGAAAGCGGCTCGACGGATTGCTGTGGGCCGCGCAATTTTCCGCCAATGAAGCAACCAGCCGTATTTTTGGATCGCGATGGGACGTTGATGGAGGATGTGGGATACATCGCTGATCCGGATCATGTGCGATTGTATCCGGGCGTTTCGGAGGCGCTGCGGCGGCTGAAGGATGCGGGGTTTCGGCTGGTGATTGTGACGAACCAAAGCGGGATCGGGCGCGGGCATTTCACGGTGGAGGAATACGAGGGCGTCCATGCGCGGCTCGTGGAATTGCTGGGGCCGGGGCTGCTCGATGCGACGTATTTTTGCCCGGAGCATCCGGACACGGCGACGGAGCGTCGAAAACCGGGCGCGGGGATGTTGCGCGAGGCGGCGGCGGAGCACGGACTCGATCTTGCGCGCTCGTGGATGATCGGCGACCGCGAGGGCGATCTGCTCGCGGGACGTGCGGCGGGGGCGCGTGCGGTGCTTGTTTTGACGGGCATCGGCGCGGAGGCGGAGCAGGGGAGCGCGCACTTTGTTGCCAAAGACCTTGCCGACGCGGTGAACTTCATCTTACGAGATTCGGGTGCCAGCTAAGATCGCAGTCGTCATTCCCGCTCGTTTTGCTTCGACCCGCTTTCCGGGGAAGCCACTTTTCCCCCTCGCTGGAAAGCCGATGATCCAGCATGTGTGGGAGCGTTGCTCGCGGGCGAAGGGCGTCGAGCGCGTCATCATCGCGACGGAAGATATTCGGATCGCCGAGGCTGCGTTTGCCTTCGGCGCGGAGGTCGCGCTCACTTCCGCAAAATGTCGCAGCGGCACGGATCGCGTGGCCGAAGTCGCGAAGAAGCTCACGGGCTTCACGCACGTCATCAACGTGCAGGGCGACGAGCCGCTCGTGGACCCCGGCACGATCACCAAGCTGGCAAAAGCGATGGCCGCATCCCGCGACATTGCGATGATTACTTCGGCGAGCGTCTTCGAGCCCGGCGACGATGTGGCGAATCCCAACGCCGTGAAAGTCGTCGTGGATCGCGCGGGCGACGCACTTTATTTTTCGCGCTCGCCGATTCCTTTCGTGCGAAATGAAACGCCCGGCCTGCGTTTTCTGCGTCACCAGGGCATTTACGGTTACACGCTGAAACTGTTGTTTCAATTCGTCGCGTGGAAGCCGACTCTGCTCGAAATGGCCGAGTCTCTCGAACAACTCCGCGCGCTGGAAAACGGCGTGAAAATCCGCGTCGTCCAAGTGAAACACCTCAGCGTGGGCGTGGACACACCGGCGGATGCCGAGGCCGTGACACCGTTGCTGGAAGCGCTATTGAAGAAGAAGTAAGACCGTCATTTTCCTACCAACATGAAATATATTTTCGTCACCGGCGGCGTCGTCAGTTCCTTGGGAAAAGGGCTGGCCGCCGCATCGCTCGGAACGCTGCTCGAACATCGCGGACTCAAAGTCACGATGCAGAAACTCGATCCGTATCTCAACGTGGACCCCGGCACGATGAACCCCTTCGAGCACGGCGAAGTGTATGTGCTCGACGATGGTGCGGAGTGCGATCTGGACCTCGGCCACTACGAGCGGTTCACCGGTTGTCTGCTTTCAAAATCGAACAGCTCATCGAGCGGGCAGGTGTATGAATCGGTGATCAAAAACGAGCGCGCTGGCAATTATCTCGGCAAGACCGTGCAGGTGATTCCGCACGTCACCGACGAAATTAAACGCCGCATTTACCAACTCGGAAAAGAGCAGCCGTGCGATGTGCTCATCACCGAAATCGGCGGCACCGTCGGCGACATCGAAGGGCTGCCTTTCCTCGAAGCGATCCGCCAATTCATCCAGGAAGTCGGTGGTGAAAACGTCCTCATCATGCACGTCACCCTCGTTCCTTTCATCAAGGCTGCAGGCGAACTGAAAACGAAACCTTCGCAACAAAGCATCGCCAAGCTTCGCGAGATCGGCCTCCAGCCGGACGTGCTCCTCTGCCGCACCGAGCACGCGCTGGGCGAGGAAGTGCGGCGCAAACTTTCCGTCTTTTGCAACGTCCCGCTCAATGCCGTCATCGAAGGCCGCGACATTGACGACACCATCTACCGCGCACCGCTTCTCCTCCAGCAGGAGAAGCTCGACGAAGTCGTCTGCCAGCGTCTCGGCATCCAGACTGCGCCCGCCGACATGAGCGACTGGCAGCGTTTCGTGAAGCGCATGGTGAATCCGAAAAAGCGCGTCCGCATCGCCATCGTCGGAAAATATCTCGATCACAAAGACGCCTACAAAAGCATCTACGAATCCATTTACCACGCCGCCGCATCGCTCGATTGCAAGGCCGACATTGTCGAGGTGGACGCCGAGTTTTTGGAGAAAGAAAATCTCACCGAGCGTCTGCACGATGTCGCCGGAGTGCTCGTTCCCGGTGGCTTTGGCGAGCGCGGCACCGAGGGGAAAATCCTCGCCGCGCAATTCGCCCGCGAAAGCAGCACGCCCTATCTCGGCCTCTGCCTCGGGATGCAAATCGCCACCATTGAATTTGCACGCAACGTCATGAAACTCGAAGGCGCGAACAGCACCGAGTTCGATGTGAAGTCGCCGCATCCGGTGATTGATTTATTGCCCGAGCAGAAAAAAGTGAGCCGCAAAGGAGCCACGATGCGCCTCGGCACATGGCCCACGGTGATCCGCGAAGACACGAAGGCGGCGAAGACTTACGGGCGTGTCGAAATCCGCGAGCGCCATCGCCACCGCTACGAATTCAATCAGGAATATCGCGAGAGTATGGAGGCCGCAGGTTTCGTCATCGCAGGCACCTCGCCCGATGGAAAACTCGTGGAACTCATCGAGCTGCGCGACCACCCGTGGTTCCTCGCCTGCCAGTATCACCCGGAATTTCAAAGCAAGCCCAACGCGCCGCATCCGCTCTTCAAAGGATTCATCGCCGCCTGCCTCGCCCACGGAAACTAGCCACCGCTGAAAATCCGCCGTGTCTTCGGATGCGATCCGATGAGGAACCACGGATGACACGCGCTATTTACGATTTGGGCGATTTCTACAGTCTGGTCGCCATTTGGCGCGTAGCGTCAGCCACTACGGTAGCCGTGGGTGAAGCACAGCGAAACCCACGGATGAAAACAGAAACGGCCAGCGCCGCGTAGTCGGCGCGACCATGCACGCGCCACCGTTTGTCGCACCGCATACGCGGTGCATGGATTGCTCCGGCGATCCGTGGGCTGCGTCGCTGCGCTCCTTGCACACGGCTACCGTAGTGGCTGGCGCTACGCGCCATTATTTCCAGCAGCGTGATTGTAGAAATCGTATGATACCGATGTAATGGGATAGTTGGTATTGCTTTCATGTGTTCGCTCCTTATTCTTGCAA
>JAYUIF010000063.1:0-13445 GCA_043766295.1 Spartobacteria bacterium | reverse complement strand
TCATCGCCGCCAAGCAACTCCGCCCCGAAAAGCCCCTGCCCAAAATCACCCCCGAAGAAATCCCCTTCGCCATCCCGAAAACCTGGGAGTGGTGTCGGATTGTGAATGCAACTCTGGTGATTGTTGATTGTCCGCACTCAACGCCCCAATGGACAGATTCAGGAATGACTTGTGCGAAGACGGGCCAGTTTCGGCGCTTTCACCTCGATCTATCCCAGAGGTTTTACGTTTCGCGGCAGACGTATGCCGAACGCGTTGAACGTCTCGTTCCGAAGCCGGACGATATTCTTTACAGCCGAGAAGGTGGCATCCTCGGAATTGCGTGCCGAATTCCAGCGGGAGAAAAATTATGCTTGGGTCAGCGAATGATGCTTTTGCGTCCGCATCATCCAACCTCCGCCGCGTTTCTGGAACTCATGTTGAATTCGCCTCACGTCACCAAGATTGCCGATGAATCAACGCTCGGCGGATGTGCGCCGCACATCAATGTTGGTGAAATCAAATCGTTCGTCATCCCGCTCCCGCCGCTGGCGGAGCAAGCGGCGATCGTGGCGCGAGTGGCGGCGCTGCTGGGGAGCAGCCGATTGCTGGCGGCGGAGATCGCGCACACGCGCACCCACGCCGCCCACCTCCTCCAAGCCGTCCTCAAAGAAGCCTTCACCCCCGCCACCTCGTGAAAGCCCGCTCCAAAGAACTTCTGGATCGCACCGTGGCCGTGACGGTGGCCGCGCTGGAAGCCGAGATCGACACCCAAGTCTTCCGCCTCTACGGCCTGACGCCCGAGGAAACCGCCCTCATCCAAGCCAAGCCATGAAACTACCGAACGCGGAACAAGCCATCGTGGTGATCGCGAAGCTCCGCGATTACTCGCTCGATGCCATGCACGAGGAAGGCAAGCACAAGGCCTGCGTCTTTGCCGCCGCGCTCGGGATCGGCGCGGACGATGCGGACTGGCTCCGCGAGAGCCTGCTCGACGCCGCGCTCTGCCACGAATGTGTGCGCGGCAGGAACACCGCGTTCGGGCAGAGATACGTCCTGGATTTTCCCCTCGCGAAAGACGGGCTGGAGGCACGAGTGCGGAGCGTCTGGAATGTCCGGCCCGGTGAAACTGTGCCTCGCCTTATCACCTGCTACGTGCTATGAAAACGACCATGCGAAACAAAACCGTCAAACTTCTGGATGTCGTCGCCCTGCTGGTGGACAAGCCGGCGGAGGGTTTGGTGAGCGGTCATGTGGGAACCGTGGTCGAGGTCTTTTCGCCCGAAGTTTTCGAGGTCGAGTTTCTCGATCCAGAAGGCCGCACGTTCGCGCTCACCGAGGTGAAGCGCGCCGAATTGCTGGTCTTGAAACACGAACCCGTGGCCGCGTGAAACCGATCAACGAACTGGATGATGTAATTCTGACGTGCGACCTGCCGGAACACGGCTTGAGCGCGGGCGACATCGGCACGGCGGTGCTGGTGCATCGGCACGCAGCGGGCTACGAGGTCGAGTTCACGTCGCTGGATGGCGAGACGATTGCGGTCGTCACGCTGATGGCGCCGTGAGCCAAAAGTTAAGTGTTACCCGAGAGACGGGAGGAATCTCCGCTTCATCGCCCTACTGGAGTCTCAAGCGATACAACGAGCACCCCGATCAAATGGGGCGCATCGCCGACTACGAAACTTTCATCGCCGGAACTGAATAAAGTCTGGGCCGAAGTCCTTCGCATCCTCGTTCCCGGCGGTCGTCTCGTCTGCGTCGTGGGCGATGTCTGCATGTCGCAAAAAGGTGTTGTGCGGAAATTTCGGGTGCTGCCTTCGAGTGTCACGCTGGGCCGGCTGAAGCCGTGAACTACTTTCACCTCACTCGCTGCTGCCGTCGTATTCATCGTAGAGCGAGCCGAGCCAGGCGATGCCGAGGGCGACTTCGAGGGCGAGGACGAAGGTGGCTGTGCCGATGGCGGCGACGGCTTGCGATTGGAAGTGGGCTCCCCATTTTCCCGCAGCAAACCATGCGCAGCCGGCGAAGAAGACCGCTGGTAAAAGGGCGGCGGCTACGGCGAGGAACTGGCTGATGCCGACGATGAGTCGGAGGCCGGTGTTTTCGATGCCGGGCGTGGCGGCTTCCTGCGGGCGAAACCAGCCGGGGAAGTAGAGCGCGGCGGCGCTGGGGAGAATGGACATGGAGACATTCAGCGCTGGCAAAACGACGCCGAGCGCGCACGCGCTAAGTGTGATGATGAGTTGTGCGCCGTGGATTTGTGCGAGGAGTGATGTGGCGAGCACTGCGCCGATGCTGAGTGCGGCCCATTGCAAAAGTGTGCCGAGGACGAGGGGGCCGAGGAGTTCGCCGAGGGCGAGTTGCCAGCCGGGGATGGGATAGGTTTTCAGCAAGTCCATCGCGGCCATTCCCTGCCGGAGCTGGGCGGTGGCGTTTTGCCCGACGATGATGAGGCTGAAAAGCACGGCTGCGTAGCAACCAATGCCGACGATGGCCGATGTGGCGACGAGCGCGGAGGGGAGTTGCTGGCCGCTGTTTTCGTGGATGAACCAAGCGCCCGCGCCGAGGGCGGCGAAGAAGATCGCCCAAAATCCGAGGGCGCGGCGTCCGCCGAATTTGAGGAGCGATTTCCACAAAAATGCGAACGGCGCAAAACCGGTGGGGCGCAAGCGCCAGAGCGGGGTTTTGGATTTGGCGGATTTGCCGGTGAGGCGCATCTCGCCTTTGCGGTGCGCGGTGAGGAAGGCGGCGCGTTTCTGCGCGGCGGCGATGGAGGCGTCCTCGAACGAAACATCGGCGCGGATAACCCACAGGAAATGCAGCGCCATCATACCAAACGCAGGCGCGAGCGCGGCGAGAAACGCGGCGGCGCTGTGTGTAAAATACGGCGCGACGATCCATTTAAATGGCGCAAGCACGTAGGGCAGCGGGCCGGTGTGCGTGAGTTGCGCGAGGAAGCCGGAGATGTCTGGCACCCCTCGGGGATTGATGGATGGCAGCGAGCGCCGCGTCATTTCTGCGCCGACGATGAGCACGGCGAGCGCGAACAGTGCGGCAGCGCGGCGGCTCCAATCCGCCATGCCGCGCTCGCGCAATCGCTGGAGCGCAAACGATGCGCCGACGCGGTGCATGGAAAGGGTGTTGAGAATAATCCACCATCCGCCCATGCGGAACCACGCCTCATTTCCAGCGCGAAACCGCCCGGTGATGATCGTGAAGAGCGCGGAAACGATCAGCAGCGCGAGCTGGGACTTGAGCAGTTTGTGGATGATGAGCGTGCGGCGCGAGATGGGCGCTGGAAAAAGGAATGCGATCTCCGCCTCGGTAAAACCAATCGCTGCGCGCGAGGCCGGCATCACCCACGAAAGCAGCAGCGTGGCGAGGAGCAAAATTGCAGCGCCGACTTCCGGCCAGAACGCATCGGGGATCAGCGCAGGCCCGCGTCCATTCATCTGCGCACCACCGCGAAAAAGAAAACGGTAGAAGTAAAAATAGAAGTAAGCTCCGCCGATGAACGCGCCCAAAAGATACTTCGGCTGCCGCAGTCGGCGCAATCGCGTGAGCAGGCTGTTCACGAACGAGCGCGCGAGGAGATAGCGAAGGGCGGAGTTCATTTCCCCGCATCCTCGCCCACGAGTCGGATGAAAATTTCCTCGAGCGTCGCGTCTTTTCCATCGGCGCTGAACTGCGAACGGATTTGCGCGAGCGTGCCGTAGGCGATCTTTTCGCCGCGCTTGAGGATGAGGACGTGCGAGCACACTTCTTCGAGCAGATGCAAAAGATGCGAGCTGATGAGAATGGCGACGCCCTGTTTCGCCTGCTGCACGATGAGGTCTTTGGTGCGGCGAATGGCGAGCGGGTCGAGGCCGGTGAGCGGTTCGTCGAAAAACATCACCTGCGGGCGATGAAGAAAGCCGCACGCGAGGGCGACTTTTTGTTTCATGCCGCGCGAAAGTTCGGCGGGAAGCTGGTCGGCTTTGTCTTTGAGTTCGAGCAAGTCGAGCAATTCGTTGCTACGCGCGGCGGCGTCTTTTGTTTTATAAAGTCGGGCGGTAAATTCGAGATGCTGACGCACGGTGAGGTAGTCGAAGAGGCGCGGCTCATCGGCGAAAAACGCCAGCTCCCCCTTCGCTTCGAGCGGGTCCACGGCCATGTCGTAGCCGCCGACGATCACGGTGCCGTGCGTAGGCGGAATGATGCCGGCGAGGCAGCGGAGCGTGGTCGTTTTTCCAGCGCCGTTCGGGCCGACGAGGCCCATGACTTCGCCGGGGCGCACAGCGAAGCTGAGTTCGCGCACAGCGGCGAAGTCGCCATAAAGTTTGGTGAGTCCGTCGGTGGCAATCATGCGGACGCGGAGGATGCGCGGCAGAGTGGAGTGGAAGCAAGCGCGCTCCACGCTGGCAACCGGCGCGCACTTTGTGCAGCCTGCGCGATAGTGAAATATTTTCTCCTCTGTTTGCTCGTCGCTTTTTTCTCCGCGTGCGGTCGTCAGGCCGATCGCGCGGAGTTGGTGGCGATCAACGGTGCGGAGCCGGACACGATTGACCCGGCGAAAATTCGCGGACAGCCCGAGGGACGCGTGGCGAATTCGCTTTTCGAGGGACTCACGCGCACCAATCAAGAGGGCGAAGCCGAGCCGGGCGTGGCGGAGAAGTGGGAGATTTCGCCCGATGGAAAGCACTACACTTTTCACCTCCGCACGAACGCAAAGTGGAGCAACGGCGAGCCGATCACGGCGCGCGATTTTCTGTGGTCGTGGCTGCGCACGCTGCGCGAACCGGAGGCGGAATACAAATATCAGCTCTATTACATCCGTGGCGCGGAGGCGTTCGGCGAAGCGAAGGATAATGCTTCGCGTCCTGCGGAAAGCACCGTGGCCATCGCCGCGCCGGACGACCTCACTTTCATCGTCGAGCTGAACAACCCGACACCGTTCTTTTTGGATCTATGCGCATTTTACACGCTCATGCCAGTGCATCGCGCGACGGTGGAGGCGGCGGAAAACAACAAAGTGTCGTGGCTGCGGCCCGGAAAAATCGTGAACAACGGCGCGTTCCTGCTCACGGAGTGGAAGCTGAATGATCGCATCCGGCTCGTTCGCAATCCGCACTATTGGGATGTGGCGAATGTGAAAATGAGCAGCGTGGATCTGCTGCCGTCACCATCGGCAAACACCGCTTTCAATTTCTACAGCAACGGCCTCGCCGATCTGATCCTCGACAAATCCATGGTGCCCACGTCGCTGATTGATGAACTGAAAAAACGGCCCGATTATCACGCGTCGTCCATCCTCGCGACTTACTTCATGCGCTTCAATGTGACGCGAAAACCGTTCGACGACGTGCGCGTGCGAAAAGCTTTCGGACTCGTGGTGGACAAGGGGCTCCTCACGGAAAAAGTCACGAAGGCCGGCGAGGTGGTGGCCGATGCGTTCGTCCCGCCGGGCACAGCGGGCTACCAGCCTCCAGCCGGTCTCGGTCGCGATGCGGAACAAGCCCGCAAGCTGCTCGCCGAGGCGGGCTATCCGGGCGGCGCGGGTTTTCCTGTGGTGCATTATCTTTACACCAACAAGACGGAGACGGACGAAAAGATCGCCGTGGAATTGCAGACGATGTTCAAGCGCGAACTCGGCATTTCCATTCAACTCATCAAGAAGGAATGGGCCGTGTATTTGAATTCGCTCAGCTCGCTGGATTACGATTTTTGCCGCTCGTCGTGGGTCGGCGATTACAAGGACCCGAACACTTTCCTCGATATGTTCATGACCGGCGGCGGCAACAACAACTGCGGCTGGAGCAACAAGACGTATGACGAAATCATCCGCAGCGCCGGCCAGGAAGCCGACCAGCAAAAGCGGTTCGCACTTTTCCGAAAGGCCGAGACGATGCTCGTCCGCGATGAAGTGCCCATCGTGCCGTTTTTTAATTACGTCGTGGTGATGTTTTACGATGGTGAACGCCTTGGCGGCTTGCAGGGAAATCTCACGGACGAGCATCCGTTCCGCACGATGTTTTGGAAAAAGAAATGATGGATTGGCTCACCTTCCGGCTCTATCGCGCGCTCGGGTTTTGCATCGCGCTGCTGCCATTGCGCTGGGGGATTCACCTAGGGCGCGCACTCGGCTGGCTCGGCTATTGGCTGCTGCCAAAATATCGCGGCATCGCATTAAAAAATATCGGCATCGCGTTTCCCGAACGCCCGCTGCGCTCAAGGCGGGCGCTGGCGCGGCAGCACTTCACCACGCTCGTCGGAAATCTTTTTGCCGCAGAAAAAATCGCGCGTCTTTCACCAGATAATATCCGCGCGCTGGTGGATGTGAGCGGAATCGAGATCGCTGAGCAGCTCGTGCGCGAGAAGCGCGGCGCAATTTATCTCACGAGCCACATTGGTAATTGGGAACTGCTCGCGCAGCTCGTGCCTCTCGCGCTTCCGTTCGTGAGCGGCACGATTTTCCAGCGGTTGAGTAATCCATTTTTCGACGCTCACATCCGCAACGCGCGCGGGATGAGCGGACTCGCGTTATTCGAGCGCAAAGAGGGTTTTGGCGCAGCCATCGAGTTACTGCGCAATGGTGGTGCCGTTGGTGTTTTGAGCGACCAGCACGCGGGAGACGCGGGCGTCTGGTGTCCGTTTTTCGGGCGACTCGCGAGCACTTCGCCGCTCGCCGCGATGCTTGCGCTGCGCACGGGCGCGGCGGTGCTGCCGCTCGCCATGCACACGGACGGCATTGGCCGCTGGCGCATGGTTATCGAGGAGTCGGTGAAATTTGGATCGCGCAATGCGGGTGAGGTGACAGCGAAATTAAACGGTGCGCTGGAGCAGATGATCCGCCGACAGCCGGAGGATTGGTTCTGGGTTCACAACCGCTGGAAAACACCGAAGCCGAAATTTTTGCTCACGACTTACAAGCGCGGAATCGTCGCACCAAAGCCGCCGGAGCGCCCGATGGATACTGACTCAGGTGAACTGTTCGCCTTTGCCGCGCAGCAGGTGGCGGCGGCAAAACTTCAGCCGTTTCGCATCGTCATCCGCTCGTCAAACTGGCTCGGCGACGCCGTGATGACCGTGCCCGCCGTGCGCGCCATCAAGCATGGAAGACCCGACGCGCACATCACGATCCTCACGCCCGAAAAACTTGCGGATGTGTGGCGGCTCGTGCCGGAAGTGGACGGCCTGATTACCTACGAGCCATCGGGCGGACGCGGAGTCCTGCGCTCGCTGCGCAGTCTCTTTCACCCCTGGCGCGTCGCTCGCAAACTGCGCGCACGCAACTTCGATGCAGCGGTGATTTTTCCGAACAGCATCCGCACTGCATTCGAGGCGTGGCTCGCAGGAATCCCACGCCGCGTGGGCTATCCGGGGCACAAAGGGCGCGGGCTTTTTCTCAATCAAATACTGCGCGAAAAAAAGAAGGACGCTCAATCCGCGCATCAAGTGCATCACTATTTGAAACTGGCGGAATTTATCGGTGCGGAAATCGGTGATGAAATCGTGCTCGCTGAAAACGCCGGGAATCACACGGCCCGCACTGGGAGCCTCCGCATCGCCGTCTGCCCCGGCGCGGAATATGGCGGCGCGAAACGCTGGCTGCCGGAACGATTTGCGGAGGTGATTCAATCGTTCAGCGCGGAGCGCGAATGTGAATGGACGCTCGTCGGCACGTATAAAGATCGCGGGATCGCCGACGAAATCCTGACCCACGCCAAACACCCCGCCAACGCCACAAACCTCTGCGGCCAGACTTCGCTCGAACAACTCATCGCACGGCTGCGCGCCAGCGACGTGCTGCTCACGAACGACACCGGCACGATGCACCTCGCCGCGCTCCTCGGCATCCGCACCGTCGCGATTTTCGGAAGCACGGAGCCCGCGCTCACCGGCCCGCTTGGGCCAGGCCACGTGGTGCTGCGACACAAAGTCGAGTGCAGCCCGTGCTTTCTCCGCGAGTGCCCGATTGATTTCCCCTGCATGAAAGCCATCGAGTCCCCCGAGGTCGTCGCCGCACTCAGGGAGGCAGTGCAATAGCAAATTTGAATATCGACTACTGTCCGCACCCAGTCTGAGGCACCGATTTAGCTATCACTTCAAGTATGGCTCACACCCACTACATCTATGTTGATTTCGAAAACGTCCATGAGGTGAACCTTGATCTGATTAAGAATCGCCCCGTGCATGTAACTCTGGTTTTGGGTGCACACCAAAAAACTTTACCGACCGATCTCGTAATAAAATTGGCCTCTATGATCTCCCAAGTCACCCTCACTCAAGCCAAAGTCACCGGACACAACGCACTCGACCTTGTTATTGCATACCACATTGGGCGTTGTTGTGAGTCAGGAATAGATGGTCGTTTTCACATCGTTTCCAAAGACAAGGATTTTGACGCCCTCATCAAACATCTCAAAACATTAAATGTTTATGCCGCCAGACACGCAGAATTTGCAAAGGTTCCGATCCTCAATCCTGCTCCACCGCCCCATGAGGAACGTATGAAACTCATTACAGCCCGTCTGCTCGCAAACGCGAAGGGCCGCCCGTTGCGATTAAAAACGCTCCGCTCGCATATCAACGCTCAATTTGGAAAGCAACTGACCGAGTCTGATCTCGATGCCACGGTAAAGGATTTGATTTCCAAAAAAGTGATCGAGGTGACGGCGAAGGAACAAGTCGTTTATCCCGCGAACAGTCCGTAGTGCTCCAACGTGTTGACTGAAATAAAACACCCCGGCCTTCGCAAAAAGGCAGGGGTGTTTTTTAAAGAGCGAACGACGAACCTGCAATCGCTGGGCCGTCGCGGGGAGATCAGAGTTTGCTCTCGTATTCGACCAGCCGTGCGAGGGCATCCAAGAAATCCTGGAACGCCGCTGCGGGCAGCATGACCGTATCGCGGCGACCACCGACGTCCTCGGTGATTTTCATGAACCTGCCGCGCTGGTTTTCTTTGAGATCGAGGAAGAATACCTTGCGATCAATCGTCACTTTTTCGGAAGCGATTGGTTCGGAAGCCATCCTTGGCCCGGAATTGTCGTCGTCTGTCATGTAGGTTGTTGGTTGTTACTTCACCTGAGGCTGGGGGCCGCCACGGAAGAGGGCGCAGAATAGTGGCCATTTTGCGGGGTGCAACTGGCAAATGTGGCATCCGCGAGACCATTTTCGGCAACGAGCGTTGCGTTGTGTCGCTCGATGATCTTGAAGCCGTCGTGCACGCCATCCACTCGAAGGCCGTTCGTGACTGCACTGCGCGTGAGCACATTTCTTCCAAGCGCGGAGCGGAAGCCGCAGAGCCGCCGGAGCGGCAATCCGAGACGAGCGCCAATCCCTCCACTTCCGCCCGGAAATCGAAGGCCAAATCAGCCTGATAAACGCGGAATCCGGCCCCTTCAAAACGGAGACTCCAACCCCATGACGGCTCCACCACTCCTGACGTTCCCAGCGAGGCCGATTCAGGGCGGGCGGCTCGACCTTGCTCCGGCCACCATGCAGTGCGTCGGCACCATCGTCCGCCCCGGCGAAGTCCAATTCTTCCTCCGCCTCCACGGCCTCTGGGAAGGCGTCATTGACCTGCCTCCTCCACCCGACCCGCCCTTCGACATCGAAACCTTCGAGCCCATCGACCCCCCGTGGCAGGCCATCCGCGAATGGATCCCAGACGACGATGCGGAGCCAGGCTTCGACCTGTTCGACCAACGCCCCGCCTCCGGCAAGCCGGTCGAGATCCCCCGCGCAGACGGCACCATCCTCGTCCTCGATTCCGACTGAGGCCACGGAGAGCGCCGCACCAGAAAATACCGCTGACAAAAATTTCGAAAAATAACGCTTGGCCCAGCGGAGAGGATCGCCATGCTCCGAAACAACCCAATGAGCGCATCCATTTCATTGCGACCTCAGATCGCCCGGAAATTTCCCTCCCGGTCGCGCGTGGAACGCCCCTTTCATCCTTCTTCCTTCGTATTTCATCCTTCCTCCACCCCTCTATCCCCCCAGACCCCCTCACTCCCCGACGCCGATCCCCGTTCTGACCGTTTCCGGTGCGGCGGGCGCGTTTCCGGTGCGGCGGGCGCGAAAGCAAAGTCCTAGCAGCCTGTCGGACTTACGTATGCGTATTAAAACAGACGCTCTAAATTGCCCGCTATCGCGTTTTTATTTTTGGGCAAGGTGTTTTGATGGTCAAAAATCACTGTTTTTTGCGAAAAACAGCTTAAGTCCGACAGGCTGCTAGCAGCCAGCCAAAGTCCTAGCAGCAAAGCAAAGTCCTAGCAGCAAAAGCAATTTCTTAGCAACATAAAATCCTTCGAATCATGAATGCTCACTTAAAATTCTCTCTGTCTTTCGCAGTTACGGCGCTGTCCGTAGTTCTGGCCACCTCGTGCTCCTTGGTGTCCGGCCCAGCGGAAAAACCCGTCGAAGGCCACCCTAGCCAAGAATCCCGCATGTCGGACAAGCCGGGCCCGGGCTATGTCGCCACCGGCGTTTGGCGCGTGAAAGGCCATTCTGGAAATGTCGTCTATCTCGCTGGAACCCGCCATTCCGTCGCGGTTAGCGAGATCCCATTTCCTTCCACCTACTACGCTGCTTATCAGCAATCGCGCGATGTCTTTTTTGAAATCGACCCGGAATCCATCGCCAACAAGTTCATGTTACTCAGAGGACTGGTCAGTGCGGTCGGCTTCATACTCGAGCACAGATCGGAACTAAGGAGCCCGAAAGGCCACAGCCTTTCGGAGAGTCTTTCCCCAAAGACGGTGAAACTTCTCCGAGCCCACTACGGCAGTAAGTATGCAAAGAAGGAAAAACTATCGGCCCTCGGTCTGCTCATGGGGCACACATTTTTTGGAGACGAAGGATCGGAAGAGACCAGTGGTGATGATCAAAAACCGCACAAAGCCAACCGTGCGCGAGGAGACAAAGGACCGGAGGTGGACGGTGCCGATGATCATTTTAGGCTGTTAGCCCGCCGAGATGGCAAGAAAGTCGTCGCTCTCGACAAACAAGCCGTCGCCCAAACGATAGGGCCGTTCCTAGAGTTCACGCTGAGTCAGATACGTCAGGACATCGCTAAAAAGGGTGTGGATGCCGCAGTCAGGGAATCTATTTTAAAAAAGAAGGAATCGGTTTCGGAAAAAGACGTGCCGAATGATCCGTGGCGGTATGGCATTAGCGACCGGGAAGCCGAAGAAGAGTTCACGTTCCTGAAGCAAGACCCCGCGATGTATCAAATGCTGAATCCACAGCGGAACACCGAGTGGATGAAGTCCATCACCCGCGCCATCGAGGGCAAGCACACGACCACGGTCTTCGTCGGTGCCCTCCACTTTCCTGGTAAGGACGGGCTGCTGGCCCTCCTGCGAAAAAAAGGTTATAGAACCGAACAGATGTTTGGCATCGACCGTCCCGTGATTCGTAGCAAGAACCCGTAGCAACTACCGCTGGGGGACTTTCCTTAGTTTGGAAACGTCGTGTCCGCTGGTCTGTAAGAAGCTGACCAGTCCGTTGTCCAACCCCCTTTTTCCCGCCTCCGATCCTCCCATGAGCTTTCTCAGCGGCCTTCATCTCAAAAGCAATTTCTTAGCATGGATCAGTGTGGAAAACTATGCCGCCGGCAGTGTCCAGAGTTCCCGCAGGCGGGCCAGACCCCCTCACTCCCCGACGCCGATCCCAGTTCTGACCGTTTCCGGTGCGGCGGGCGCGAAAGCAAATTCCTAGCAGCCTAGCAGCAGCAGTCAGCGCAGACCAATCGCCGCGCGCACACGCTCCATCGTGCGCACGGCCACCGCGCGAGCCCGCTGCGCACCATCGCGCAGCACCGTTTCCACGTGGCCGGGGTCTGCGGCGAGGGCGGCGCGTTTTTCGCGCATCGGGCGGAAAAATTCCCACAACGCCTCGAATAGCCGCTTTTTAAAATCGCCGTAGCCAGCGCCGCCAGCACGGAAATCTCCCTCCAGTTTTGCCACGTCCGCATCGCTCGCGAAGAGACGATACAGCGCGAGGATCGTGGAGCCGGTCGGGTCCTTCGGCGCTTCCACCGGCGTCGAGTCCGTCACGATGCTCATGATTTTTTTGCGCAGCGATTTCTCATCGTCGAACAGCGGGATCGTGTTGTTGTAGCTCTTGCTCATCTTCTGCCCATCGAGCCCGATCACGGTCGCGACGTTTGGCAGGATGCTCGCCTCGGGCACCGCGAAAAGCGGCGCATCTTTGCCGTAGTGGCGGTTCATCACAGCGGCGAGATCGCGCGTCACTTCGACGTGCTGTTTTTGGTCGCGGCCCACTGGCACGACGTTCGAATCGTAGAGCAAAATATCCGCAGCCATCAGCACCGGGTAGGCGAACAATCCGTGGTTCGGCGTCCTGTCCTTGGCGACGTGATCTTTATACGCGTGGCAATTTTCCAGCATCGGCATCGGCGTCACGCACGAGAGAATCCACGCCAGCTCCGTATGCTCCGGCACATCGCTCTGGCGAAAGAGCACGGCCCTCGCCGGGTCGAGCCCGCACGCGAGGAAATCGAGCGCCACACCGCGCGTATGGGCGCGCAAATCGGCTGCATCGCGCACCGTCGTGAGCGCGTGATAATCCGCGATGAAATAGAACGCCTCGCCCTGCTCCTGCAAAGCGATGCACGGGCGCATCATCCCGAAATAATTTCCGAGATGCGGCGCGCCAGTCGGCTTGATGCCGGAGAGAATGCGTTTCATTTCCGTGGAAAATGCGAGGACAGGGCGCGCGCTGTCGAGTGCCGAGTGACGACTGGCGCTTGTGAAAGTCGCCGCGAAACGATTGAACAACAGTTCGCCAAGGCTCGTCCTTTGCTAAAGAACAAAATCATGAAAGCGATCCTGCTCCGCATGTTGAGCCTCGTGCTCTGCCTTTCAGCCAGCGCGCTCGCGAAGCCGATCATCGTGATCGACCCCGGTCACGGCGGACAGGATCGCGGCGGGATGCCCGGCCAGCGCATCCCGGAAAAAGATTACACCCTCGATACCGCCAAACGCCTCGATGGCGCGCTCCGGCGTGCGGGTTTTCAGACGGTGATGACGCGCCGCAGCGATGTCTTCATCCCGCTCGGCGACCGCAGCGCCATCGCAAATCAATACCGCGACTCCGTCTTCGTGAGCATCCATTTCAACGGTGCACCGAACAACGACGCACACGGCATCGAAACGTATTACCACCACGGCCGCGACAGCGCCGCGCTCGCCAGCGCCATCCATCGCAGCGTGCTCGCCACGACGAGCGAGGAAGATCGCCGGATCCGCACGCGCGGCCTCCACGTCTTGCGGCACACGCGCGGCACCGCAGTCCTTTGCGAACTCGGCTTTCTCACCAACAGCGCAGAGTCGGGCCGCATCGGCACGGGCAGCTATCGGCAGCGTATGGCGGAGGCTGTCGCACGAGCGATCAGCTCGCGCTATCGCTGAAAATTACGGCTCAAGAATGGGCCTTCGACTTTCGTCGGAAAGTGCG
>JAYUIF010000062.1:0-5726 GCA_043766295.1 Spartobacteria bacterium | reverse complement strand
CCTCCATCTGATCAATGATCGGTTTGTGATCCTGCATCCGGCCATTGCGGCGCATGAGGACGGAGCGGAATTTCGCTTGGTGGATGAGTGCTTCGCTTTGCGAAAGATCGATCTCCGGCTCGGGGACGACGGCTTTCGGATCGAAAGGTTTGTGCTCGGTGCCGTGGGCGTAGCCGCGTTCATCGAGAAAAAAGCGCGCGAGTTCGAGATAGCGACGCTCGCTGGTGGCGCGATAGAGTTTGATGAGCGCCAGTTCCACCTCCTCGTGGCCGTCCACATCGTAGCGTTTGTTCGGGCCGAAAGTGGCGTCCACATTGTCGGCGAAACGTTTCGCCGCATCGAGCGCCTTGCTATCGCCGGTGAGTCGTTGATTCGCCACAGCGGCCTCGAAAAAATGGCCGGCGTTGTAGAGTTGATGTTCGAGGCGCATGTCCACCCACCTTTTGTCGAGGCCCTTCACGATGAAATACGAGATGAGGAAACCGTCTTTCTGCTGCGCGGCGATCACGCGGGCGAGGATGCCATCGGCGCGCTCACGCAGCGGCCCTTCGGCGAAATGCTTCAGCGAAAGGAACGCGCCTTCGAGCACCTTGTGCAGGTCGGAATCAAACGCATGATGTCCGCTCAGCGGCCCGTCGAATTTCCCCGCCGCCTTGTCGAAATTGGTGACGTGCCCGTCTTTCTCCAACTCATCCAGCGCGTGCGGGATCGTCACCTCGTTGGCAATCTTCACGCGCGGCCCCCAAAATCCGCCGCGCAATTCCACCTGCTCGTGGCTCACTTCCAAAAGCCCGCGCACCGGGGCAGGGGATGCGGCGAACACGCTCGCGCCGCCAGTGATCATGACCGCGATGAGGAAGAGGGATTGGAAAAGTTTTTTCATACGTGTCCTTTGTCAGTTCCCCGCGCTGAATCCAAACATTTTGGTGCGGGCTCAATTTGAACCACGAAGGGCACCTCCGCGCTACCGTGGTTCCGATCTACGCAAACACCCGCTGCGGTGCGCGGACTTCGGTGCGCTGGATGAGGCGGGTGATCATGCGCTGCCAGCTTTCGTGGCCGCTGATGATTTCGATTTCCACACGAAGGTAATAGATGGGGACTTCGAGTTTTTCGACGCCTGCGATTTTCGCGGGAAAACGGACGGCGTCTTTTTGCGTGGTGACGATGCAGTCGAGGTCGCGGCGGATGGCGCGGGCGATGAATTCGCTGAGTTCTTCGTCGTGAAAGCGATGGTGATCGGCGAAGCGGGAGGTGATGAGAAGTTCGGAGCCGAGTGATTTCAGCAAGTCCTCGAAGCTCTCGGGGCGGGCGATGCCGCTGAGTGCGCCGATGTATTTACCGAGGAGAAAATCGAGCGGTTTGCGGTCGTCGGGGTCGTAGAGATTTTGGAGGTATTGCGGCTTGTGCGAGCACTCGATGATTTCGGCGGTGCGGTTGTAATGGCGGATGCGCTGGATGAGTGCGTCGCTTTTTCCGGGCACGGCTTTGGTGATGAGGATGTAGCTGGCGCGGCGGAGATTTGATGGGGGCTCGCGGAGGGTGCCGCGCGGGAGGAGGTATTCGTTTCCGAAGGGCGCCTGGCTGTCTATGAGGCAGATGTCGAGGCGGTGTTCGATGTCCTGATACTGCATCCCGTCGTCGAGGATGAGGAGGTCGGCGTTGTATTCGCGGATGGCGTGGCGTCCCGTGCGTGCGCGGTCGCGGTCCACGAGAACGAGCACGTCGCCGAGCGAGCGGGCGAGCATGTAGGGCTCGTCGCCGGCCCATGCGGAATCGAGGAGAAGTTTGCGTCCATCGTGGACGACGCGCGGTTTGAATTTGCCGAACCAGCGGCGGCGGAGTCGGCGGAGCAGGGGGAGTTTTTTGCTTTTGTAACCACGGCTAAGGATGGCGACTTTGCGTCCGCCGTCCTGGAGTTCGCGCGCGAGCCGTTCGACGACGGGCGTTTTTCCCGTGCCGCCGACGGTGAGATTTCCCACGCTCACGACCATGACGCCGAGCTGCCGCGCTTTGCGGATGCGCTTGCGGTAGAGCCACAGTCGCGTCTGCACCGCTGCGCGAAAAATCCACGAGAGCGCGTAAAGAAACCATCGCAGCAACATGGCGCGCTTGCCGAACCGGCGTTCGAGGATGACGTCGGTGGCGAACTGCTCAAAGCGGTCGAGTGTGTCGCGCAGGGCCATGCTTGGTGACTAGTGAATGGTGAATAGTGACTGGTGACGCAAGCGCGCTTGCGACAAGTCACCAGTCACTATTCACCAGTCACATTTCTGCAAGCACGCATGTTCCCGCATTATCTGCGGAGGTGGTGACGAGGTGCGTTCCGGGTGGCGCGGTTTCGAGCATGGCGTTGGCGACGTCCTGCTCGTTCTTCAATGTGAGGCAGCAAATCGTGGAGCCGCTGCCGCTGAGGAATCCGCCGAGCGCGCCCGCTTTTTCGCCAGCGGCGATGGCTGCGCTGAGGAAGGGGACGAGCGGCTCGCGGTAGGGCTGGTGGAGTCCGTCTGCGAATGCGCCACGTAGGAGATCGTAGCGTTTTTGGAGAAAGGCGGCGGTGATGCGGCAGGCGTTGCTCGCGCTGAGCACGGCGTCGCGGCGGGGGATGGTGTCTGGCAGGATGCGCCGCGCTTCGGGTGTGGAGACTTCAAAATCCGGGATGAGCAGGACGAAGCGTAACTCGGGCGCGACTTCGCAGCGCAGCGTTTCCGAGCCGGCGTGTGCGATGGTGAAGCCGCCGAATGCAGCGGGCGCAGCGTTGTCGGGGTGGCCTTCGAGCTGGGCGCAAAGTTCGAAGAGTTGCGTTCGGTCGAGTGGTTTTTCGGCGAGTTCGTTCAAGCCGTGGAGCACGCCGAGGCGCACAGTCACGCTGCTGCCCATGCCGCGCGAGCGGGGCACTTCGCCCTCGATGCTCCAGCGATATGCGAGAGGTTCGATTTTCGCGGCAGCAAAAAATGCGCGCCCGGCGTCGGCGACGATTGGCGGCAATTCCTCACCGTCGCCGTGGGCGATGGTGACGCGGTTGGCGATGTCGAGCGCGATGCCCAAGCAGTCGTAGCCGGGGCCGAGATTGGCCGTGGTCGCCGGAACGCGAATGGTGATTTTCTCCATGTGACGATGAAGCCGCATGGATGCCGCGTTGGTCAAACGCGGAGTGCTTACTTCGCCGGGTAGTCGTCCGTGCGGAACGGGCGTGCGGGAAGGCCGGCACCGTTCGAGAGATTCGGCTCTGCGTTTTGATTGAAGCCGAAGCGGAGTGCGACGGGTGCGGTCACTCCCTCGGCGGTGACAACGATGGTTTCGCCGGAGATTTCGGCTTTCGCGGCGATGAAGTTTTTGTCCTCACCCGCGAGCATGAAGTGCGTCGGCGGCTGGCCGTCGCGCGTCTTGAGTCCGGCGGCGTGCTCTAACGTGACGACGGCTTTTGCGCCATTAAATTTCACATCCTTTTTTATCGGGCCGCAAAATTCGCCGACCGATTTACCGTAGGTTTTTGTCAGGGCGATCAGCGCCAGACGCCGACCGACTTCCTGCTTATTTTTCGGGTGGATGTCCGTCACGTTGCCGATGTCGCTCGTCCCGCTCATCCCAGTGTGCGGGATGTTTGTCGCAGCGGCCTGCGCCTCCCAAATCATCGCCAGCGAATCGCCGCTGCCGCCGTAATTGTAGGGCGCAAGCTCGACGAAATAGAATGGCATGTCTGGCATCTCCCACACTTTGCGCCAGCCAGCGATGAGCGCTTTCATTTTTTCGAAATAGAGCATCCCTTCGCCGTTGTTGGATTCGCCCTGATACCACAGCGCGCCACGGATTGCGTAGGGCACGAGCGGCGCGATGCGGCCATTGTAGAGCGCGAGTGGCGATTGGATGTCCACCTTGCCGCCGTCTTTTCCTTTCGGAAATTCATCGAGTTTGTCGGCGATGTTTTTCAGCGCGGGGACTTGCTGGAAGCCCGCCGGCGGCGTCCACGGCTCGATGCGCGTGCCGCCCCAATTTGCGCCGAGCAGCCCCACGGGCACGCCCAATTCCTTGCGCACTTCGCGTGCGAAAAAATAACCCGCCGCCGTAAATCCGCCCACGGTCTGCGGCGATGCGGACTGCCAGCCGTTCGATTGCACTTTGTCCATCGGCGTTCCCGAGCCGGGATTGCCGACTTTCAAATGCCGGATCATCCCATCCGTCGCCGCTGCGATTTCTTCCTTCGCATTCATCACCTGCCCGACGGTGAACTCCATGTTCGACTGCCCCGAGCACAGCCACACCTCGCCCACCACCACATCTTCGAGTGCGATGGTATTTTTTCCGGAAATGGTCATCGCGGCACCTGTCGCGTTCACTCTCATCGGCGCGAGCTTCACCATCCACTTGCCGTCCTCGCCCGTTATGCCCGTCACTTTTTGCCCGGCAAATTCCACGGAAACTTTCTCCCCTGCCTCGGCCCAACCCCATATCGGGCACGCTACGCCACGCTGGAGCACCATGTGCGAGCCGATGATTGGAGAAAGTGACACATCCGCCCACGCCAGCGGAGCCAGCAGCGAGAGGGTGAAAACGACGGGCGAAATGCGGAGAGAGAGTTTCATAGTCAGCGACACCAATCCCGCACGCGGCGGCTCCTTAGATATGTCGAATCGGAGAACGTCCCAAACTGCACCGATTCTTGCTAATCTCACCTATTCACTTACTACAGAAAGCACTCACATACACCCGACGCAAAGATGCCAGCCAGCCTCACCAGCTTTTTGAAAACGCAAACCGACTACCTCGTGTTTGCCGGCATCAGCGTCGTCGTTTTTGTGCTCATCGCCATCGCCCTCCGTGTCTGGCGAGGGACGCGACTTTCCATTCCAGCATGGGTTTTGGCAGGGGCCATTCTCGTGGGTGGCTGGTGGTCCGTGCAGCTCGCGGGCGAAAACGCGCGGCAGGATATTGAGCATCTCGTCTCAGCACTCGCGCCGACCTACGCGCATGAATTGGGGCGACTGGGCCATGAGAAAATCACGCTCGAAACACAGGCGGACGATCCGCTTTACCTTGAACAGATCGAACTCCTAAAAAAGTGGGCCGCGCTCAACCCGGCTGTGGCCGACATCTATACGATGAGAAAATTACCCAGTGGCAAAATCGTGCTCATCGTGGATGCCGAGACGGACTACGACCACAATGGAAAGTTTGAAGGCGAACGCGAGAAGCGCACGCCGATTGGCGAGGAATACGATGAGCATACTCCCGGGATCATGCTCGCACTCAAGGGGAAGACCAATTTCGACACCGAAATCGTTCTTGATCGTTGGGGGCAGTGGGTGAGTGCGTGGGCACCGATCTATAATTCCAAGGGAAAGGTGGATGCTGTGGTGGGCATTGATTTCGACGCCCACACATGGCTCGCCGCCATCGCCGATGATCGTCGCAGTGCCATTTTGCGCCTCGCGTTCATGCTGGTCTTTGTCGCTTTCGCCAGCACGGCGATGGCCATGCTCAAAGCCGACCTCACCGAGCGCATTGCTGCGGAGGATCGCTATCGCAAGTCCGACGAACGGATGCAACTCACCGTCCGGCAAATGCCGATCGCTTTCATGGAATGGGATCAGCAGGCGTGCACAAAAGTTTGGAACTCGGCAGCGGAGCAAATCTTCGGATTCAAAGCCGGGGAGATGATTGATAAGCAAACGTTCGCCGCCATCGTTCCCGATGCCGCCCGCGCTCAAGTGGCAAAAGTCTGGGCC
>JAYUIF010000061.1:0-2351 GCA_043766295.1 Spartobacteria bacterium | reverse complement strand
TGGATGCGCCGGAAATCCAGCGCCAGAGCCCGCGCGAGCGTCTTCACCAGCTCCGTCTTGCCCAGCCCCGGCACGCCTTCGAGCAGCACATTGCCGCCGGCGATGATCGCAGTCAGCACGCCCTCGACCACGCGCTGCTGTCCGACGATGACCGCGCCGACCGCCGCGCGCAGGTTTTGGAAATCGTCGCGAAAGCGCTGGGCTTCGGCCTGGAGTTGGGTGGGATCGCTCATGCTGCGAGCAAAGCGCGGCGGGCGGTGCGCGTCGAGCCGCATGTCGCACATCCAAACGCGAAGCCCCCCTTCGTCTTCCTCTACTTCCTAAACAGCCGTGAGTAAGGGGAAATGGCTAACCCCAGGTCAGCTTGGAATTGGCGGTCTTGAACCCGCTGATATCGTCAATAATTCCACCAAGGAATTTCTTGATTGCATGTGCGTGGTTGGGCTCACCCAAAAATACTCCAAGGCTGCACTCCTTCACAATGCGGCCCCACGAGCTTGTTGCCGAAACGTCCTCTGCTTTCCAGTCCTTCCTACTCGTTGCGAACTTGAGCATCGCGGCGGCAACAGCCGCTCTATCCTGCGTTTTGGCATCGAATGAAATGTCCCCGAATACAAAAGGATATCCGTCGTCGTCGGCCTCAAGCCAGAAGCCTACGGTCACGCTGACATTTCGATTTCTCGAACGATTACACAACGCTAGTTTCGGGGCGCGAATCACCTGCACATCAGTGTCATAGTCATCCCTCAGCTCACCACAAACCGCGCTAAGACGAGCTCGCAAATCGTCATCTATCACGGAGCGCATAACGCTGTAAGCGTGCCGAAATCCGGTAATGGCTGCAATGTCTTGAGGAGTGAACTGATGGTCTTGGGTGAGTTGCTCTTTTTTCATAAAATCAATGAGTTCGGACACGACAGGATCAGCCGCGCTGACGCTTCCTCTACGGCCAAAATGAGCAGCGAAGTTAGACCAGCGGGTCTGGACGAAATCTGGCTTTTGCCTGTCGGAAGGCACCTTGCTCAACACTGCGTCTTTGTCCTGCGGGTAGTAATCTCTCGTGATGAACAGCAACGTTCGCCGGGCGGCAGGAAAACCAGAAAGGATTCGTGCATAGACTTGCAATTGGTCTTCGCCGCTAAGTTCGCTTCCAACCTTTGATTCGATGAAAATGATCTCCTCGGACACGCCGTCGCTGAGATGAATCAGAAAATCGGGATACTTCTCAGGTATTTGCTCTTCGTCATTGCGCGGACAGTGAAACTGCGTTCGCACGGACAGTGATGCAGAGGCGTCTAACTGGGTGGCTCCAAGTGTCCGCAGCCAATCGATGAAAGCCTTCGGTTGACGCTCAATCACTGTAGCGACGATCTCCGTAAGGTAGTCCTCGGATGGGAAGCCATTTGACGGAAACAGCCGCTTGAGGCGGAAAAATAAGTCCGTCATTTGTTGATCGTCATCGAGCAGAAGTGCGGACGGTATTATTGGGCGCTTTCACAGTTTTGAAGCGCTGTGAAAACTCGATCAGTTCCGCCACGCGCCGGAGTTTTTCGGCGTAGGGGAGGCGGGCGAGGGTTTTTCGCATGTCGGCGGTCATGGCTGGGGCAGGCTCAGGTGGTGGCGCGAGAGGATAGCATCGAGGAGGGTGCGGTCGAGGTCGGCCTGTTCGAGCATCTGCTCGATGCGGGCGCGGTCTTTGGTGCGCCCGACGCTGGCGGCGATGGCGATGAGGTGTTCGGCCCGGAAAATCCGGCCCCGCACTCCGTCGAACTCGATCGGGAGCGCCTCGCGCACGGCTTCCTCGGTCAATCCGTGGGTGGCGAGCCACTGGATGGGGAAGCCGCGGATCAGGATGTGTTCGCGGTCGATGTCGTGGCCGAGTTTCTGGAGATGCGCGTAGAGGGCCGGGATGCCAGCGGGGATGAAGAATACGTCGGCATCGTAGGTGGTGAACGGCTCGGTGTAGCGCACCGCCGCCAGTGCTCCGCCGAGCGCGTAGTCCGCGATGAGGCCAGCCGAGCGTAGGCTGTTTGCCGCGGCGAAAACGTCTGCGAGTGGGATGCCGGGCGCGGGCATGGCGCTGAACGTGTTGCGCGCGGCGGAGGGACTCAAGCTCCGCTTTGCGCGGCGGCCAGTTGGCGCGATTCGTTTCGCGCTCGGGCGCGGTCTCCGATGCAGTGGCGCATCACGTTTTCCACGCGAGGACGCCGATGCCGGCGAGGATGAGCGAGCCGCCGATGGCAAACTTCGGCGTGAAGGGTTCGTGCAGCAGCCAGAACGAAAGCAGGAGGGTGACGACGATGCTGCCTTTGTCCACGAGGGCGACGAAGGAGACGGTGCCGGTCTTCATC
>JAYUIF010000060.1:0-13519 GCA_043766295.1 Spartobacteria bacterium | reverse complement strand
GCGGAATCGGCGATGGCTCGGTGGCAAACTCGGCGAACATCAATGCCGTCGGCACTACAGCCTACGTGGAATTTTACCTCGCGGCGGTGAACCAAACGACACTGACGGGATTTAATTTCCAAGTCTCTGCGAACGGCGGCACGAGCTACACGACGCGCGTTTCGGAATCGAACACCGCGCACGCGACGCACGTTCTTTTCCACTACGACCTCACGGCGGCGGAGCGCGTGAGCACGATGCGGATGCGCTTTCAATTTGCCGGCGGCGGCATGGGCGGGACGGGAACTTTTCGGGTGGACGACATCAAGGTCGTGACGACCAGCGCGAGCGCGCCAGTGACAGTCGCGATGCTCGACAACGGACTCAACGGCGACGGCGCGGCGGGCGACGGCGTGTATGGATACAGCGCGATCCCAGCGCAGGCCATTGGCACGACTGTGAGCTACACGATTGCAGCGACCGACAGCGCTGCTGCGACAACCACGAGCGCGAGCAACTCATACACAGTCGTCGCCGCCGCGCCGGTGCTCGCAGTCACGCTGGCCACGGGGCTCACTTCGAGCGGCACAGTCGGTGGTTCGTTCACGCCATCGAGCGCGACCTATACGCTCACGAATAGCGGCAATGCTTCGATGAATTGGACCGCCACGAAGACCGCCGCGTGGGTCACGCTTTCCAGTGCCAGCGGCACGCTCGCGGCAGGGGCAAATACGACCGTCACCGCGACGATCAATGCGACTGCCAGCACGCTCGCAGTCGGCAGTTACAGCGACACGATCACTTTCACGAACAGCACGAACGGAACGGGAAATACTACCCGCGCTGTGAGTCTCGCAGTTGGTGCAAATACGGCTCCATCCGCGCCGACGATTGCCGCGTTGCCGCAATTTAGTCAGAGCACTGCGAAGACGATTACGTGGCCCGCAGTGAGCGGCGCGACGAGCTACACGATCCAAATCGCGACCGACGCCGCGTTCACGAGCGTCGTTTCACAAACCGTCACGGGCACGAGCGCATCATTCACGAATCTCGCGAGCGGCGTCACTTATTACTACCGCGTGCTGGCGACGAACGCCATCGGCTCGTCGTCCTACAGCGGCACAGTTTCCTCCACGCAGGACAACGTCGCGCCGACGATCGCGATCACGTCGCCAGCGAGCGGGACATCCACCGCGACGAACACCATCGCCGTGAGCGGCACCAGCTCGGATGCCCTTTCTGGAATCAGCAAAGTCACCGTGAATGGCGTGACCGCGACGACGGCGAACAGCTTTGCGACATGGAGCATCACCGTTCCGCTCGGCTTCGGCACGAACGGCATCACCGCCATCGCCTACGACGGCGCGGGCAATGTGACCACGACATCGCCCGTGAACGTCACGCTCACCGCCGCGCAGACCTACAACCCGCTCATCATTCCCGAAGTCATCACGGGCACCACGTTCAACCTCAACTTGCACACCACGACCAAGCAATTCCTCAGCGGCGCGGCGACGAATACCTACGCATACAACAACATGCTTTTCTGGGGCCCCACGCTCATCATGAACAAAGGCGACTGGGTGCAGATGAATGTGACGAACAATCTCGCGGACACCACGACCACGCACTGGCACGGCTTCCACATCCCCGCGATCATGGACGGTGGGCCGCATCAGACGATCCCCGCTGGAACGACATGGCGGCCCAGCTTCAAGGTGGATAACAACGCGGGCACTTACTGGTATCACCCGCACCTCCACGAGTTCACGCAGCAGCAACTCACCTACGGCGGAGGCGGCATGATCATCATCCGCGACCCGATCGAGTCTGCGCTAAATCTGCCGCGCACCTACGGCGTGGACGACATCCCGCTCGCACTGACGAGCCGGCGTTTCACGAGCAACCAGCTCGTCACCACTGGCTCCGAATACGGCGACCAGATGGTGGTGAATGGCACGCTGAGTCCGCAGATCACACTGCCAAAGCAATACGTGCGGCTCCGCATCCTCAACGCCGAAATGGAACGCAGCTACAACCTCGGCTTCAGCGATGGCCGCACTTTCTACCAAATCGGCACCGACGGTGGCCTCGTGAATGCGCCAGTTGCGTTGACGCGTGTCGTGCTCGCCGTTGGCGAACGTGCAGAAATCCTCGTGGATTTGAGCAGCGACACCATCGGCACATCGCTGAATTTGCAGGCGTTCAATTCCGGCCAGGCGAATGATTTTCCCGGCGGTGAAAATGCGACGACGGGGCAGTTCGGCAGCTTGCTGAACAACACGACCTTCACCGTGCTGCACATCAACGTCGGCGCGCAAACCGCGAGCCCGATCACCACGCGCCCGCCGACGCTGACGACGAATACTTTCTACACCGCAGGGCAGGTCACGAATACGCGCACCGTCACCATCACGAATGGATTCCCAAACACAGGACTGCCATTCAGCTTCGACAACCTCGTCTATTCGCCGACCGTCATTAACCAGACGCTCAACCTCGACGCCATCGAGCAATGGAACATCACGAACACATCCGGCTTCAGTCATTCGTTTCACATCCACGACATCCAGTTTCACCTCATCGCGCGCACCGGCGGAAACAACGCCGGAATCAAGACCTACGAGGAAGGATGGAAAGATGTCCTTTTCATCGGGCAAAATCAGACCGTCAGTTTCATCGCAAAATACGACGGCTTCGCGAGCAATACGAATCCGTTCATGTATCACTGCCATTTCTCCAGCCACGAAGACGCAGGCTTGATGGGGCAGTTCATCGTGGTGAACAACGCGGTGGAAGACCTCGCCATCGCGAGCTTCACGCGCACGAGCGACAACAGTGTCATTACGCTGCAATTCAAAGCAACATCCGGCACGACCTACGCGCTGCAATACTCGGCGGACATGACCACCGGAAGCTGGACGGACATCGGCTCAGTCACCAGCGACGGCACAGCGGCGACCTTCAACGAGACAGACACAACGCGACTCGGGCAAGCGAAAGGCTTCTACCGCGTGAGCATCCCCACAATTCCATAAATCGCCGGCTCAGTGCCTGCGAATTTTCCCGTAAGTGAAAGCGAAACGCCTCCCGTGCGGAGCGCCATTTGCCGCTTGGCAAAAAGCGCGCACCTCGCCATTTTCCGCGCGTCAGTTCCCATCATTAAAAACACAGCAACTCGACGCCATCATGCACAACAAATACGCGCGCAATCCCGACAAACTCCGCGCGTGGGAAAGCGCGAGTCACATCGAGTGCGCGCCGCAGCGGGAGAAGAAACCGGCGGGCGGCACAACTCCGCCAAAGCCAAACCCGTAGCGCACACGCACCGATTGAAATGCCGACCATCTTTATAAAGGACGGCTTCCGGTTCTTCATTTACAGCAACGAGCACCGCCCGATTCACGTCCACGTCCGCAAAGGCGGCGGCGAAGCAGTCTTTGAAATCGAGCCATCGGTCGAGTTGCGCGAATCGCACGGGCTGAAACTAGCCGACCTTTCCAAAGCCCAAAAACTTGCGGAACAACGCCGCGGCATTATCATCCAGCACTGGCATGAACACCTTGACTGACACCGCCCTCACCGTCGCCTGCGTCGGCGGCGAAATCATCGTCCGGCTGGAAAGCGGACGCGAAATCCGCTTCCCCGTCTCCGCGAACCCGCACCTCGCACGCGGCACCGCAGCGCAATTGAACCGCATCGAAATCTCCCCCTTCGGCCTCCACTGGCCCGACCTCGACGAAGACCTCTCAATCCGCGGCCTGCTCGAAGGCAACCACGGCCAAAGGACAAAGTGCGGCGAATCCTGCGTCGTGCGCGAGGAACCGCCCACGCCATGACGCTCCACATCGAACTCCCCGAAACCAGCCCGCCCATCCCGCGACCTCGCCGCCCGCCGGTGCCCGGCGATGAGCGGTGGATTGGCTGCGGCTCACAGACACCTTGCTCTCCCTTGAAATGATCCGCGCTGTTCTCGACACGAATGTCATCCTCGCTTCGCTGCTTTCTAATCGCGGTGCCGCGTTCGAGATTTTGCAAAAGCTCCGCCGAGGCGAATGGCGGCTCATTCTCAGCAATCATCTCCTGCTCGAATATGAGGAAGTCCTCAAACGCAATGTCACTGCCCTCGGAATGACATTCGATGACGTGGATCGGTATCTGAACACCATCTCCAAAGCCGCCGACTGCGTCGAACTCCCCGCACCACAGACGCCGCGCCTCCTCGACCCCGACGACGAACCGCTCCTCCGCCTCGCGGAAGCATCCGGCGCACGTCTCATCACCACGCACAACCTCCGGCACCTCCGCCCCGCATCAGCGCACGGCATCGCCGTCTTGCTCCCGCGCGATTTCCTGCACATTATCACCACACAGCCATGACCACGCTCCAAGCCATCATCCCCGACGACATTCACGAAGCCGTCCTCGCCCAAGCCGGGCGCGAACACATCAGCGTGGACGCCCTCGTCTCGCGCACCCTACGTGCCGCCGTCGCCCTCCCTCTCCTCGGCCTCACCGTGCAGGAACGCGCCGCGCGTGGAAATTGGGAAGACTTCGACCGCATCACATCCCGCGTCCCCGCCGCCCCGCCGGTGATGGGGGATGAGAAATAGCGCACGTTCCGCAAGCCGCGCACCGTTTGCCAAGCCGTCATCGTATCCAGCAAGCCGGAGGCTTCGCCGGAAATTAGCCGGGGGTCGAGCAAGGCACGAGCGACCACCCCGGAACTCGCCCCCCACAAATCCATGCGCCCCGGCAGGGCTGCGGGAAAGCGCGCCACGAAAAGCGCGCCCATCGCCGCCGCCCATCACACAAACGTGAGCCTACGAAGGCGGCGTCTCGCTCTACTCCAGCACCGACACCGCGGCCTAACGCCGCGTTTGCATTAATCTGTCGGCTCTCATAACAATCTAAACGTCGATGATCACTGAACTGCGAATTGAGAATTTCAAGAGCTTCGGCTCTGGCATGTCTCCGCTCGCGTTGTGTCCACTGAACTTCATCGTCGGCGCAAATGCGTCCGGCAAAACAAACCTCCTTTCCGCGCTGCGCTTCCTCAAGATCGCCATGCTACAAAGCGTCGAAGTGGCGGCGAATGAATTCGGTGGGATTGCCGAAGTGCGGAATAAAATACTGCGCGAACGAGACACCCCGAAGCCACTTCGGATCACGCTGCGAGTGAAAATGCCATCAAACCGAATCCGCTCCAAACAAGGAGCCATCTATTCCATTTCCAGCTATCACTACCGCGTTGAGATCGACTTGCGATCGAGTGATGGTGTTCCAGTTGTTCTCTCGGAATTGCTTGATGCTGAACTCGCCCTTCCGAACAAAGAAAAAGCCACTTTTCAACTCAAGCGAACGACCAAATCCTTCTCCGTGCTGGATACACTAACCGACACGGAGGTGCGTGAATTCACCGTCGAGGAAGATGACTCCACGCGTCTTGTGGCGGGCAGCAGTTTCATCGGCCCAGTCGTGGGGCGATTCCGTCGGTTCATTGAGCGTTGGTCGTTTTTTAATATCAGTCCTGAGGTCGTCCGACTGGCCAGTAAGGATGTCGTGGATCCGGATTTGGGAGAAGCCGGCGAAGCTCTCGCCACCATCCTTCACAAGATGGAGAAGGGTGGGAATGGAGGTTTTGAAAATCTGATTCAGGGTCTGCGCGGTGCCGTTCCTTCTTTCAAAGGCGTTCGCTCCCGTCCGCTGGAGGTGGAGGGCAAACGCACGTTTCAGATTATCGAGGACCGCCTGCGCGCTGGCATCAATCCCCGCGCCGCGTCCGATGGCACCGTTCGCCTACTCGCGCTCATGGTCATCGTTTATTGGTCTGCCGAGCGCGCCACCCTCGTCGCCATTGAGGAGCCGGAGACCGGCCTGCACCCTCACCTCTCACGCAACGTCGTCGAACTGCTCCGCACTGCCTCGGCGCACAGCCAGGTGCTCGTCACCACGCACAATCCCGACTTCCTCGATGAACTCGAACCCGCCGAAGTGATCCTCTGCGACAAAGAGGACGGCATTACCAAAGTGCGGCAGGCATCCGAGATCGCGGAAGTTGAATCATTCCGAAAGCACTTCCGCCTCGGCGAACTTTGGGAGCAAGGCACGTTGGGAGGGATTCCATGACCATCGGTGTCGGCGTCGAAGGGCCTTCCGATCTCCAGTTCTGGGACAAGGTTCTACACAAGCACTTTCGCGGGCATCACTTCGATGTCCGCAACATGAAGAACCGCGACAAACTCATCCGCGAAACCCCGCGCCTCATGGAGAGCTTCCGCGATTGCCACTACGTTGCGGGCTTCACCCTCGTGGATATGGACGACGATCCCTGCATCTCTGCCGTTTTGGAGTTATTCGACGATGCGGTGCGCGCCGTCGCGCGAGCGGGAGAGCGTGCGACCCGCTCCTTTCACGTCTGCGTCGCCATCAAGGAAATCGAATCATGGTTTCTCGCCGACGCTGCAGCCATCCAGTCCGTCATGCCGGGTTGTGAATGGGAGGCTCCGGAGGATACCCGCGCCGCCGCCAAGGGGCGGCTACGCAAGCTCTACAAGACCCACTTTGGCCCCTATTCATCGTTCAACGAAATCGCCTTCGCCAAAGACATCGCTCCAAAGTTCAACCCCGCCCGCGCGCAGCCTCACTCGGCGTCCTTCCGCTATTTCTGGGGAATTCTAGCCCAGCACCTTCGCGCGTGACTTGGACGGATTCTTGGAACCAATAGTGGTCGCGCGGTGTGGGAGTTCAGCGTGAGCGGCTACGAGGTGGTGAAGGGCTGGCTCGGCTTCCGCATGAAGCAGCGCAGTGGACGCAAGAGCAGCCCGCTCGACGAAATCCACCCCACCGCATGGATCGCCGCGCTCACGACCGAACTGCTCGAACTGCTCTGGGTGCTCGAAGCCAGCATCGCCGCCGATTTCCCCACCGCCGCCGCCGCCGAGCGCAGCGCGCCGGGCGGCGCAAAAAGCAAGCGACCTTTGCGGCGCGCACTGCCCCACGGCCCGCGTGCCACGCGCGAGGCGGGTGATTTTTCCGCCAATAGTAAAACGCCGTAGCACCTGCCATCACGCGGCTCGGATGGGCGGAAGGTTTTTACCGGGTGAACATTTCCGCCGCTCCGTATCAGGCCCGAAAGGCGTTGCGCGCTTTTGCTCTTGCTGGATAATCACGAGGCATTCCCGATCTATGAAGCCCGCCCACCTTATCATTGCCGCCGTCGCTGCGGCCTGCGGCTGGTTTGGTGCGATTGCGTTTCGCTCCGCGCCGGTGGTCGTGGCGGGGGAAAAAGTTTTGTATTACCAAAGCCCGATGCACCCGTGGGTGAAATCGGATATGCCGGGGCAATGCACGGTTTGTGGAATGGGACTAGTGCCGATTTACGAAGGTGGCGCGAATTTTGACAACGCAGAGCGCGGCATCGTGATGCTCCCGCAAGGCAGCCCGAATGTCGTAGGTGTGCAGACGGCGGAGGTGAAAATGCAAGCGCTCGTGCGCACGCTGCGAGTCGCGGGAATGATCGGCGAGGATGAGTCGCGCCATGGCGTGATCAGCGCGCCGGTGGAGGGCCGCATTGATGGCCTCGCGATGAATCACGAGGGGCAGCAAATCACGCGTCGGCAGCCGCTCGCCACTATGTTCAGCCGCACGCTGCTGGGCGCGGCGAACGAATACAAACTCGCGCTCGCGCAGGGCGAGCAGGCGGCGGAACCCATCAAGCGGCGGCTGGTGCAATATGGGCTCGTGTGGGAGCAAATTAAAACGATCCCGCTGCGTCAGCCGGACGATCTTTATTTCGGAATCCTCGCGCCGATGACGGGAACCATCGTGAAAACTTACGTCGCAGAAGGGCAGTATGTGAAGGAGGGCGAGAGGCTCTTTGAAATCGCGGACTTCACGACGATGTGGTTCATGTTTCCGGTTTACGAACAGGATTTGCCGCTCATTCAGGTCGGGCAATTCGTGAACGTGAAAACGCCGAGCCTGCCCGGTGAAATGATGAAGGCGCGGATTGCGTCCATCAGTCCGAATCTCAATGAAATGACTCACGCAGCGGATGTGCGCGTCGTGCTGGAGAATCCGCAGCGCCGCATCAAAAACAAAACTTACGCCGAAGGAATCGTGGAAATCGGCGCACCCGAAGTCATCGCCATCCCGCGAAGCGCCGTGCTGTGGCCGGGGAAAACGCCGCGTGTGTTTGTCGAAAAAGCGGCGGGTTCGTATCAGCAGCGCAACGTCAAACTCGGTCGCGCGGGCGATGTGCTGTGGGAAGTTTTGGAGGGATTGAAAGAAGGCGAACGCGTCGTGACGAGCGGCAATATGCTCATGGACAGTCAGGCCCAACTCGATGCGATGGCGGTTGGAAATTCTGAAATCCATGCCGCGCCGGATGAAGCCGTCGCAATCGCGGAGACTGTTGATTTTCTGAAAGCAGCGGGCGCACTCACCGCCGCTCTGTCGAACGATGATCTCGCTGGCGCGAATGCCGCGATTGCGAAATTACCATTGCCGCCATCGGGCCGGATCAAAGCAGCCGCGCCTTCGTCGTGCGCCGATCTGAAAGCGTTGCGCAAAGTATTTTTGCCGTGGAGTCAGGAAGTCGCCGCGCTCGCGCTGAAGACGAAAATGCCGGAGCTGCGAGTGTTTCGTTGCGCGATGACGGGCCAGCTTTGGAAGGGCGCACCGGCGGCGGCGGAGTGGATTCAATTCAGCGGCGAGACTCGCAATCCGTATTGGGGCGGGGAAATGCCGGAGTGCGGAACGGAAGTAAAACCATGATCCATGCGCTCATCGCAGCCGCGCTGAAAAACCGCTTCCTCGTGGCGTGCGCGGCGCTGTTGCTCGTCGCGTTTGGAGTGAAGGCGTTTCGCGAGATGCCCGTGGATGCGATTCCCGATCTGAGCGAAAATCAGGTCATCGTTTTTGCAGACTGGATGGGCCGCAGTCCGCAGGAGGTGGAGGATCAAGTCACGTTCCCGCTTTCCACAAATCTCCAAGGACTCGGCGGCGTGAAAGCGGTGCGCGCGACGAGCATGTTCGGCTTCTCGCTTGTCACGGTCGTCTTCGATGATGGCGTGGAAAAGGCGGCGGCCCGCCAGCGGATTCTCGAACGTCTCAATGCGCTCGATGGTGTTTTGCCGACGGGCGTCAGCGCGAAGCTCGGGCCGGATGCGACGGGGCTCGGCTGGGTGTATCAATACTACCTCAAAGTGGATCAGACGAAGTCGCCCAATGGTCGCGGCTACGACCTCGGCGAGCTGCGTTCGTTGCAGGATTGGCTCATCCGTTTTCAACTAAACGCAGTGCCGGGAGTCGCTGAAGTCGGCAGCATCGGCGGGTTTGTCCGGCAGTATCAAATCGAAGTGGACTCGCAAAAAATGCGGGCGCGCGGCGTGACGCTCGAAATGGTGATGAATGCCGTGGGGCGCTCGAATTTAAATGTCGGCGGAAAGACCATCGAGGAAAACGGAATGGAGTTCGTCGTGCGCGGCGTGGGTCTGATCCGAAGCACCGAGGACTTGGAAAAAATCGTGCTCATGGAAAAAGACGGCGCCGCCGTTTGCCTGCGTGAAGTGGCGCGTGTGGAGTTGGGAGGGGATTTCCGCCGGGGAACGCTGGATGTCGGCGGCAACGAAGTCGTGGGCGGCACCATCGTAATGCGGAACGGCGAGAACGCGCGCGACGTCATTGCGAAGGTGAAAGAAAAAATCGCCGCCATCGCGCCGAGCCTTCCGCCCGGTGTTTCGATTCAGCCATTCTACGACCGCAGCGAACTCATTGACCGGACGCTCGGGACATTGAAGCGCGCGCTCACCGAGGAGATCATTCTCGTGACGCTCGCGCACATCATTTTCCTGTTTCACTTCCGCAGCATCCTCATCGTCACGCTCCCTCTGCCGGCGAGCATTCTCATTTCATTCATCCTCATGCGGCAGTTCGGCATCACGTCAAACATCATGAGCCTTTCCGGCATCGCCATCGCCATCGGCGTGCTCGTGGATGCGGCGATTGTGCTCACGGAAAATGTCATCCGCCATTGCGAGCGCGCGGAGTCTCGCAAAGGCGCCGCACTGAATTCCGCAGAGCGACTGACGACCGTGCTGGAAGCCGCGAAGCAAGTGGGACGCCCCATCTTTTTTGCAATGGCGATCATCATCCTCGCGTTTGTCCCCGTGTTTGCGCTGAGCGCGCAGGAGGGGAAAATGTTTCATCCACTCGCCTTCGCAAAGACCTTCGCGATGGTCGCCTCGACGCTGCTCGCGATGACGGTCGTGCCGGTGCTGTGCACATGTCTCGTGCGCGGGCCGTTTCACGCGGAGGATCGAAATATCGTCATGCGCCTTCTGCTGCGCCTGTATGATCCGGCGCTCGATTTCGCACTCGCCCACCGCAAGACAGTCCTCGCGGGAGCCGCGATTATTTTCGCCGGAGCGCTCGCACTTGTCCCACGCATGGGCTCGGAATTTATGCCGCCGCTGAATGAGGGAAGCCTGCTCTTCATGCCGAGCCTTGTTCCGGCGACTTCGCTTTCCGAAGTGAAGCGCGTGATGGCCTGGCAGGATCGAGTTTTTGAAAGTTTCCCCGAAGTCCGATCCGCCGTGGGAAAACTCGGACGCGCCGAGACGGCAACAGACCCGGCGCCCACCGAGATGATCGAAACGACCATCCTGCTGAAGCCCGAGAACGAATGGCGCGCAGGCATGACCAAAGACAAACTCGTCGCAAAAATGATGGAGGCACTTCGCGATGTGCCCGGCTCGGTGCCGGGATTTCCCCAACCGATCCAAGGCCGCATTCTCATGATTTCCACCGGCATCCGCTCGCAGCTTGGCGTGAAAATTTTCGGCGACGATCTCGGCAAACTTCAGCAGGCGGCGACCGAGGTGCAGCGCGTTGTTCAAAGTGTGCGCGGTGCCACGGGCGTCGCGTCGAGTCGCATTCAGGGCAAGCCGTATTTGGAAATCCGCGTGGATCGCGATGCGCTGATTCGCAACCGGATGACAGCGCAGGATGTTCTCGATGTCGTCGAAGTCGGGCTGGGCGGAAAGAACATCACGACCGCCATCGAAGGCCGTAATCGTGTTCCAGTTCAAGTGCGGCTCGAACGCAGCGAGCGCGAGGATTTGAGCCGCCTTCGCGAACTGCTCGTCAGCGCGAAAACCGAGGGCGGCCCGGTGAAAGTGATCCCACTCGGGCAGCTTGCGGACATCGAGCGCGTCGAAGGGCCGAACGAAATCGCCAGCGAGAACGGGCGTCTCCGCGTTTACGTGCAGGCAAATGTTGTGGGTCGTGATCTCGGCGGCTTTGTCGAGGAAGTGAAGAGCTGTGTAGATCGCGACATCGCGCCGAAGCTGAACGGGCAGAAGATGACCATCGAATACAGCGGCGAGTATGAAAACCAAATGCACGCAGCGCGGACTTTGAAAATCGTCGTGCCGAGCGTGATCCTGATCATCTTTCTGCTGCTCCACATGCTCTACGGAAAATTCCTCGATGCAGCGCACGTGATCCTCGCAGTGCCCTTTGCGCTGAGTGGCGGATTCATTTTGCAATACGCGCTCGGCTGGAATTTCAGCGTGGCCGTGTGGGTCGGCTACATCGCGTTGTTTGGCACAGCGATTCAGACTGCGGTGGTGATGGTCGTTTATCTCGATGAATCCGTGCAACGAAAACGCGAGCAGTGTGGCGCAACATTCAGTCGCGCCGATCTCATCGCCGCCGTCAAAGAAGGAGCGCGCCTGCGCCTGCGGCCCAAGGTGATGACCGTCGCCACGATTGTCGCCAGCCTGCTGCCGATCCTGTGGAGCCAGGGCATCGGCTCCGAAGTGATGAAGCCGCTCGCGACCCCGGTCATCGGCGGAATGTTGAGCAGTCTCATCCACGTCCTGATCGTCACTCCGGTGATTTTCCTGTGGCTGCGTTTGCGGGAAATCCCATCGTCACCAGCACCCTCGCCATGAAAATATTTCGATGGTTCGTGATGGCCTGTGCGCTTGGGTGGACGACCGTCGTCCACGCGGCTTCGCTCGAAATTTCCGTCCAGCATAAATTCGGCAACGAACTGCTTCTTCTCGATTCGTTGCGCTTTCAAAACTCCGCCGGAGAGACTCTGTCTTTCACGAGATTGAGCTACTTGCTCAGCGGATTCGCCGTCGAGCGCGAGGACGGCGGGTGGGTGGAACTGCCCGAGCAATACGCATGGATGGATGCAGAAAAGCGGCGGCTGTCCGCGCGGCTCGATGGTGTGCCGGAGGGAAAATATCGCGCGTTACGTTTTCACATCGGCCCGGATGCGGTGGCAAACTCCGCAAACCCCGCGAGCCTCGCGCCGACCCATCCGCTCAATGCAAATTTCAACGGACTGCATTGGACATGGCAGAGCGGCTACATCTTCCTCGCGATGGAAGGGCGCTGTCGTGCGAGTGCGGGCGCGGAGTTGCTTGGTTATTCGTATCACTTCGCACGCACACCGAACCGCACACGCATCAGCCTCGCCGTGCCGCTCGATCTCACGCACGACGCCGGCGTGCTGCTCGACTTCGATCTCGCAGCCCTGCTGAACGCACCGCGTCCGCTGTCGTTCGCTCGCGATGGTGCAGCCACACATTCCCGCGAGGGCGATCCCGTCGCTGCCGCACTCGCAGCGAATCTGCCCGGCGCATTTCGCGTGAGGCAAGTCACCTCGGCAGCTCCGGCGATCAGCCAGCCTTCGCCGATCAAGCCGCTCTATATGCCGGAAAAATTTACGCCATATCGCTTCACGATGAGCGGCAGTTTTCCGATACCCGATCTGCCGCGCGACAACCCGCTCATCGAGGAGCGCGTCGCACTCGGCAAAAAGCTGTTCAACGAAACTGCACTGTCGCGCGACGGCTCGCTCTCCTGCGCGTCGTGCCATGTGGAAAACTTCGCCCGCACCGACCCGCGACGCTTCAGCAAGGGCGTGGACGGACAGGTCGGGACGCGCAACGCGATGCCGCTTTTTAATCTCGCGTGGAAGACGAGTTTCTTTTGGGACGGGCGTGCTCCATCGCTGCGCGCGCAGGCTTTGATGCCCATCCAGGATCACACCGAGATGGACGAAAAACTCGACCGTATCACATTGAAACTCACCGCCAACGCCGAGTATCCGCCGCTATTCAACGCCGCCTTCGGAGCGCCGGAAATCACCGCCGAAAAAATCGGGCTCGCGATTGAAAACTTCCTCCTGACCCTCACTGCCTACGATGCAAAATTCGACCACGCGATGCTCGGCAAAGCAACGCTCACTCCCGAGGAGCAGCGCGGCTTCGAGTTGTTCATGACGGAATTCGACCCGCGCACAGGACAGCAAGGCGCAGATTGTTTTCACTGCCACGGAGGCCCGCTCTTCAGCGACCACCAGTTTCACAACAACGGCCTCACGCCGACGGATGATTCCGGTCGATTCAATGTCACGAAGCTCGATGCCGACCGCGGAAAATTCGCCACGCCCAGCCTGCGCAACATCGCCCGCACCGCGCCCTACATGCACGACGGGCGCTTCGCCACGCTGGAGGAA
>JAYUIF010000059.1:0-2360 GCA_043766295.1 Spartobacteria bacterium | reverse complement strand
AGACATGGCGTTACACCAGCCCTCCGATTTTCCGCCCCATCCAATACAGCGCAAACAGCCCGAGTAGCGCGGCGCACCACCATTTGTCGCACCACAGGCGGAAGCGGATTTCCTCCGGTTTGCGTTCGGGCAGCAGGCTCAGGCCGTTCACCATTTGCGCGAGATCGCCGGGGCCGCCAAACTTGCCGTTCGTGAGCGCGGAGATTTCTCGGAGGATGCCGAGATTCGCGGGCCGTCCCTCTTTTTCTAAAGTAGGCACCGACACATCGAGCGTCGCTTTCATCCGGCGACCCGCGCTCTCGCTCGCGATTTCCACTTCGTATTTTCCGCCCTCGTGCGGAATGAACACGCCGCTGTGAACACCCCACTCTTCGTTCTCGGCGGCAAGCTCGATGGTCTCGCTCGTGCCGCCCGGCGCCTTCAGCGTAACGCTCACTTTCCCCTGCGTGACCGGCACGCCGAGCTTGTCGAGGATGGTCGCGTTGAGCCGCACTTTGTCTCCGCGTCTCGGCTGCTCAGGCGTGTAGAAAAATCGGATGCCTTCATCCTGCGCGAGGTGCCGCTGGTGCGACATCCACCGCACCACCTGCCCCCAAAAACGATAGTGGTAAGTATCCTCCACGCCCTTGCGCCAGCGCCACGCCGAGTCGGTGCCCATGTAGAGCACTTTGCCATTGCCCGCCGCACGCGTGACGAGCAGCGGGATGCGCCCGCTTTGATTGCGCGCAGCTTCGTGAACTGCGAGCACCTCCGCGCCGGGCCGCGCTTTCACCACCGGCGCATACCAATAAAATCCCGGCAGCCCGCGCCACACAGATTGGTTCGCACTCGGGTCGCTCGCGAGCATCGTGAGCCAGTGGTCGCGTCCGCGAAAAGTCAGCTCCATGCGGGCCTCCGCGCCGCTCGCGAAACCGCTACCCTTCGAGTAATCCGTCTCCACCGGGATGAGATCGCCGAGCGCGGATTCAGCGAGTGATTTCTGCCGCCCGAGCGGGCCGGGGAGAAAGACGAGACCGCTCGCCTGCTGCTCGATTAACCCACGCAACAGCGTCGCCTGCTCCGGCGAAAGCATCCCCGCGCCGACGCCCACGTCGCCGAGAAAAATCACATCGTATCCCTGCAAATCCTCGCGCTTGCTTGGGAACGCATTGAGGTAGCCCGCGCCTTCGCCCATGCCGATTTGCGGATGATAGAGCACGGTGTTCACCGATACGCCGGGATCGCGCATCAGCGCATTGCGCAGGTAGCGGAATTCCCAGCGCGGTTGCGAATCCACGACGAGCACCTTCAGTGTTTCCTTGCGCACCGCGAGCGGGAAAGTGCGCTCGTTGTTCGCCGGAAAAACCTCCTCCTTCTCCACGGGAATACTTACTTTGAAATCGCCCGCGCCTTCGGCCTGCGGCGTGAAAACGATCATCTCCTGCGTCTGCGCCATCGGCGGCAGTGTCACGTTTTTCGAGCCCGTCGCACCACCCGGCCCGCTGATGCTGATGATCGTTTTCACTTCGCGCTGGAGATGATTTTGCAGCGTCACCACTACGCTGATGCGCTCGTTCACCAGTCCGTAAGTCGGTGCGAGCACGCTCATCAATTCCACATCCGGCAGATACGTCTCGCTGCCCACGCCGATGGCGAAAACGGGCACCTCGCGCTGCGCCAGCGCGGTCGCCGCAGTGATGGGCGACTTGCCGAGATTCCAGTCGCCGTCCGTGAGCAGCAGCACCGCGCGCAGATCGGCGTGCTGCTTCAACACACGTTCGAGCGGTGCGCCGAGATCGCTGCCGATTTCCGTTTCCGCATCGAGCGTTTTTGGATCAGCGGGCGGCTGCGAAAACGGCTCGACGGTCACGTTGTATCGTTTCCCGAGCGGCTCCCAAAATTTCGCCTCGATCTGCTGTTTCACCCACGCAGCGCGGGCCGTCGTCTCCTTCTCGCCGGTGACTACGTCCTTCGTATTCATGCTGCCCGAGCCATCCCACAACACCATCACGCGCGGCTGCTCGCTGTGCTTGGCAAGCACGACGCGCTCAGGCCGCAGCAGCGTCAACGCGATGAGAAATGCGATGAGCAATCGCAGCGCATGGAGCGCGACCAGCCCGCCATTTCTCCCCTCCCGTCGCAGCGACCGGAAAAAAAACCACACGCTCGCGATGAGAAACGCCCCCGCCACGACGAGCACCCACGGCGCTGTATTGATCTGCCAGCCTTCGCTCATACCGCCACCTCCGCGTTTCGCTCCGCGAGTTTTGCAGCTCGCGGTTTCGGCCTCTGCGGGATGAGCGTCTTGCTCGTCGCGAGCAGCATTTCGAGACACATGAACGCCATCGTCGCGATCACCATCGCGGGCCAAATTTCGCTTT
>JAYUIF010000058.1:0-5767 GCA_043766295.1 Spartobacteria bacterium | reverse complement strand
GAAAATGCCAGACTGATTATTCGATCACTCAGAGGCTTCGAGAGCACGAGCGATGAGCATTTTCACTGAAAGAACGCCCACGCAGAACTCTATTGGAGTTTTTTGATCGAGATGTTGCGGAACATCACCGGGTCATCATGCCCGGCGAAACCGAAGTGACCGCTCGTGCGATCTTTTCCGGGGTGCGCTTTGCCCGCCATGAAACTCGCCGGATCGATCTTGCTGATGTCCGTTTCGAGAATCGGCGTGCCGTTTAGCTCCACCTTGATGCGCGAGCCCTTCACCCACACCTCCTCGTAATTCCATTCGCCGATGGGATACTGGTAGCCGCGCGCCGCCGCTGCGATGCCATACACGGAACCGTGCGCCTGACGCGGATCGATGCCTGCGTAATTATCATCGAGAATCTGGGATTCGCACATCCCCACATACGCCGTGTCGCCGCTGCCGGGGTAGCGAATCGCCAGCCCGTTGTTCCCGTTCTTCGGCAGCTTGAATTCCAGCCGCACCGCGAAATCCGCATACTCTTCCTTCGTGAAAATCGTGCCGCCCTTGCCCGGCTTGCACACGATGGCCCCGTCCTTCACCTCGTATTGATCCACCGGCCCATCCCATCCCTCGAAATCTTTCCCGTTCCAAATCGGCTCAAATCCCTTCGCGCTTTTTGCCACCAAAAGTTTCGTCGCCTCCTCCGCACCGATCTCTCGGATGAAAATATTGCGCCACTGGATCGGCGCGCCGTGCGTTTGCAGACAGATCGGCCCGCGCGCCGGCACTGGCATTTTCCGGTCGTATAAATTTTCCAGCACCGCGTGATCCACCGTCAGCTTGTCATTCAGCCACACGCTCACGCGCGAGCCGATCATCACGATGCGAAAATGATTCCATTCCCCTGCGGGCTTGTCCGCCAGCACCAGCGGATCTTTTCCCGGAGCGCCGGGGCTGTTGTTCCAGAGCCCGCCGCTGCCCTTGTCCGCGCCGTTCTTCAACTGCTTTTCATTCGTGTGATCCCAAATTTGCACCTGCGGCACATTGCGTAGGTAAATCCCCGAGTCGCCCATCGGCGCCATGTTGTAGTCCACGAGCAACTCGAAGTTCGCGTATTCCTTTTCCGTCGTCGCATATTTCCCGCTGCCATCGTTCAGCAAATCCCCGCCCTCCACTTTCCAATGCTTGCGCATATCTTCCGTCCACGCCGTCTTCGTCGCATCGGGCAGCCCCGCATACGCCCGGTGATCCGCCGTATCCCCGCCGCGCAATCCATCCAGATCCTTGCCATTAAAAAGCGCAGTGAAGCCCGCAGGCGGCGCATTATTTTCGCCAAAGGCGAACGACATCAGTGCGAACAGAGCGAAGAGACAGGCGGAGACTTTCATAGATCCGCGCGTCATACCCTTCATGCGCCGCACGGTCAACGGCGCAGACGCGCCCGTGTTGCGACGAACGAAGAATGCGCGAGAAAGTTACGCGCAGGTGAGTGAGGAGGCGCGATTCCATAGATGCCAGCTAAAGAACCGCAATTCTCAACCAAGAAAGCTATATGAAAAAACTCACGACAATCATCTCGGCGATCGCCCTTGGCATCGCCTTATTTCAACCGATCTCCGCATTTGCGGATGATCATGATCAAAAAGGAAAAGGGAAGGGGAAGAAAGAGAAAGGCAAGGAGGACAATCGAGAGCAGGTTGTGCAACAGTCTCGGGTCTCTGCGCCTGTGGCGCGTTCAAGACGTGACACGGTGCTTTCTCCGAATGTGAACGCACGACCCAGTAACGCGGAGCGCTCTCGCTCTCGTTCCGTTCAGAATCAAACAGTTTACGCACCGAGTTCGAGATACTCTGGTTCGACGCTCCGCGCTTCGCAATCATCGGGCTATTCGGGCCGTGGCAATAACACATACTACAATCAAAACACCTACACGCGCAGCAATAACTACGGAGGGTTATGGATTCAAGGAGACAACCATCGCGATTGGAATCGCTCCCATGTCCATGACTGGAATCATCATCGCTACGGTTGGTATGATGGCGGGTGGCTGATTATTGACGGCGGCTACCAACCCCGTGGCTATTCGTATTCCAATTATTCCAATTATTCCAATTATTCCGGGGGCTCGATGACCCGGCAGGTGCAGAGGCGGCTTTCTGAAAAGGGGTATCGCCTCGGCTATGCCGATGGAGTCATCGGCCCGGCCACTCGCAGCGCTATCGCGGAGTATCAGCAGGATAATGGGCTTGCCGCCACGGGGCGCATCAACAACTCCCTGTTGTCATCTCTCGGTCTGCTGTAGCAACCCGCTGACTGTGCCGGAGTGAGAGGGGCTTTCCCAACTCCAGTGGCCAGTCGCTGGGCGAAAGTTTTAGCAAATCCCCGTTTTTTTTACGGGGCGACGGCGTGGAGGATGGCCTGACTGCCGTCGGTGAAGTTGGCGCGGTAAACGAAATCTGCCAGTGCGTTGAAGCCTCGGGTCTGGGCGGTGAGTCTTGCGATTGTGGGGAAGACGCTGAATGCCAGGATTACTTTTTGTGAGCCGTTCACGTTGACGGTTGCGCCTTTGCGGGTAACGAGGCGGACGTTGCCGCTGCCGTCGTCCACCCACAGGCCGATGTTGCTTGGGGTGGTGCTGCCATTGACTATGACCGAGGCGACGAAGGCCACGCCGCCGCTGTCCGGCAGCGCGAGGGAAAGGAAGGCATAAAAGACAGTGCCGTTGGGCATCCCGGGCGCTTGTGCGCCGAGGCGGGTGATGAGCTTGAGGGTGCCGCCGTTGGTGGCGTCTGTCCAGATTCCGAGTTTGTTGGCGGTGGTGACTCCGCTGCCTGCGACGGTTGCGACGAAAGCCACCTTGTCGTTATTGTCGAAAACGGGGTCGGTAAATATGGTGAAGACGGCACCGCCGGGAGTTATGGCCCCGGTGGCATCGGGTGCGGTATCCGCTGCACGGGCGATTATTTTCGCCCTTCCGCTGTTGTGATCGGCCCAGATGCCTGCGGCATTTAGGGAAGTGACCCCTGCGACGCCTGCGAGAAGTTTCGCCTGATAGGCGTAGTGACCAAGTCCATTGACGATTGGCTGACCGTAGCTGGCGAAGACGCCGCCGATGGGAGAGTTTGGGGATGTCAGGTGGGATTGGCTGACGACGAACTGGACGGCGCCCGCTTTGTAGATGGCGGTCGAGGCCGTGGCGCCACTGCCACCGGCGATGGTGATATCGCCTTTGACCTTGCTCGCAGCCATGCCGCTGACGGTGAACGGGAGGTTCGCCGTAGTGAGCCAGTGGTCGGTCGTCGGGTCATAGATATAAAGTGTGTTGGTGTCTGCTCCCGCGCTGTTCCGCCCGCCGATTACGTAAACGATATTATTCACCACCACGGCACCGGCCTGGGTGCGTGCTGATGGGAGCGGGGCTCGTGTGGACCATGTCCCCGCCGCGAGGTCGTAGGCTTCGACTGTGGTCGAAACGCCCGCACCATTCTCCCCGCCTATGACCAGAATTTTTGTGCCTACGACTACGGTGGCCGCGCCACGCCGCGCGGTTGTCATCGGCGTCTTGGTCGTCCACGCATCGGTGGATGTGGAGTAAGCCTCGACAGTGCCCGTATAAACACCGCCTGCCCCGCTGCCGGTATCTCCGCCGATCACATAGAGCGTTCCAGTATCGAAAACCGCGCAGGCTCCGAATCTCGCCGTGGGCATCGGCAAACGGGAGGTCCATGCTTTTGCAACCGGGTCATAGCTGTTCACGTTGGCAATGGCCGCGCCGTTGCCTGTGACACGTCCTCCGGCGACATAGATTTTGCTCCCGGAGTGCGAGACGGCGTGATCGCAGAGTGCGAGCGGCGCGGTCGTCTCCAGCGCCCAAGTGGCGAGGGTGGGATCGTAAGTCTCGACGTTTGTCGTGTTCGTTGTGCCGGAGGTCGTGCCACCGACCACGTAGAGAAGACCGTTCAAACCCGCGCCTGCTGTGTGGGACACAGGGGTGGTTTTATTGGTCGTCGGTGTCCAGGTGTCGAGCTGCGCGCTGGCGATGGTGGCGGTGAAAAGACCGAGGAGTAATGCGGAGAGAGTTTTGCGGTTCATAGGTTTTGGGACAAGTGGAGCAGCAAGAGTGCCCCGTCAAGGGATCATTCCCACTCGATGGTGCCGGGCGGTTTGCTGGTGATGTCGAGGACGCAGCGGTTGATGCCTTTGACTTCGTTGACGATGCGGGAGCTGATGCGGGCGAGGAGGTCGTAGGGGAGGCGGACCCAGTCGGCGGTCATGCCGTCCTGGCTCTCGACGATGCGGAGGGCGCAGCAGTTATCGTAGGTGCGTTCGTCGCCCATGACGCCGACGCTCTTGACGGGAAGGAGGACTGCGAAGGATTGCCAGACTTTGTAATACCAGTCGGAGGCTTTCATTTCGCTGACGACGATGCTGTCGGCTTCGCGGAGGATGCGGAGGCGTTCGCGGGTGATGTCGCCGAGGATGCGGACGGCGAGGCCGGGGCCGGGGAAGGGCTGGCGCTGGACGATTTCCTTAGGCAGTCCGAGCTGCGCGCCGACTTCGCGGACTTCGTCTTTGAACAACTCGCGAAGGGGTTCGAGCAGTTTGAATTTCATGTTTTTGGGGAGGCCGCCGACGTTGTGGTGGCTCTTGATCATCGAGGCGGGGTTGCCGGCGATGGCGACGCTTTCGATCACGTCGGGATAGAGCGTGCCCTGCGCGAGCCATTTGAATTTGGAGTCTTTACCACGGGCGAGTTGCTTGGTGGCGTCCTGAAAAACATAGACGAATTCGTTGCCGATGATTTTGCGTTTGCGCTCGGGATCGGTGACGCCTTTGAGCTTTTTCAAAAAGCGGGCGCTGGCGTCCACGTATTTGAGTTTGATTTTAAAATGCTCGCCGAAGATGCGCTGGACGCTCTCGGCCTCGTTCGCGCGGAGGAGTCCGTTGTTCACGAAGACGCAGGTGAGTTGGTCGCCGATGGCTTTGTGCAAAAGGGCGGCGGCGACGCTGGAGTCCACACCGCCGCTGAGGCCGAGGAGGACGTGGTCGCTGCCGACTTGCTTGCGGATGCTGGCGCACATTTCCTCGATGAACGATCCCATCGTCCAATCGGGCGCGGCGCCGCATACGTCGTGGATGAAATTTTCCAGCAGCTCGCGACCGCGCGGTGTGTGGACGACTTCGGGGTGAAATTGCAGGCCGTAAAAATTGCGTTTCGCGTCCTGCACGGCGGCGTAGGGCGCGTTGTCCGTTTTGGCGATGGCGCGGAATCCTTTGGGGAGTTTGGTGAGCTTATCGCCGTGGGAATTCCACACGTCCATGCTCTCGCCGAGACCGGCGAAGAGCGGGCATTTTGCGGTGACGTGGAGTTTTCCGTGGCCGTATTCGCGATGGGTGCTGTGCTCGACTTTGCCGCCGAGGAAATGCGCCATGAGCTGCACGCCGTAGCAGATGCCGAGGATGGGCACGCCGAGTTTGAAGATGGCGCGGTCGGGATGCGGCGCGTGTTTTGAATACACGGACATGGGGCCGCCGCTGAGGATGATTCCGCTGGGCTTGAGGGCGGCGATTTTTTTCGCGGGAGTATTGTATGGAACGATCTGCGAATACACTTGGCACTCACGAACGCGGCGCGCGATGAGCTGGGTGTATTGGGAACCGAAATCGAGGATGATGATGCGGGATTGTGCGGACATTGGAAAAATGACGAATGACGAATGTGGGATGACGAATTGCGGCTACCGGACGTTTTGTTCGCGGTCGGTGGCGAGGCAGAGCA
>JAYUIF010000057.1:0-5770 GCA_043766295.1 Spartobacteria bacterium | reverse complement strand
ATCGCGCCCTTGCGGGAGAAAAATGGGGACGCCCGCGAGATGCTCGCGGATTTGCCGGAAGAGCCACGGATTGCGAATCGCACCGCGCCCGATCATCAGCCCGCACGCGCCTGTCTCGCGCAAAATATGCGCGGCTTTCGCGGCGGAGCTGACGTTTCCATTCGCAAGCACCGGGCACGGGAGCGCGTTCACGGCGCGCGCGATGGCCCCGTAATCCACCTCGCTGCGATAGCCGCCGGCGACGGTGCGGCCATGCACCGTCAGTAAATCGAGCGAGTGCTTGGCGAAAATCGCGAGCAGTTCGTCAAAGCCCTCCGCATCGCCGAAACCGAGGCGCGTCTTCACCGTGAACTTCACTTGCACCGCATCGCGCAGCGCGCCGAGGATCGCATCCACCCGCGCAGGCTCGCGCAGCAAACCGCCGCCCGCGCATTTGCGATACACGATGGGCGCGGGGCAGCCGAGATTCAGATCCACCGCCGCGATGGGATGCTGCTGAAGTTCCCGCGCCGTGCGCACGAGCGCGGGGATGTCGTTGCCGATCATCTGCGCGACGACCGGGCGCCCCGTGGGATTTTCGGTGATCGAACGGAGGATGGTTTTATCCAAGCGCGAGTCGCCGTGGACGCGGAAGTATTCGGTAAAATAAACCTCCGCCCCGCCGTAGTCCTTCATCAGCCGCCAGAACGGCAGGTCCGTCACCTCCTGCATCGGCGCAAGCGCGAGCACCGGCGCGGGCGCGGAGAAAATTTGATCGAATGTGGTGATGGGATTCAAAGCGAGCGAAGACAGGAACCGCAGATACGCGCAGATATACGCAGATGCAAAGACAAGGGGATTTAAAAAACATACGAAGGAATGGGATGGCTTAGGAAAGCAGGAAGAGAGGAAAGCGAACCTGCCTTTCCTGCCTTCCTGCCTTCCTTAGCAAAAAATGAAAATATCCTCGTGATTCATCCGCATCACCCATCTGCGCACATCCGCGGAAATCTGCGGTTTAAAATGCGCGGTCTTCCGCTATTCACCAAGCGTGCTCGATACCCAAACATCCACAAAGCCGCGTTCGCTCCACGATTTTACCTTCGTGGAAATGGAGCGCGAACTCGTCGGTAGCGGCCTCCGCCCCGCGCACACCCGCGCGCTCTGGCGTGCGCTGCACCGCGAGGGAACGTGTGATTTTTCCGAGCGCGCCGACTTTTCCCCGCCGCTCCGCCGATGGGCCGACGCAAACATCGGCAAGGACGCGCGCCTTTTCGCCGACACGCCGGAAGTTGTCGCCGACACCGCGAGTTCCGACGGACTCACGCGCAAATTTCTCCTCCGCCTCGACGACGCGCAGACCATTGAAACCGTCGTCATGGGCTACACGGGCCGCCACACCGTTTGCGTGAGCACGCAGGCGGGATGCGCGATGGGCTGCGTGTTTTGCGCGACGGGGCAGATGGGATTTGTGCGCCATCTGCGCCCCGGCGAAATCGTCGCCCAAGTCCTCCTCGCCCAGCGCACGCTACGTGCGAGCGGCGCGATGTTGCGCAATCTCGTCCTCATGGGCATGGGCGAACCGCTGCATAATTACGACGCCGTGATGACCGCGCTCGACATCATCACCGATTCACGCGGCATCGGCCTCGGGCCATCGCGCATCAGCATCAGCACCGTCGGCGTCGTCCCCGGCATCCTCCGCCTCGCGGCGGAAAAGCGCGGCTACCATCTCGCGGTGAGCCTCCACGGAGCGAGCGAGGAGGAGCGCGCCGCACTCGTCCCCGCCAGTCGCCGCTGGCCGCTCGCCGAACTCATCGCCGCCTGCCGCACCTACGCCGCGCAGACCGGGCGCAAAATCTTTTTCGAGTGGACGCTCATCGCCGGCGCGAACGACTCCATCGCCACCGCCGAGCGCCTCGCCGCGTTGCTCACCGGCATCCGTTCGCACGTCAATCTCATCCCGCTCAACCCCACGAACGGATTCAGCGGCACCGCCACCGCCGCCGTCGCCGCCATTGATTTCCAGCGCACGCTGAAAGCTGCGGGCATCCCCAGCACCATCCGCCAGCGCCGTGGCATAGACGTCGCCGCCGGCTGCGGGATGCTCCGCGCGGAAAAGACGCGGGCCTTTCGCTAGCTGAAACTTTTCATATGGTCTCCAAGGTCTGAATGTCTGGAATCTCCGTGGCGTAAGAACGCAAACGGCGTTCCAGTATTCAGCCCGGCAGTTGGCGCGACACCGAAGCGTATGCCCTGTTTTCGCCATGCGCCGAATCGTGGAAAGTTTACGACGGGGATGGTTCTTGTGAGGATGGGAGGCTTGGTGGAAGAGTGGCGGCATGGATGCATTTTTTAAGGAACTCGGTCGCACGGTATTGGAGCGATGGAAGCGCGAGAATTTTTCGCTGGCGAAGTTCCCGGGGATCGCGCGCGTGGCGTTGGAGGAACGGCCTCCGGCGGAGCATGTGGATGTCGCGGCGTTCGTGCGCGAGTTCCTGCTGAATGATGAACAGCCCATGCAGACGCAGTCGGGCTTTGGTCAGCCGGAACTCGTGGCTTACGAGCACTCGCGGTTTTATATCCAGATTTTGTTTTGGCTGGATGGGACGACGGCCATTCATCAGCACGAATTTTCCGGCGCGTTCCATGTGATGTCGGGGTCGAGCATCCACGCGGACTTCGAGTTTGTGAATGCGCAGTCGGTCACGTCGCACTTCCGCGTGGGCGATGTGCGAATGAAGAAGATCGAACTGCTGGAGACGGGGCGCACTGTGCCGATCATTTCGGGCCACCGAAACATCCACTCGCTCTTCCATCTGGATACGCCCTCGGTCACCGTGGTCGTGCGCACGCAGAATGATCCCGGCATGAGTCCGCAGTTCAACTACCTGCCGCCGCACATCGCGCTGGACCCGATTTTTGACGACGCGCTCACCATGCGTCGCAAGCAACTCCTCGACGTGCTGGAGCAAATCCAAGACTCCACCTACGCGGAACTGGTGCTGGAGATGATCGCGGAGCTGGATTTCGAGCGCGGGTTTCTCATTTTGCAAAACTGCATGGGCCATCTGCAAAATCTTGGCGAGTGGGAGTCGGCGCTCGGGGCCTTCCAAAAAAAGCACGGCAAACTGGCGGCGGGTGTGGCGGCGACGCTGGAGGAGTGCGAGCGTCGCGATGTCATCAAGGGGCTGCGGAGCACGATCACGGAGCCCGAGCACCGGCTATTTCTCGCGCTCTTGATGAATGTGCCGACGCGAGCCGATCTGTTCGCGCTGGTGGCGCAGCGGTTCCCGGAAGAAGCTCCGATGGAGACCGTCCTACGATGGGCGGCAGAGCTGGCGGAGGTGTCGGAATTTGGTGTCGCGATCCTGGATGCGTATTTTCCCGAGACACTGAAACTCGCGAGCGAAGAGCAACTGGAACTTTTCATGGCGGCACTGCGGCACTTTCTGACAGGCGGAAAAAAAGTCCCCGCCGCACTACGCGATCTGTCGGCGGCGGAGCTGAAACAATTGCGCGCCGTCTTCGTCGCATCGAGCTTGCGTCTCCTATTCGTCTGAGCCTCGCGACGAACGCGGATGCGCCTGAGTTTTTGGAGTATCCATCCGATTGTGGATTTGTGTATTGGGAGTTTGAAAGGCTCAGGCCGTCCGTTGCGGGCACCTGTGTTTTCAAAAAATGGATACCACTTTACGAACGAAAAACAGCGAAGGGGAAAGTGTCTTTGCCAATGAGAACATGAGCAAGCAACAACCGCATCCGGCGGAGAGTTTGATGCGAGTTGGAGTCATGAAAAAATCCCCCGTCCTCACCACGTTGTTGGAATATTTACTTTGGCCGCTGCTTTTGATCGGCGCGCTCATCCCTACCGGCATCGGCATCGCCAGCGGTCACGGGCCGTTGGCGTTTAACATCGTATTCTTTTGCCTCGCGGGTCTGCTCTTCGTGATCGAGCGACTGTATCCGCACGAAAAAAGTTGGCTGCATTCCGACGGACAGTTGATCCCCGATCTCGCGCACACGGCGTTTACGAAGGCGTTTGTGCAATTTCTCGTTGTTTCGATGACGTGGCTGGGTCTGGCGACTGTGGTGGGAGGGGAAAAGGGATCGGGGTTCTGGCCGAACGAATGGCCGATGTTTTCTCAAGTGATGCTCGCTCTCATCGTCGCGGAGTTCGGGCTCTACTGGGCGCATCGTGTGGCTCACGAATGGGCGCCGCTTTGGTGGTTTCACGCGGTGCATCACAGCTCCAAGAAACTGTGGTTTTTCAACACGGGCCGCTTCCACATTGTTGACACACTGAAGAGCGTCGTCTTCTCCGCGCCGCTGCTCGCACTGGCCGGGACGCCGAAGGACGTGGTGCTGTGGTTCGGGGCGATTACGGCCTACATCGGTTTTCTGACGCACTGCAACATCCGCATGAAATTCGGAGTGCTGAGTTACATTTTCAACACACCGGCGCTGCATCGCTGGCACCACTCGATGGACCTGCGCGAGGGGAACAAAAACTACGGTGAGAATCTCATGCTCTGGGATTTGATTTTCGGCACTTACTACGACGACACCAAGCGCCGTCCACCTTCGGAAATCGGCATCAACGACGCGATGCCAAAGGGATTTCTTGGCCAGATTGTTGAGCCGTTTCGCTGGAAGAAATTCCAGACGGCGGCCAAGTCGGACAAAACAACGAAAGAGTTGCTGTAATCGAAGCAGGGCAGGGGAGTCGTGCAGTTGCGCCGGGGCTTGCTGGGGGAAGATGTTTCCGCAAGATGCGGCCTATGAAAATCAATCCGCTCCTCAAAGTGCTTTCGGTAGTTATCGGCTTTGCGATGGTATTTCGCTGCGCTGCTCTCGGCGTGGAGAAGCCGAATGTGCTCCTCATTTGCGTGGACGATCTCAAGCCGCTGCTGGGCTGCTACGGCGACACGCGCATCCAATCGCCGAATCTCGACAAGCTCGCTGCGCGGGGATTGTTGTTTGAACGTGCGTATTGCAATCAGGCGGTCTGCGCGCCTTCGCGTAATGCGCTCTTGACGGGCTCTCGCTCGACGACGCTCGGCATTTACGATCTCGGGACGAATTTTCGGCTCTCGATCCCGGATGCGACCACGTTGCCGCAATACTTCATGCAGCACGGCTATCGCACTGAGGCGATGGGAAAAATTTTCCATGTGGGCCACGGCAATCACGAAGACCCGGCGTCGTGGAGCGTGCCGCATTTTTCCGCGAAATCCGTCGCCTATGCGCTGCCGGTGAGTCGGGCGAAACGGGGTTTGACGAAGGAAGAGGCGCTTTTTTCGAACGAGTCGAACAAGGGGCTGCCACGCGGCGCCGCGTATGAATCGGCGGACGTGCCTGACAATGCCTACCCCGATGGAGTTCTGGCGGACGAAGCGATCCGCCGTCTGCAATCTGCGAAGGCGAAACCCACGGAGCCGTTCTTCATGGCCGTGGGTTTTTTGAAACCGCATCTGCCGTTCTGCGCGCCGAAGAAATACTGGGACCTCTACGACCGTGCGACTTTCACTTTGCCTGAGTTGCGCAGTCCACCCGAGGGCGCGCCCAAGTATGCGCCGAGCACTTGGGGCGAACTGCGCCAATACAGCGACATTCCCGAGACGGGCCCGCTGACTGACGAGCAGGCGCGCACGATGATTCACGGCTACCACGCGGCGGTGAGTTTCGTGGATGCGCAAATCGGAAAAGTGATGGACGAACTGGAGCGGCTCGGTCTTGCAAAAAACACCATCGTCGTGCTGTGGGGCGACCACGGCTGGCATCTCGGCGA
>JAYUIF010000056.1:0-5781 GCA_043766295.1 Spartobacteria bacterium | reverse complement strand
CGCCGGCAACGGGGGCCACGGCGGCACCGGCGGCGGCGGCGCGCCCGGCGTGACGGGCGGCTCGGGCGGCGTCGGCGGCAACGGCGGCACCGGCGCGGGCGCAGGTGGCCACGGCGGGCGCGGCGGCGATCTGAGCACGCTCACCGTCATGTCGCTCGGCTATCTCCAGAACGGTGCCTACATGGGTGCCGGCGATGGCGGCCAGGGCAATGGCGGCAACGGCAACGGCGGCAACTCCGGCACGACCACCGGCGTCACCGTCACCAACAAAGGCGGCATGGACGGCCTCGGCATCTACTCGCACAATGGCGGCAACTCGAACGCCACCATCGGCAACGGCGGCAACGCTGGCTCACTTTCCAAAGTGACCGTGAACAGCTTCGCGGACATCAATGGCACCACCTACATCGGCTCCTACTATGGCGGCAGCGCTGGCACCACCGGCAACGGTGGCAATGTGGGCGACACCACGAACATCACGGTCAACGATAAATTTGGCGCGAGCAGCACCTGGTATATCTACGCCGGCGCGGGCGGGCAGGGTAAAGGCGTGGGCGGCAAGGGCGGCAACGGTGGCAATCTCAAGACCATCACTTTCAACGGCCCGAAATCCGACGTGGATTTTGGCTACGACAACGGCACCAACGGCACCACCGGCGGCACCGGCGTCGGTTCCGCAGGCGGCAACGGCGGATCACTCAGCGGCATCAAAGGCAGCGCGGCCACCGCGCGCTTCGTCGCACAGCGCGGCGGCAATGCCGACGCCACCGGCGGTTTGGGCGGCTCGATTGATAATGTCAATTTCAAGGTCACCAACTTCGCCCGCATCGTCACAGCGGGCGACGGCGGCAACGTCATCGCCGGCGGCACCGCAGGCCTCGGCGGCTCGGTCACGAACGTGAAGATCACCGGCAGCGGCGTCATCGGCGACTTCGCGAGCAACTTCAGCGTCAATGGCGACAGCAGCAACGGCATGGGCGGACTCATCGTCGGCAAGGGCGGCTCGGTCGCAGGTGTCTTCGATAACGCCCGCAACGGCAGCATCGCCAGCGTCACCGCCACAAAAATCGCCGCCATCCTCGCTGGCGCGAACGCAGGCAACGCTGTCACCGCCTTCAACGCCGTCAAGAGCATCACCGGCCTCAAAGCCTCGCACATCGGCGCGGACGTGGACGGCGACCGGCAGTTCGACTGGACGGAAAACGTGGCGACCACCGTCGGCTTCCAGCTCAACGGCGCACCCGGCGTCACCGACCTCGACGACCGTCCGATCGACGGCCTCGTCATCGTGAAAACCGGCGGCTTCACCCCCGCTGCGAGCACCGTGCTCTTCACGCCGGTGAACTTCGTCTAAGCGCGAATCGTCTCAATCAAAGCGCGGCAGCTCTCACGGGCTGCCGCGTTTTTTTTGAGGGACTTGCGGAATGGCAGCCGAAGGCCTTGGAGTGCTGTGATGCTCACAGCTTTGGCGGAAGGCGACGTTGCTAAAAACGGCGATGGATGGCCGCGAAAGAACGCAAGGAACACAAAAACGGAAACTTGGAAAACACGACGCACTTATCCGATTTCTAGAGCATCTTCGTGTTAATCTGTCGCATTCATGTGGAGCAGCGCGAAGGAGAATCCATCAAACACGCTGTGGGCTTGCGACAAATTAAACCAAATATGCTCTAAAGTCAGGTCGCCATTTGGCGCGTAGCGCCAGCCACTACGGTAGCCGTGGGTGAAGCACAGCGAAACCCACGGAGGAAATCAGAAACGGCAAGCGCCGCGTAGTCGGCGCGACGAGTTTTTCGCACCGCATACGCGGTGCATGGATTGCACCGGCGATCCGTGGGCTGCGTCGCTGCGCTCCTTGCACACGGCTACCGTAGTGGCTGGCACTACGCGCCATCATTTCCGGCAGCGCGATTGTAGAAATCGGCTCAGTCTTTCGTCCGCACCGAACTGACGAACTTGCCGGGGTTCAAAATTCCTTTTGGATCGAGCGCGGTTTTTAGGGCGCGATGCACGTCGCGGCCTACGGCGTCCACGGCTTGCGGCCACCACGGTTTTTTGGCGAGGCCGATGCCGTGTTCGCCGGTGATGACGCCGCCGTGTTTCAGCACCCAGGTGAAAAGTTCGTCGAGCGCGCGATCCACTTTTGCCTTAACGCGGCGGTCTTCGTGGTAGTTCGCGGCCATGATGTTGACGTGGATGTTGCCATCGCCCGCGTGGCCGAAACACGCGACGGGATAGCCGTGTTTTATTGCGAGGTGCTCGCCAAATTCCGCAAGCGCGACGAGCTGGCCGCGCGGGACGACGATGTCTTCGTTGAGCTTGGTGAGGCCGGTGGCTTTCAGCGATGCGCTGTATGCGCGGCGGAGGCCCCAGAGTTTTTCGCACGCCTCGTCGCCGAACGCGGTGAGCACGCGGATGGCGTCAATTTTCCGCAGCAGTTTTGCAACGGCGGTGCATTCGCTTTTCACGGAATCCGCCTGGCCATCGAGCTCGATGAGCACGAGCGATTGCGCGCCGGGAGCGATCTCGCGTCCGAGGAATTCACACGCGCTTTTCAGCGTGAATGGGTCGGCGATTTCCAAGGCGCATGGCAGGAAGCCGGCGGCGAAAATTTGCTGCACGGCATCCGCCGCTGCGCGAAATGTGCGGAAGCTCGCGGCGAGTGTGGCCCGCGCGGGAGGGTGGGGGAGCAGGCGCAGCGTGGCTTCGGTGACGATGCCGAGCAGTCCTTCGCTGCCGACAAATGCGCCGACGAGATCGAAGCCCTGTTTGTTTTTGTGGGTGCGCCCGCCGCAGTGGAGCACGCGGCCATCGGCGAGCACGACTTCGAGGCCGAGCACGTAGTGGCGCGTGACGCCGTATTTTAAACAGCGCGGCCCGCCGGCGTTCGTGGCGATGTTGCCGCCGATGCTGCACTCGGCGAGCGACGCGGGGTCGGGCGGATAGAAAAGTCCCTTCGCCCGCACCGCCGCCTGCAACTCGCCGGTGATGACGCCGGGCTGCACGACTGCGACGCCATCGGCGACGTGAATTTCGCGGATGCGATTCATTTTTGCCACGCTGAGTGCGATGCCTCCGTGCGATGGCACGCAGCCGCCGACGTAGCCGCAGCCAGCGCCGCGCGGAGTCACGGGGATGCCGCGTTTGTTGGCGAAAGCGAGCGTGGCTTCGACGTGCGCGCGTGTCTTTGCGAGCACGACGACATCCGGCGTGCGCGATGCGAACCAACGATCCGTCGCGTGGGTCGCGAGCGTTGCCTCGTCGTCGCGGACGATGCCGGGGCCGAGCAATTTTGTGAGCGAGCGGGCGAGCGGGTTCATCTTATTCGCCGCCGAAAAGTTTGCGCACGGAGTTGCGGAAGCTTTTGTTTTCAGCGGGCTTTGGTGCGGGCGTGGAAATGATGACGGGCTTCGGTGCTGTTTTCGGTGTGGGCTTGGAGGCGGTGTCTGGACGCTGCGCGACAATTTTCGGTTCCGGTGTCGGCGCGGGCGCGGCGGTGGCGGGTGCTTTTTCAAAACCCTCGTGGCTGAGCACGCCGCCCTTCGTGGCGTTGACGATGATGACGCCGAGCTGGTCGCCGTGCGGGTCGAGGCAGGTGAGCTGCCACACGATTCCGGCGCTGGTTTTGGAAAGTTCGTAGTTCACGGTGCCGAGGTGCGCGGCGTTGGTGAGCGCGTATTGTCCCGCGATGCCGGCGGCCTGATCGCTGTTCACTTTCACTGCGGTGTCGCCGATCACGTCGGTCGCTTTCAGCGTGTCGGCGAATTGCGAGAGCGTGCGCGCGGTGACGAGCTTGCCGTCCGAGAAAACAAATTCGCGCAGACCGCGTGGCTCGGCGGGATCATGCACGAGCAAATACCAACGCTGCGGCCACGGATTGCCGTCGCGCGCCTCGATGCGGGCGAGATGTTTTGCGGCGTCTTTGGGGAGCTGACGCATCGCGCCGAGCGCCGTGTTTTCGTCGAGCGCGGGAGCGGGTGTTGGTTTGGGTGTTGGTTTCTGCGCCAGCGCTGAGCCGGCGGAAATGGATAGGATCAAAAGGATGCCACGGAGATTCACGTCGCGGATGTTAGCGGGACGTTCCCGCATTTCCAGCAACGGATCGCACAGGAAAAATCCTCGACGCCCCGCGCGCCGTTCGCACACCGTCCGCGCATGATCATCAAGCCCAAGATTCGCGGTTTCATCTGCACGACATCGCACCCCGATGGCTGCGCGGCCCACGTGCGCCAGCAAATCGAATACGTTCGTAGCAAAGGCCCCATCGCCACTGCGCCCAAGCGCGTGCTCGTGATTGGATCGAGCACAGGCTACGGCCTCGCGAGCCGCATTGTGCCAGCGTTTGCGGGCGGTGCCGCCACGCTCGGTGTGTTCTTTGAAAAACCACCGGAGCCGGATCGCACGGGCACGGCGGGGTGGTATAATTCGGTCGCGTTCGAGCGCGAGGCGCACGCAGCGGGGCTGTATGCGAAGAGCATCAATGGCGACGCATTTTCCGACGCGGTGAAGGAGCAGGTCATCGCCACGATCAAAGCCGACCTCGGTCAAGTGGATGCCGTGATTTACTCGCTCGCCTCGCCTCGTCGCACGAATCCGCGCACGGGCGTGACGCACAAGAGCTGCCTGAAACCCATCGGCGCCGTGTATTCCAACAAGACTGTGGACACGGATCGCGGCATCGTGAGCGAAGTGAATATCGAGCCCGCGACCGATGCGGAGATCGCAGACACCGTGGCGGTGATGGGCGGCGAAGATTGGGAGATGTGGATGGATGCGCTGGAGGCTGCGGGCGTGCTCGCGCCGGGCGTGGTCACGGTGGCTTACAGCTACATCGGGCCGTCGCTCACGTGTGAGATTTACCGCAACGGCACCATCGGTCGTGCGAAGGAGCATCTCGAAGAAACCGCCAGCCGCATTTCCGCGAAGCTGGCGGACAAAGAAGGCCGCGCATGGGTGAGCGTGAACAAGGCGCTTGTCACGCAGGCCAGCAGCGCGATTCCCGTCGTGCCGCTCTACATTTCGCTGCTCTACCGGGTGATGAAGGCAAGGGGCCTGCACGAATGCTGCATCGAGCAAATCCAGCGGCTCTTCGCCACGCGCCTCGCCGGAAATCCGCAGCCCGACGAGGAGGGCCGCATCCGCATTGATGATTGGGAAATGTGCCCCGAGGTGCAGGCCGAGGTCGCCGCACTGTGGGAGAAAGTGAGCACCGAAAATCTCGCGGAGATCAGCGACATGGCCGGTTATCGCACGGAGTTTTTGCGGCTGTTCGGTTTCGGATTGGATGGCATTAACTACGAAGCCGAATCCGAGCCGATGCAGGCACTCCCGAGCGCGTAGCGTCCCGCCGCCTTCGATTGGATTGGGAGGTGAGGCGGGACTTTGCGAACGTTTCCGCTTCCGAGGCGTTTCCAAGCGTCCGCTGTTGCATCACGCCCAAAAAGCCGGTATCTCACGCACATGAACACGGAATTTGCGCCGCTCTTCAAACTCGGACGTGCTGAACGTATTCAGCTTGTCGAAGACCTCTGGGACAGCATCGCGCAGGAGGACGCTCCTTCGCCCGTCCCTGACTGGAAGCGTGACGAGCTTCGCCGTCGCAAAGAGCGGTATTTGGAGCATCCGGCGTCCGTCCGCACTTGGGAACAAGTCAAGCAGCGGGCACGAGCGCAACATGATTGAGCGCGTCATTTATACCGAGGAGGCGGACGATGATGTTGCAGCGTCCTACGATTGGTATGAGAGCCGCGAACCGGGGCTTGGAGAGGATTTCCTTCGTTG
>JAYUIF010000055.1:0-5783 GCA_043766295.1 Spartobacteria bacterium | reverse complement strand
CACCGCCGGCTGGGGCCACGCGGGGCAGGGCGGGGTGACGATGCCCGGCAAAGGCAAACTGGACTCGCGAGATTTTGCTACGGACGAAAAGCCCGCGTCCGAAGCGTTGGCGATGCTCGGCGCGGCGACGTGCGACATTTATCTCAACGCCGCCGCGTGCTGGCGCAACGTCCCGGCGAACGTCTGGGGCTACACCATCGGCGGCTACCAAGTGCTCAAGAAATGGCTGAGCTACCGCGAGCACGCCCTGCTGGGTCGCGCGCTCACCGCCGACGAAGCGCGCGAATTTACCCACAACGCCCGCCGCATCGCCGCGCTGCTCCTGCTCCAGCCGGAACTGGATGCGAATTATCAAGCGGTGAAAACGGCCACCGCTGCGTGGGGTGATACTATCTCCCCGAATTAAACAGGCCGTGGAAATGGCGAGGGAATGTATCGGGTAGGGCGGGCGTCCCGCCTGCCATGCCGGGCGTCCCGCGCGGCATCCGCGAACGTCTTTGGACATGGCTCTCGCGAGAGGCGCGGCTGTCGTGCGTTCGAGTGGTTCAGGCGAGACGCCCGAACCGGCAGGCGGGACGCCCGCCCTACCCCGCACACACTGCTCCCTTCCATGAATGTGCCCGCTCCCGGAATGACGGGGTTTCTTGGTGCAACGGGGTCGTCCTCTGTCGGGGCGGTGTCGTTCTCTGGAAAGGGGGGCGGGGTTCTCTGTTGGAGGGGTTTCCCCATTTTGTCCAGCGATGCCCTTTTTTCCTGCGGGTGCGTCGTCGGAGGAAATGGGGGCGTCGAAATCTGGCGCGGGGGCGTTCCCTTTTGGCGCGGGGGCTCCCCATTTTCTTCGGGGGGCGTCGGCGGAGCGGGCGGGGGCGTCCCCTTTTGCCGGAACTGTGCCCCCTTTGCTCGCGGGGGTGTCGAAATTCCGCGCGGGTGCGCCACCTTTTCGTCCGGCGACGCACCCGGAAGGCGCGACGACGCACCCGAGGGAAATGGGGGCGTCCACGGACGGCGCGGGGTGTTCCTTGGAAGTCGCGGGGTGTTCCTCGGAAGTCGCGGGGTGTTCCTTGGAAGTCGCGGGGTGTTCCTTGGAAGTCGCGGGGTGTTCCTCGGAATCGGCGGGGTGTTCCTTGGAATCGGCGGGGTGTTCCTTGGAAGTCGCGGGGTGTTCCTTGGAAGTCGCGGGGTATTCCTTGGACGTCGCGGGGTGTTCCTCGGAATCGGCGGGGTCGTCCAAACATGGCGCGTGGATGTCACTTTTGTGCGGTTGGACGCTGTGCCGGTTGCCGCTGGCGCTGCGAGTGGTGCGGCGCACTCGCGCGGTGCTGTTTTGAGGCTTTGCCAAGGGTGCTTCCGCTTTCCTAGGATGTGCGGCGATGCGTTTCGTTCTGCTGCTGGCCTTGCTGGTGTCTACCGCTTTTTCCCGCGCGGAAGAGGCGGCGACGCTGATGGCGGATGGATTCGATTTTCCCGTGGGGAAACCGGAGGGCGAGGGCTACTACAAATCGCGCGGCTATCGGCCGAACGGGCATCTCGGTGAAGACTGGAACGGCAAGCGCGGCGGCGATTCGGATATCGGCGACCCGGTGTGGGCCTGTGCGAATGGTCTCGTGGTTTTTGCGGAAAATTTCGGCCACGGCTGGGGCAATGTCGTGATCGTTCGTCACGTCTATGAAGAGCGCGGGCAGCGGAAATTTGCCGACTCGCTCTACGGGCATCTCGACAGAATTCTTTGTCGTGACGGTCAGCATCTCCGTCGCGGCCAGCAGCTCGGCACCATCGGCACTGGCGGCGGACTTTATGAGGCGCATCTTCATTTCGAGCTGCGGAAGGAACTGCGCGTGGGCATGGCGCGGCATCGTTTTCCGCACGATGAGCGGGTGTATTTTGATCCGACGACATTCATCGCCGCGCATCGCAAGATCGTCCCGAGCGCGGTGACGGCGATGGTGCCGATTCATACGTTCGCACCGTTCGATGCGAATGCGATTGGGGAGGCGGAGGCGGGCGGCGGTTTTGTGATCCCAAACGCAGCTAGGCAGCCCGCATCGAAGCCGGACTGGAAGCCAAAGCGATACGACGATATCGGTCGCTGAAATCTGTGGAGGGATTTGGCGTTTGTCTTTTGCGGGGTGGCTGAGTTTTCTCCGCCGCTCATGGAAAAGGAGACGACATTCCGGGATTCGATGAGCGTGTTTCGCGAAGGTGTTTTCGCGCGCTTCATGGTGGCCGAGTTTGTCTCGATGGTGGGGACGTGGATGCAGGCACAGGCGCAGCAGTTTGTCGTGGAGGAGCACGCGAGCAGTTCGTGGGAGCAGGCGGTGATTAGCGGGGTGACGATGTTGCTGGTGCCGCTGTTTAGTCCGTTCGGCGGCACGTTGGCGGATCGCTCGGACAAGCGGCGGATACTTTTCGTGGTGCTGGGAATTCAGTCGCTGCTCGCGGTGCTCGTGGGCTGGTGGCTGCACGTGGGCATTTTGTCTTTCTGGCTGTTGCTGCCGGTGGCGGCGTTGCTGGGGGTGAGTGGTGGTTTTGAAATGCCGGCGTATGCGGCGTTGTTGCCGGAGTTGGTGCCGAAGAAAAAACTGGCGGCGGCGGTGGCGATTGATCGCTCGGTGTTTCACTCCGCGCGAATCATCGGGCCTGCGCTCGCTGGCTGGCTCGTCGGGTGGTTGGGAACTGAGTCCGCTTTTTACGCGAATGCGCTCAGCTATCTGTGCCCGCTGTTGGTTCTTTGCACGCTGGCTCCGAGGAAGCAGGGGACGGTGGAGCAGGAGGCGATGCGGCGCGGCGGGTTTGCGGATGGGCTGCGACACGTGCGCTCGGATGCGCCGACGCGGCGGATGGTTTTGCTGATGGCGGCGTGTGCGTTGTTTTGCTCGCCGTTTGTGGTGGTGATGCTGACGTGGTATGGGCGGCGGACGCTGGGGCTGACGCCGGGAATGGTGGGCGGGCTGATGTCGCTGTCGGGATTCGGTGCGCTGCTGGCTTCGCTGTTGTTGCTGGGGATTCCATCGCGCAGGCGTGTGCTTTTTCTGCGCATCGGCGCGACGCTCAGCGTGCTGGCGATGGTGGGGCTGGCTGCCGCGCATTTTTTCTGGCAGGCGGCGCTCTGCGTGTCGGTGCTGACGCTCGGGCTGAACTTTCTTTTCGGCATCGGCAATCAACTCGTGCAGGAGCGTGCGCCGGATGAAATTCGCGGACGTGTCTCGGCGGTGGCCGCGCTCAGCTTCGTGGGCGTGATGCCGTTCTCCGGTTTTGCAGTGGCCGGGCTGGAGCACTGGATGGGGATGCGCAACGCGCTGCTCGTATGCGCCGCTGGTTACGCGCTGGTTTCAGCGACGATGCTGTCGCGCCGCTGGCCGGTGTCGGCGGGGGCGGGGGAGAGTTAGGATTTAAGCGTGGAGTCGCGCAGCACGGCCTTGTCGAGCGCATCCACGATGGTGCGGATCATTTTCACGCGCGTGTGCCATTTGAAATTCGCGCCGATGACATTCCACGGCGCGCGCTCGGTAGAGGTGCGGCGGAGCATTTCCTCGGCGGCGGTGATGTTTTCCTTCCAGTGCCGGCGGTTGCGCCAGTCTTCGTCGGAAATTTTCCAATGCTTGTAAGGATCAGCCTCGCGGGCTTTGAAGCGCGTGAGCTGTTCGTCCTTGGTGATGAAGAGGAAAAATTTCAGCACGATGGTGCCGTCGTCCATGAGCTGTCGCTCGAACTCATTGATCTCGCGGTAGGCGCGCTTCCACGCGGCCTCGCTGCAAAAACTTTCCACGCGCTCGACGAGGACGCGCCCATACCACGAGCGATCAAAAACCACGACCTGACCCTTCGGCGGGAGCTTGCTCCAGAATCGCCACATGTAGTGATGATCGTTTTCCTCCGCCGTGGGCTTCACGCTGGAATGAACTTTCAGCAAACGCGGATCGAGTTTCTCCACGATGCGCTTGATGGCTCCACCTTTGCCCGCAGCGTCGGGGCCTTCGATGACGATGACGACGTTGCTCTTCGTCTCGACGAGTCGGCGCTGCCAACTGAGCAGTTCGAGTTGCGCTTCCTTGAGCCGCTTTTTGTAATCGTCGGACTTGAGATGTTTGTGCTCGATGGTTTCGAGGCGGTGGCCATTTTTCCAGCCAATGGGCTCGCGGAGTTTGAAGAGGACGCGAGGAATAGACATGGGCGAGCCTTTACCACGCCGACTGCGTGATTCGCAAGCTGCGCGCTGTCTGGCGTCAAACTTTGACTCAAACGTGATGGCAGCATTTGTGAGTGCCAGCGCCATCGCTCCCGCTAAAGTGCCGTCATGGGTGGCATATTAAAAACCATGAGCAGCTTCACCACGGAACACTTCCTCAGCCGCGAGATGAGTTGGTTGGAATTCAATCAGCGCGTCTTCGAGGAGGCGCTGAGCCCCAGCACGCCGCTGCTCGAAAGGGTGAAGTTTTTCTGCATCGTCAGCTCGAATATGGATGAGTTTTTCGAGGTGCGTTTCGCGGGACTCAAGCAGCAGATCGAAAGCGACATCGTCGAGCGCAGCCTCGATGGCCGCACGGCTACGGAGACCGTGCGCGCTGTCAGCAAACGCGTGCGGCGGATGGTGGAGGATCAATACCGCCTGTGGCGCGGAGACCTGCGCCCCGCGCTGGCGAAGTCGGGGATTCGTTTCCTCGAACTCGAAGAACTGAACGAGCGCGACCGCACGTGGGTGGAGCAATACTATCAGCAGCAGGTGCGCCCCGTCCTCACTCCGCTCGCCGTGGATCCCGCGCATCCGTTTCCGCACATTCAAAACAAGTCGCTGAACATCGTCGTCAGCCTCGACCTCGAACAAAACGGCAACAGCCGTTCGCGCCTCGCCGTGTTGCAAGTGCCGCGCGTGCTCCCGCGTCTCGTGCGCCTGCCGCGCGAAGACGACGCGATGGACTACATCTTCCTCGGCAACATCATCGGCCACTATCTCGCCGATCTTTTTTCCGGCACGAAAATCCTCGGGCATTGGAAATTTCGCGTCACGCGAAACAGCGAACTTTACGTGGACGAGGACGACGCGGAAAACCTCCTGCAAGCCGTCGAGGAAGAACTCCGCAACCGCCGCCGTGGCGAAGCGGTGCGCCTCGAAGTGGACGCCGATTGCCCGCAGCCCGTCTGGCAGGTGCTCCTCGATAATTTGAGTCTCACCGAGGACGATCTTTACATCGTGGATGGCCCCATCAACTCCACGCACCTCATGGCCATCTACGAAGGTGATCACTCGCCCGAATTGCGCGACACGCCATTCATCGCGCCCATCGCAAGCGTCGTGCGCGATCGCGTTTCGCTCTTCTCCACCATCCGCCGCCGCGACGTGCTCATTCACCATCCGTATGAGAGTTTCAACAGCGTCGTGGACTTTCTCGAACAAGCCGCGCGCGACCCAAACGTCCTCGCGATCAAGCAAACTTTGTATCGCACCGGCGGCGACGCGCGCATCGTCAGCGCGCTCATGCTCGCGGCGGAAAACGGCAAGCAAGTCACCGCCGTCACCGAGTTAAAAGCGCGCTTCGACGAAGCGAACAACATCGAGTGGGCGCGCCGTCTCGAAGCTGCGGGCGTTCACGTCATCTTCGGCCTCGTGGGGCTGAAAGTGCATGGCAAAATCACGCTCGTCGTCCGCCGCGACGACGACCGCTTGCGCCGCTACCTGCACCTCGCCACCGGCAACTACAACCCCACCACCGCGCGCACCTACACCGACATCAGCCTCTTCACCTCACACGAGGATTTCGGCGAGGACGCCACCAATTTTTTCAACC
>JAYUIF010000054.1:0-13646 GCA_043766295.1 Spartobacteria bacterium | reverse complement strand
AATCATGGAACTGCTCCGGCGCGAGCTGCCGAAATACGGCGGCACGTTCATCCAGACCGAGGATGAAATCGCGGCGATCTCGATGGCGCTCGGCGGCAGCTATGCCGGACGCGTCGCGGTGACGGGATCGAGCGGGCCGGGCATTTCGCTGAAGACCGAGGCGCTCGGCTGGGCTTCGATGGCGGAGATGCCGGTGGTGATTATTGATGTGCAGCGGGGTGGTCCGAGCACCGGGATGCCGACCAATCAAGAGCAGAGCGATTTGAACATCGCGTGCTTCGGCGGACACGGCGACAGCCCGCGCGTGGTGCTCGCGCCTTCGAGCGTGGAGGACTGTTTTTACACGGCCATCGAGGCAGTGAATATCGCGCGCAAGTTCAGCACGCCGGTGATCATTTTGAGCGACCAAGCGATTGCCACGCGCATCGAGGCATTCCCCTGCCCCGACTTGCAGAACATCTGCCAGGACATCTCGCCGGACTTCACGCCCGTCGCCGATCACAAGCCGTATGACCTTTCAGCACCCGACGGCATCACGCGCCACGTCGCGCCCGGCACGCGCATCGCGAGCGGAAAATATCCCGTCGCCACCGGCCTCGAACACGACGAACTCGGCCACCCCACTGGCTCCGGCAAATTGCACACGCAGATGAACGCGAAGCGCCGCAACAAACTCCGCAAGCTCGCCACGGAAATCCCCGTGCCGAAAATCTACGGCGCGCCCGAAGGCCACGTGCTGCTCGTCGGTTGGGGCTCCAGCAAAGGCCCCATCGAGGAAGCCGTGAAGCTCGCTCGCTCGCAGGGCGAAGCCGTCTCCGGCCTGCACATCAAGTATATCAACCCGCTCCCGAACGATCTCGAAAAACTGTTCAGCGGCTTCACGCACGTCGTGGTTTGCGAGATCAACGACGAGGGTCTCTACGGCCACGGCCAGCTCGCCTCGCTGCTGCGCTCGCGCTACTGCGACCCGCGCATCCAGAGCGTGACGAAAACCGACGGCCTCCCGTGGAAAGTGAAAGAAATCCTCACCCGCGCCCTCGCACTGACCAAGTAATCGAATGACCGATGGAACTCCACGAGCGGCTAAAAGTATTCTTCGAGCGCCTGCGCACTGCTCCAGCATGTCGCTCTGCGGAGGAGGCATTGGAGCAGGTATGCCGCGTGATGGAGGAAGTAGAGGGCGAGTTTTGCAGGTTTCCAAACCAACATCCGGCCCCGCAAATTTTCGCCGGCAGGATGTATCGTCCGCAGCCCGATCGCATCTTCCGCAGCGACGACGGATATATTCGCGCCGAAACTCGGCGGCACACGTTGCACTTTTCGCCCGACGGAGCGATTCGCATCATTCGGACAGGCTCCGGAATAGTTGAATTTTCAAAACCCGCACCCACTTTATAAAATGCCTCCACGTTTGCTCACGTTAATGCAGGAACTGCGTCAGATTTCTCCGCAACTGGCGATGGATTTGCGTCTTCTTCCATCGGGAGTGGCATTCCTGAATGTGTATTCAGGAGGAAGGGATTTGGTGCTCGAATATCACCCGACGGATGGCACTGGCGTTTCAGAAAACACGGACAGCACTCCTCCCTTCCACGTCGGGCACGACGAAGTATTCCAGAGTATTGAACTGGGCGCAGATCGGCTTGTTCAACTTGTCCGTAAATTACTTGCCGCACCGCACTCGCACGCTGCCTGAACTTTTTCCAAACCATGAGCACCATCGCCATTCCGAACGAAACACTCCCACGCACCGGCATCGCCGCCACGCTGCCCGCACCCGCGCCGCTCGCCGACGCTGACCGTAAACCACTCACGAAAAAGGAAACCGCCGCCGACCACCCGACGTGGTGCCCCGGCTGCGGCGACTTCAGCGTCCTCGCGCTTTACTACAAGCTCATCGAGAAGCGCAAAATGGATCACGAGAAAATCACGACCGTCGCCGGTATCGGCTGCTCGTCGCGCTTCCCGTATTTTGTGCAGGCGCACGGCGCGCACTTCATTCACGGTCGCGCGCTCCCATTCGCCAGCGGCATTTCGCTGTCGCGTCCCGACCTTCACGTCTTCGTATTCGGCGGCGACGGCGATGCATTCTCCATCGGCGGAAATCACTTCACGCACACTGCGCGCAAGAACATCAAGCTGACCTACGTCGTCATGGACAACTTCGTCTATGGCCTCACGAAAAAGCAGACCTCGCCCACTTCGCCCATCGGTTTCAAGTCGAAGACCGACGTCGGCGGCAGCACGGATCGCCCAGTGAATCCGATGAAACAGGCCATCAGCGCCGGAGCGACTTTTGTCGGACGCGCCACCGCGACGAATCTGCCGCATCTCCTCAAGCTCATGGAAGCCGCGATGGATCACGACGGGTTCTCGTTCATCGAATGCCTCAGCGAGTGCATCGAATTTTTTCCCGGTGCGTTCGATGCGGCGATTCCGCGCAAGGGCGGCACGTTCCCCGAGATTCCCGCCGACCACGACGTGACCGACGAATACGCCGCTTACAAACTCTGCGACGCGCCGTGGCCTGGCATGTTCGGCACTTTCTACAAAGTGAACCGTGCGACGAAAAACGCGAACGAAGCGAAGCTCATCACTGACGCACGCGCGAAGCTCGCCGATGTTCCCGACTGGCAGATTTTGCAGAAGAACTTCGACCGGATGAAGTGATGCAAACCGGCGGAGTCAGGCTCTGACTCCGCGTAGATTTTTTCAACCACACCTATGATGAGTAATCGGAACGGAATTCTCGCGGGCGGCAACTGGATTGTTGACGCTGTAAAAATGATTGATGTGTGGCCGCAGCAGGATGCGCTGGCCAACATCTCCGCGACTGTGAGGGGCTCCGGCGGGTCGCCATTCAACATCCTCGTGGATGTCGCAATCATGGGCGCAAATTTTCCGCTGCTCGCAGCGGGACTCGTGGGCGACGATGAAAACGGACGCTGGATTGAAAGCGTATGCCGCGAGCACCGCATTGATACGGCCGCGCTGCTGCGCTCGAAACATTCACCGACGAGCTTCACCGATGTGATGACGGTGACGAGCACGGGACGACGGACTTTTTTCCACGCACGCGGCGCAAACGCGGAACTGGGTGCCGAGCATTTTGATTTTACAAACTCGACGGCGAAGCATTTCCACCTCGGCTATCTGCTGCTGATGGACAAACTCGACGGCCCCAGCCCGACACACGGGACTGTCGCAGCCGAAGTGCTCGCGAAAGCACAAGCGGCGGGGATGAAAACGAGCATTGATTGCGTGAGCGAGGACAGCGACCGCTTTCCGAAAATCGTGCTGCCCGCGCTGAAGTATGTGGACGTGTGCATCATGAATGAATTCGAGGCCGGGCGCGTGACGGGGCGGAAGGTGCGCGATGGAGATACGCTCGTGCGTAGTGAACTTCGCGCCGCGATGCAGGCGCTGCTCGATGCCGGCGTGCGCGAGCGAGTCGTGGTGCATTTCCCCGAAGGCGGTGTCGCTCTCGGCCACGATGGCTGGGTCGAGCACGGCTCCGTGAAACTGCCCGCGAGCGGCTATATCAAAGGCGCGGCGGGCGCAGGCGATGCGTTTGCCGCCGGCGTGCTTCTCGGCTGGCACGATGGGAAATCCGTCGCCGAACAACTCCGCTATGGCGTTTGCGCTGCTGCCACAAACTTGAGCGATGCAACATGCACCGGCGGTCTCCGCACACTTGCTGAGTGCCTCGCACTCGGAACGAAATTTGGCTTTCGCGAATAGCTAAACTCTCGCGAGTGCGATGCGGAGCGTTTCGAGCGTGAATGGTTTTGCAATGATGGCGTCCACACCGCTGGGCAACTCGCCCTCTGCATTCATCAAATCGCCAAATCCTGTGAGCAGAATAACGGGAACACTGGGTCTGTGCTGCTTCACAGCGACAGCGAGTTCGTCTCCGTTGAGTTCCGGCATTGAGCGATCCGTGAGCACGACATCGTATTCGCCCGCCATGAATTTCTCCAACGCCTCCCGCCCATTGCCGGCGACTTCGACGGCATGATCGTCCTCGGAAAGATACATCTGAATGACCTCGCGAATCATCGGCTCGTCGTCAGCGACAAGAATTCTCAGGAATTTTTTGAGCGTAACAATCTGTGCAGGCGCGGCAACTGAAGCCCCATTTCTGGACACAATAGGCAGATAAATCAGCACGCGCGTCCCCCTCCCTTCCTGACTTTCGATTTCAATCCGTCCGCCATGCTGCGCCAATGTCCCATGCACAATGCCGTATCCGCTGAGTCGTCCATTTTGCGACACGAGGGAAGATTTTGCATCGAGACAGCGAAGCCTCACGCCCTCACTCATGCCGCATCCATCATCCTGAACAATGATCGCCACCTCGCCATCCAGACACTCGCTGCCGATGGTGATCATGCCCCGGCGGGAGATGGAATGGATCGAGTTGAAAAGCAGTTGCGCCAGCAGATCACCCATCTGAGTTGCGTCGCCATGCACATTGGGAACCTCACCGATTTGAGTGGCTATCCCGATGCTTACGCCGGCGGCGAGCGATTCGCCTTTCCACTTCGGCTCCGTGAAAGCGACAGCCGCTCCGATGATTTCCGCCACATCCAACGCACCAAAAACTCCGGGCCTCGCCCCGACAAAGCCGCGCACTCTTGAAACCGCCCGAGAGCCAGACAGCGCTGCGTTGTAAATCTTCTGAATGTATCCCCTGGCAATTTCAGAGTCTGCGAGCAAGTCCCCGTGCTGGAGAAGTTGTTCGGAAAAACCCACGATGGGCGTGAGGACGTTATTGAATTCGTGGGCGATGCCATCGGCCATGTGCCCTAGCGCCCGGAGCCTCTCCCTGCGAACGAGGTCCTGCTGCATGGAGCGCAGTTCCGAGAGCGCCTCCATGAGCTGGCGGTTACTTTCGAGCGACTGCTCCTCAGCGCGCTTGCGCTCGGCTATCTCTGCGTGGAGACGACTGTTCGCTTCGAGAAGTTCCGCAGTGCGCTCCTGCACGCGCACATCGAGTTCGTCGCGTGCCTCTTTGAGCGCAATTTCGGCGCGCTTGCGCTCGATTGCATATTGGATGGAACGCAACAGCAGATGGTTGTCCACATGGCCCTTCACCAAATAATCCTGCGCGCCCTGCTGCACCATCTCGATGGCAAGCGTCACATCGCTGATACCGCTGAGGATGACGACTGGCAGATTCGGAACTAGTTCGCTCACTTTGCGAAAAGTCGGAGCGCCCTGGGAGTCGGGCAGCGAAAGATCGAGCAGCACCATTTCGATTCCGCCTGCACTGAGTTTTTCCAATCCATCGGCAACCGTATGCACGAAGCTCGTGCGAAATCTCGGATACTCGGAGGAGGCCAGCAGCCGTTCGAGCAACTGGGCGTGCTCTTCATTATCCTCGATGATCAGGACGTGAATTTCTGCACTGGATGCTGGTCTGGAACTCTCTGCCACAGACCGATAGGAATCAGAATCCACGCCAACGGAAACAGAAATCATTGAGCCGCCCGCTTTATCCAAGGGAATCGCCGCCGGGCCATCGAGCGTGGGCGTCCTCGGCCTGATCCGCGATGCCCTGTTTGATTTCCGCCCGCGCTGCGCAAAAACACCCGCCGAGAATGATGAGCGCGCCCGTGAAATAAATCCACATGAGCAGCGCGACCACGCTGCCAAAAGTTCCGTAGAGGTTGTTAAAATCCGCAATCTTCCCCGTGTAGAATACAAAAAGTTTTTGAATACCGCCAAGTGCGAGCGTGACAAGTCCGGCCTCCAGCCACACTTCGCGGAAGGTTGTCGTCCGCCGTGGCGAGAATTTATAAAACAGCATGAGCGCGTAGAAAAGCAGCAGTGGCGGGAGCGACCAGCGCGCTAGCTGAAAAAGCTGACTGCCCAAGCCGAAATCGAAACGAAACAAATCGTGATGCTCCCTATAGTAGTGCTCAATGCTGTTCAGAATCGCCGGAGCGACGATGCCAATCAGCAGTGCGCTGGTGAGAATCAACATCATCAGCAGATTCTTCAGCGGGATGCGCCACCATGTGTATTCTCTGGTTCCCCATGCGCGATTCACGCCATGCACGAGCGATTGGAAAAATCGCATCGAGCACCACAGCACGATGGCGAGCGAGATGAGACCCGAGCCGAGTCGCGTGTTTATGAAACTATTTACGGTCACGCGCAGTTGCTCCGCACTGCCGAGATCCACGACGAGGTAGTCGGACATCAGCCGAAAAACTTCATTCGTCGCCTGCTCGCGCCCGCCGAGGAAGTGCGTGCCGATCGTGATGAAGAGCACGACCAGCGGCAGCATCGAAAACAGCGCGTAGTAGGCAAACGAAGCCGCGCGCTGCTCGCCGTCTGTCTCGTTGTATTTCACCAATGCCCGCCACGTCGTCGCCCATGCGCGCCCGATCCGGAGCCGGCGGATTAATTTTGGGTTTATCGGTTCTGTCATCGCTTGCTGGATGCGGTGGAATTTCAGTGAGCCAGTCTCATGATGGAAAGCGAAGCACCAACTGGCATCCGGTGAACAGCCCGCAATTCCGCAAAGAAAAAAGCCGCGCCCATTTCGAGACGCGGCTTTTTTGAAAATGAATGCAACTCAAGGTGCCGCGTTAGTCGGCATGTAGCGGTAAAAAACCTCCAGCATGAGAATGCACAGCGTGGTGCGATAGGTTTTCCCCGTCAGGTTTTCCTCTTTGCCAGGACCGGAGCCGCCGCCGGGTGCAGGCCAGCTTCCATCGGGATTTTGAGCGCCGACGATTTCATCCTGAAACCATTTGTTCCACTTTTCCCAAGCCTCGCCTCCAAACATGAGCGCGGCCTGCGTGTGGTAATACCAAGCGTAGAGATCGGCGCTGGCATCTTTGTATTGGAGGGGTTTGTTTCGATCCTTCTTTTCGGTTTCGTCTAAAATCCACTTCATTCCGAGGCGAACGTCGCCACCGCGCTCATTTTTCCAGAACAGGCGGCAGAGGACGCCCACGCCCGAGAGACTGTAACGATCCTCGGGGCCACGATAACCGTATCCGCCCTGCGGCCCTTTCACGCTTTGAAGATACGTCATCGCTTTATCGAGCGCTTCATCCACGCCGGGGATGTTGAGTTGGGAAAGATGCGCAGCTTTCAATGCCTGAATCTGCCAACCGCTCACGGAAAGATCGTTCTCTGATTTGCTAAAGCTATACGCCCAACCGCCGCCGGGGCCCTGCCCTTGGATGATGTGGTTGATGGCCTGCTTGAGCAGTTCGGTGCAACGCTCGTCTTTGCTCATCGTAAAATACTCACCGAGTGCGTAGGTAAGAATGCCGTGCTGATACACGCCATGCTGCGTGAAGCTGCCATCCATACTGAGACGCCCCTGACTAGCCGTTCCATTGTCAATAATCCACTGCACCGCTTTGTTCACGGTAAGTCCGTATTGCTCGGATGTATTGGTCTCGCCGTGGCCAAGAAAGCACAGCAGCGCCAGTCCAGTCATTGCGCTATTCTTGTGATCCTCATTTATCCCGCTCCCCCATGTTCCGTCCGCATTTTGATTCAAACGCAGCCATTCCAGCCCGCGCATCACGGCGAGTTCCGTCGCCGTCTTCATTTTGTTTTTTTGCTGCGCGGCAGCGCGCCCCGTTCCTGTGCGTCCCTTCATCGTGCCGGGAAGTCCAGCACCGGAGACGCCGGTGTTCTTGCTCATTTGCACAACGGACTTGGAGAGATCCGTGGCTGAAGCGACGTTCACTTTTACCGACTGACTGGCTACCTTGAAACTGTTGGCGGTTGATGTGGTGCTGATCACGTCCAGCGTGGGCGCGGTCACGCTCGGTGCCTCAGCCGCCTCGGGTTCGGCGGGTGCCGTCTCAGGAGTCGCCTCTGCTTGTTGCTCCTCGGTCTGGGAAATGAGCCCGTCGCCTCCCTCGGCGACAAAATCCGGCGTCTCCATCACTTTCGTGATGATGATGTAGGCAGCACAAACCACGAGGATGATGTGAATGGTCAGCGAGAGGAAAAAATAGCGGGCGTTTGCCAGCTTCTCTTGCAGTTTATGGCCTGTTGTTTCGCCGGTTTGTTGCGGTTCAAGGGTCGCTTCCATAGTTTTTGGAATTAAGTGGCTTTGAGATGTGGTGTCAATGTCTCCGACGGTTGCCGATGATGAATCCTTAGTTTTTTTACGCCGAAACATTTTTGACTGCCATTTCGATACACGGCTCAGGCGTTGGGAAAATTAGACGCTTCACGAAAAACATCCGCCATTCCCGCCGACATTTCCCTCGCCAGCCTGCGTCTCGCCGCTACTTTCCGCGCCCACTCATGGCCATTGATCCCAATACCGTAGATACCTCCGCACTGAAGGCGCGCGTCGCCGAATTGCGGAGGTTCCTTTGACATCCCCAAACTGCAAACCCGCCTCGGCGAACTCGAAGAGCGGATGGCGGCAACGGACTTCTGGAACAATCAGGAAAAAGCGCAGCAGCATGTCGAGGAAGTCGGCGGACTGCGGAGGAAAATAAATCCCTTCCTCGATCTCGAAAAATGCGCCGCCGATCTGGAGGTGCTGAAAGAATTCGCCAGCGAGGACGCCGACACTCTTCCCGAACTCGAACGCGAACACGCCACTTTTCTCCACGCACTCGACGCCTTCGAGCTTCAGCAATTTCTCAGCGGCCCGAGCGACCGCTGCAACTGCTTCCTCACCATCCACAGCGGCGCGGGCGGCACCGAGTCGTGCGACTGGGCCGATATGCTCATGCGTATGTATGTCCGCTGGGCCGAGCGCAACGACTTCAAAGTCTCCACCGTGGACATCCAGCTCGGCGAAGAAGCCGGCATCAAAGGCGCGACGCTCCGCATCGAAGGCGAACACGCATTCGGCTACCTCGCCTGCGAACGCGGCGTCCATCGTCTCGTCCGCATCTCGCCTTTCGACTCGAACAAACGCCGCCACACTTCCTTCGCCAGCGTGGACGCCGTGCCCGAGATGAAAGAGGACGCGCCCATCGAAATCAGCGACGCCGACGTGAAAGTGGACACCTACCGCGCTGGCGGCAAAGGCGGACAGAACGTGAACAAAGTCGAAACCGCCGTCCGCATCACCCATTTGCCCACCGGCATCGTCGCAGCCTGCCAAGTCGAGCGCAGCCAAGCGCAAAACAAAGCGACCGCGATGAAGATGATCAAATCCAAGCTCTATCAAATGGAGCAGGACAAAAAGCGCGCCGCCCTCGAAGCCGCCTACGGAGCCAAGACCGATGCGGGCTTCGGCTACCAAATTCGCAGCTACGTTTTTCAGCCCTACCAGAAAATCATAGACCTCCGCACCGGCGTCGAGACCTCCAACATCCAAGCCACGATGGATGGCGAAATCACCGCTTTCATTGAGGGGAAACTCCGCGGCCTCGTCCGGCAAAAAGGCGCGAGCGACGAAGAGGAATAGTCGAAAGCTCGACAACGCTGGGCGGATTCCGCCAAACAGCGCGCCATGAAATTCGCCAATCAAGTCGCCATCATCACCGGAGCCGGGCGCGGCATCGGTCGCGCCATCGCCATGCGCTTCGCCTCCGAGGGAGCGCGCGTCGCCATCGTTTCCCGCACGGAAAAAAATTCCGTGCAAGTCGCCGACGAAATCAACGCCAAGTATGCCGGCCTCGCCAAAGCCTACGCCGTGGACGCCGCCGACCACGCCGCCGTGCAGACGCTCTGCGCGCAGGTGATCACCGATTTCACCCGCGTGGACATCCTCGTGAACAACGCAGGCATCACGCGCGACGGACTCTCGATGCGCATGTCGCCGGAGGATTGGAACAGCGTCATCGCCACGAACCTCGGCGGTGCGTTCAACTTTTACCAAGGCGTCGCCCGCGCGATGATGAAACAGCGCAGCGGCCGCATCATCAACATCGCCAGCGTCGCCGGCATCATGGGCAACGCCGGGCAGGCGAATTACGCCGCAAGCAAAGCCGGCCTCATCGCTTTTACGAAAGTGGTCGCGCGCGAACTGGCCACACGCGGCGTGACATCGAACGCCGTCGCCCCCGGCTTCATCACCACCGACATGACGGAAGTGCTCTCGCAGGAAATTAAAGACGTCGTCGCCAAACAAATCCCGATGCAGAAATTCGGCGAGCCGGACGACATCGCCTCGGCGGTCGCATTCCTCGCCAGCGCCGAAGGAAAATATATCACCGGGCAAGTGCTAACGGTGGACGGCGGACTCGTCATGTAGTCTGCTGGGAAACATCCCATGCACCTCTACCTCCTCCGCCACGCGGATGCAGACACCGTCGCCGCAGACGACGACGAGCGCATCCTGTCCGAGAAAGGGATCGCGCAAGCACAGCGCGTCGCGCGTTTTTGCGAAGCGCACGAAATCAAGCCCGCGCTGATTTTCAGCAGCCACATCCGCCGCGCCCTGCAAACAGCACAGGTCGTCGCCGAGCATCTCGACTCCGAACTCCGCGCAGTCCGCTGGCTCGCCTGCGGTGCGGAGCCTGCGAACGTCATCGCGCAGGTCAATGAATACGGCAACCACCCCTCCATCATGCTCGTCGGTCACGCGCCCGATTTCAGCCTGCTCGCCGCGCACCTCATCGGCGGCAACAACGGCGAAAACGTCCACATCCGCAAAGCCACCCTCGCGCACTTCACCATCCACGATTTCAAAGCAGGCGGCGCACGGCTGGAATTCCTCCTGCCGGTGAAATTGATGTAGCCCGGCATCGCGGAGCCGCCAGTCGGTGATCCGTGAAAAGTGAACGGTGATCAGTGCCCCGCTCCGTCCATCCCGTCCAAGAGCGCCCCATCCCGCCTTGCCATTCCCAGCCCATCCCCGCGCTTGCAGCCCGCACGCATTCCCGCCACCTTCCCGCCCCGAATGAACCAACTTTTCTTCGGCGATAACATCAACGTCCTCTGCGAACACCTCGCGGACGAGTCGGTTGACCTCATCTATCTCGACCCGCCGTTCAACTCCAAGCGCGACTACAATCTCCTGTTCAAATCGCCCAAGGGACACGAGAGCGAGGCACAGATCGAAGCATTCAAAGATTCGTGGTCGTGGGGCAATCTGGCCGAGTGCGAGTTTGATGAAATTGTTCACGGAAAGAATACCGACGTTTCCGAGATAATGCAGGCGCTCCGCCGTTTCCTCGGCGAGAACGACATGATGGCCTATCTCACGATGATGGCCAACCGTTTGCTCGAACTCCACCGCGTCCTCAAACCCACCGGCTCGCTCTACCTCCACTGCGACCCGACCGCCTCGCATTATTTGAAAATTGTCCTTGATGGCGTCTTCGGAAAACTCAACTTCCGAAATGAAATCACTTGGAAGCGAACGAGCGGACACAACGATGCGCGCCACGCGTTTGGCGAAGTCGCCGACAATATTCTCTTTTACACGAAAGGAGAGGAAACGACTTTCAATGTTCAATACATACCTTACTCGCAAGAATACCTCGACGCTTTCTACGTCCACGCAGATCCGGATGGCCGCAAATGGCGGCGTGGTGATTTGAGAAGCCCCAGTCCGCGACCCAATTTGACTTACGACTACAAAGCCAGCAACGGACGCATTTACAAACCACATCCAAATGGCTGGGCTATGTCGTTGGAGAAAATGAAAGAGTTGGATAAGAAAGGCCGTCTTCATTTCCCGGCGAAGGAAGATGGTCGGATTCAACTTAAGCGATACCTCGACGAGCAACCCGGACAACCTTGCACGAATATCTGGGATGACATTTCACCAATTCACGCATTGACGGCAGAGCGTCTCGGCTACCCAACTCAAAAGCCATTGGCTTTATTGGAGCGTATCATTTCCACCAGCAGCAACGAAGGCGACGTGGTGCTTGACCCGTTCTGCGGTTGCGGCACGGCTGTTCACGCGGCGCAAAAACTGAAACGCAAATGGATAGGCATAGACATCACGCACCTCGCCATTTCGCTCATCGAGAAACGGCTCAAGGATGCCTTTGGCGCAAAGTGCAAATTTGAAGTTCACGGCACGCCCAAAGACCTCGACGCCGCGCGCGACCTCGCCACGCGGGACAAATACCAGTTCCAATGGTGGGCCGTGTCGCTCGTGGACGCGCAGCCGTTCCAAGGCAGGAAAAAGGGCGCGGACGGTGGCATTGACGGCCTGAAATTCTTCCACGACGTGGACAAGGCCGGCGCGCGCAAGATCGTCGTGAGCGTGAAAGGCGGCGACAGCGTGGGCCTCTCGATGGTGAAAGATCTCATCACCACCACCACCCACAATGGGGCGGAAATCGGCCTCTTTATCACCCTCGCCGAGCCAACACCAAAGATGATCGCCGAGGCGTTGAAGGCGGGCTTTTATACCGGTGCCACGGGGATGAAGTATCCGCGCATCCAGATCCTCACCATCGAAGGTTTGCTCTCCGGCACGCAACGCGCCAAGCATCCCGACCATCAGCCGGATTTGAACTTCAAAAAGGCCAAGGCCGAGAAGAACACCGAGCAGAAGACGCTGGGGCTACTTTAAGCCACGGCAGGGGTGGAAGGGGCGGGCTTCAGAGAAAACGGGGCATTTTCAGACGGCAGCCATTCAATCATCGCTTCCTCCCGTCGCGTCGGTGCTTCCTCCGGTGACGGGGTGCGCTACAGCGTGCGGAGGAATTTCACCAAGTCGGCGGTGCCGGGGCTTTTGGCGGAGCGCACGTAGAAGCCGCTCGTGGCGACGCCGGTCTGTAAACTTTCCGCGAGGCCGAGGCCGAGCATCCTGCCGACGCAAAAGCCGGCGTTGAAATGATCCCCTGCCCCGGTGGTGATTTTCGGCTTCGCAGTGAACGGCCCCACGACATGCGTCGCGCCATTCGCATCCGCCGCCGCTGCGAACTGCACGGGATGCACGACGACCGTATCCACTTTCAACGCAGCACGAATGCGCGACGCGGCGTGCGTCACCGTGCCGTAAGTTTCCTCGATTTCACCCAGCCCGAGCACCTCGCTCACCTGCCGCGCCTCGGCGAGATTCAGCCCGAGGATCACGCGCGAGTGCTTCTCGAATTTCGCGATCAATTTCACCACCGCCAGCAAGTCCTCGCGCGAACGCTTCGCCGGATCGGCGAGATCGAAAAACACCCAGCGCTTTTCACCGCCGAGCTTCGGCAGCACGCGAGTCAGCAGCTTTTGCAAGACGCCCGTGAGCTGCGTGAGCATCGTCCAGTTCACCATCGCAATCAGCCCCGCTTCGCGGAAAAGCGCGATCAATTTTGCCTCCGGCAGATGCGCCGTGATGGTCGCCCAATTCACTTCCTTCAGCGACTCGTGTTTGCCAAGCATCAGCTTCCCGTCCTCGAATTCCAGCGCGTCCGTGTAGCCCGGCTCCGCCACGGAAATCACCTTCGCGCGCCGTGCGAAATCATCGAACACCGGATGCAGCGCGGGCTTCCCGAGATTCCCGATGTAAGTCACCGCCAGCCCCGCCGCATCCAGCGCGTTAGCCATGATCGGCCCGTTGCCGCCGAGCTTCACCATCTGCTTCGCAAACTCGAAATTCGCGCTCACTCCCGCCGCCGCCGCCACCTTCGCCGCCCACTCGCTCATTTTTGCATAGGGCGTGTATTTTGTCGGTGACTGCCGCGTCTGCACGACTTTCAAAATCGTATCCACAAAGCCGTCGAAACCGACGACGGTCTTCATTTTCG
>JAYUIF010000053.1:0-13652 GCA_043766295.1 Spartobacteria bacterium | reverse complement strand
GCGTGCAATTCGCGGAGACGCTCGATGATTTCCTCCGCGTGACCATTTTCCAGCTTCCACTTCTGCGGGATGTTCGGCTGGAGCGCGGCGACTCGGAGCGCGGTGACATCTTTGGTCTGCTCGCGCAAAAGCACGCGCGCGCCGTAGCTGAAAACGACAACGACCAGCGCGATGGTGAGACTGAAATCGAAATGGGGACGCAGCCGCACGCGTCCGATTTCCGCGCGCAGTCGCAAGAGGGTGATCACGCCGATGGCATTGCACAGCACGAGCAGGAAGCTCAGCCCGCCGACGCCCGTGAACTCGACGATCTGAATGAGCGCGAGTTCGCTGTGCAGCGAGACGCCGAGTGCGTTCCATCCGAAGCCGGTGAGCAGCCAGCCGCGCACCCATTCGAGCGCCGTCCACAGCGCCGCGATGAGGAGTGAAAAGAAAAGGTTGCGAGTGGAAAAGAGGAGCGGGGGACGGGAGAATGGTTCGCGTGGGAGAGGCTGGGGAACGGGCTTGAAATGCGCGCCGACAATCCATCCCGCGAACCACGCCCATGTCGCCGGATACAGCGCGAGAAACGCAGCGAGGAGCAGCGGTAGACCGATGAGCATCTTTGTATGAAACAGCTCCGCGAGTTCACTGAGCCATGAAAACGTGGTGGTGAAAAAGATGAGGCCGGTGACGTATCCGAGCCGGAAGTGATACCAGCCTGCGCGACGTGCGGGCTTTTTGATCCACACGGCAAAGAGCAGCGGCCCGAGCGCGATGAATGCAAGACCGCCCACGTCGCAAGGCGGGAAGCATAGCGCCAGCAGGATGCCGCTCAGCGCGGCTGCCAGCCACGGCCAAAGTCGAAACCACGCGGAAGTGCGTTTGTCTTTTTCATTCATCACGCCGAAATGCCGCGCAGTGCCGTCCACTGCCAAGCAACTTCTCGCCGCTACTCGCGCCGCACACGCTTGCTCTTGCGGGGTTCGACGCGGGGATCGAGCGCATTCTTCAGCGCCTTTGCGTAGCCGGAATTCACACGGAAAAACAATTTGTCCATGCCTTTTGCGTCGTAGAAAGAGTCATTGTCCGCGCTCACGTAGCCTTGCGAGATCAGGCCCTTGAGAGTGTCCACCAGTTCTGAAGTTTCGAGTTCAGAACAACGCTCGCGCAGTGCTTCTCCATCAATCTCCGAGCCGCCAATGCCGAGCGCTTTAATGACCGAAATTTCAGTGCCGTCTAGTTGGATGTCGTGAGCCATGGTTTGCGTGTGTGCAATAGCGTTTTCCGAGCCAACAAACTTACAGTCGCGCTCGGACGTCGGCTTGAATCCAAGTCCACAGCCGCTCCAGCGCGTCCTTGGTTTCGCGTTTCGCCTTTGCAAGTTCTGCGGTGGTAAAGCGCGGCCCTTTCGGATCGCGCCGCGCGAAGAGGTAGAATTTAATTTTCGGCTCCGTGCCCGAGGGTCGCACGGCCACGCGACGTCCATCGGCGAGATCGAAAATCACCATGCTTTCGCGGGGGAGCGTGTCGCCTTCCACGTCTTTGTATGTTTTCGCTTTGAAGTCGCGCGCTCCGGTGACTGCCGAGCCATCCATCGCTTTCGGCGGTTGTTTTGCGTAGGCGTTTGCGAGCTTGGCGATCTTCGCCGCGCCGTCCGCTCCCTCGAAAGTAATCGTGCCGTTTTTTTCAAAATAGAAACCGTAGTCCGAATACACTTCATCGAGCAACGCATCCACGGTGAGGCCGCGCGATTTTGCGTAGGCGCACACTTCGGCGAAGAGCACGACCGAGGCATTCGCGTCTTTATCGCGGACGAAATCGTGCGCGCTGTAGCCGTAGCTTTCCTCGCCGCCAGCCACGTAATAGGTGCTGTGTTTTAGGCGCAGATCCCGCGTCTCGCGCTCGCTGAGGTCGCGATATTTTGCGCGCACGGCGGCGGGGAGCGCGGCTTCGTATTTGCCGAGTTTTTCGCCGATGTATTTGAAGCCGGTGAGCGTCTCCACGCAGCGCAGGCCGTGTTTGTCCGCGATGGCTTTTTGCAGGTCGGTGGTCACGAGCGTCTTGATGATTGCCGCGCGGCTGGCGTTCTCCGGGGTGAGCACGCCTTGCTCAATGAGCTTGCGCACACGATACGCGGCGATGAGCGAACCGATTTGATTTCCGCTGAGGAGTTCCATTTCGCCGTGTGCATTGCGAATGGCCACACCCATGCGGTCGGCATCGGGATCGGTGGCGATGACGACATCGGCGTGTTCTTTCCGCGCGAGTGCGACGCCGAGTGCGAGCGCCTCGGCGTTCTCGGGATTCGGCGATTTTACCGTGGGGAAGTTGCCGTCGAATTTGTCCTGCTCCGGCACGACTGCAAAACGGAAGCCGAGTTTTTTCAGCATCGGTTTGCAGATCACGCCGCCGGTGCCGTGGATGCTTGTAAAAACAACTTTCAGACGATTTGCGCTCTTCACCATCGCGGGATCGAGCACGAGTGTTTCGAGGCGTTTCATGTAGGCGTCGTCGAGTTCCTGGCCGAGCACGGTGAGCTTGCCGCGCTTTGCTTTTGGCAGCGGCGTGTATGCGTCGCTCGTGTGTGCGTTCACGCGGGCGACAATCCTGCTGGCGTGCGGCTCGACCACTTGTGCGCCGTCGGCGAAGTAGCATTTGAAGCCATTATCGTGCGGCGGATTGTGCGAAGCGGTGATGACCACGCCCGCAGTCGCACCCGTGTAGCGCACGGCGAACGACAATTCCGGCGTGGAGCGCGGCCCGGCGAAAAGTCCGGCATCGCATCCGAGTTCGACCGCAATCTTCGCCGCCAGCTCGGCAAATTCCCGCGAGAAATGTCGCGTGTCGTGCGCGATGACGATCTTCGGACGCCCCTTGTGTTTATTCTTTGCGAACCACGCGTGGCAGTAGCTCACGAGTCCCTGCACCGCGCGGCTGATGTTGAAAAAATTCATCGCATTGGTGCCGACGCACGGCAGATCAGGTCGCGCGCCGTCCTTCGCATTGCCGCGCTCCGTCGTAGTTACCACGCGCCCGATGGTGCGCCCGCGCAACCCGCCCGTGCCAAACGCAAGCGTGCGCCAAAACCGATCCACCAACTCGCCCCACTGCCCGCCTTCGGCGAGTTGCGTCACGCTTTCCGCGTAGCTCGGAGACGTGCCTGCACCTACGAGGAGACGGATATTTTCCGAAACAGAATCGAGCAGTTTTGCAGCATCAAGTGCAGCGATATTGGCAGGCGTTGGCTTCTTCATCGGAACATCCATGCACAATGCGCGGGCGAATGTGAAAGTGAAAGTGTGGAAGCCCCGGATGATTTTAACCACGGATGACACGGATGCTCACGGATAGACAGAGCATCGGAGAGGAACATCCGTGGTATCCGTGACATCCGTGGTCAAGTGTCTGTGCGAATCTGCTGGAGTGATGTGTATCAACAGGCTGCGTCGCCTGCGCGCACTTTGACTTTCACTTTCGCGGATGCTGTTTTGAGTCCGCAGCCTTTCCTATGGCAAGTGAACGCAAACGCATCGTCTTGAAACTCGGCTCCGGCATCCTCGCGACGCCGCGCGGGACGAATCTCGATCTCCGGCAATTCGCGCGTCTCGCCAAGGAAGTGGCCGAGGTCTTCCCCGACCTGGCCGTGCTGAACAAAGAAGGCACGCCCGAGACCGTGAAGTATCAGGACCTCACCCCGCTGCTGCTCAACGAGGTGCAGAAGCTGCGCGCCGAGAAGGACGCGATGGCAAAGGAAAGCGCCGGCCTGCGCACGCGCCTGGAGAAGCTCGAAGCCGCCTTCGAGCAGCTCGCCCGGTAATACGTTTCTACAATCACGCTGCCGGAAATCATGGCGCGTAGCGCCAGCCACTACGGTAGCCGTGGGCAAGGAGCGCAGCGACGCAGCCCACGGATCGCCGGTGCAATCCATGCACCGCGTATGCGGTGCGACAAATGGTGGCGCGTGCATGGTCGCGCCGACTACGCGGCGCTTGGCCGTTTCTGTTTTCATCCGTGGGTTTCGCTGCGCTTCACCCACGGCTACCATAGTGGCTGGCGCTACGCGCCAAAAGGCGACCTGACTGTAGAAATCGTATGCGAGGCAGATGAAGAGGCAGAATCCGTGTTGCTAGGTATTTCCTGCCTTCCTGCCTTCCAAATTTACCCCGCTTTTTTTCTTCTCCGTGTCCTCTGTGCTCTCTGTAGTTAAAAAATTACAGCGCGTCTTTCATGATGCGGAAGATGTCCGTCTGATGCAGAAAGCCGCGCACTTTCTCCGCACCGAGGCCGCGCCCGATGGCGATGACGTCTTCGGCGGTGTTGAGCGCGGCGGGCGTTTGAAATGCGGAAGGCTCGGAGGCTTGCGGGCCTTTCGGGCCGCTGGCCCATGTGATGGCGGGATGGCCTTCGGGCGTGGTGCCGAGGAGCGCGGGGCCTTTGTCCTGCCGCAGCGGGTAGCCGCTGAGCGCGAAGCCGCCGATGGCGTGGCGACCGACGGCGATGACGAGGGATTTTTCTCCCGCGTATTTCACGGCGGTGTCGAGGGCGCGATCGAGTTCGAGCGTCTCACGAATGGCGTTTTCACCATCGTTGACCACGGCAGCCTGGGCGACGAGCGCTTCGTCCACGATGAGGACGTAGCCGCTGCGGTTCGTCTGCAAACACTGGATGGCGCGGCGCACGAGGTCGCTGAGCGCAGGCTGTGCAACGCCGGAATCGCGCTGCTTGCTAAATGCGAGCGGGCCGCTGGCGAAAAGCCCGAGCAGCGTGCCGTCGCGATACACGGCTGCATTTTCCAACTCCGCCTTGGTGCGCACGATCTCGCGTCCGCCGCCGGGCTCCGAGAGATTGCGCGCATCTTTGCGCCGCCCGCCCTGCGCAGTGGGGATGAAATCATCCGCGCCGCCGCCGAGGAGGACGTTGAATTTCGGCGCGTCAATCAGCGAGACTGCGAGTTGATCGCGGTCGGCGCTGCTGGCGGTGTGGGCGTAAAATGCGGCGGGCGTCGGGTCGGTGAGACGGCCATTGGTGACGATGCCGACGGCGCGGCCTTCGCTCCGCGCAAGCTCCAGCAATGATGTGAGATTGTGCGCATCGCCATCCACGCCGAGCGCGCGGTGGCGGGCACGGTGACCGGTGGCGAGCGCAGTCGCAGCGGCGGCGGAGTCGGGCACTGCGAATTGCGCGGAGTCGTTGCGGACGATGGCGGAATACGGAAAATCATGTTCGATTTCCAAGCGATGATCCGCGCCGTCCGCATAAAGTCGCGCAGCAGTGATGTGACGCGAGACAAGGCCGTCGCTCACCACGAGGATGATGCCGAATGGCCGCTGCACGACCCACAGCCGCACGTAAAGACTCCCGAGCGCGAGGAAGACGATCAGGATGACGAGCGCGAGCAGATGATTGCGAAGCCGCATGAAGGCGCGGATTCAACGCAGTGCGCGCGCCTTGGCAATGACGGAGTTCCGGCGCGCAATTGTGGCGATGTTTTCATTGGCCCGCCGATGGCAGTGTCACTAGCGTGCGCGCCCGATGCGCTCACGCCTGCTTGTCTTCACCGCCTTGCTTAATGCGATTTTCCTTCTCGGCGGCTGCGCCACACAGCCGCAGCGTCCGCTTTTTGGCCCGAAGAAAAATAAACGCACGGAGCAAGTGTGGCTGGTGAGTAATGGCTTTCACACGTCCATCGCCATGCGTGCAAAAGACGCGCCGGCGGAGTGCCGCGCCTTCGATGGCAAGGCCCGCTATTTCGTGATCGGTTGGGGCGGGCGGGATCTTTATATGATGCGCACCGTGAAGCCGTGGCAGTGGATCACGTCCTTGATTTTGCCTACGCCGAGCGCGATGCACATCATCCCCATTCGCACGACGCTGCTCGCGGAGTGCCCGTGCAGCGAGATTATCGAATTCGACGTATCGCAGCGCGGCGTCGCCCATTTGCGCAATCGCATTCACGGCGCGTTTGCGCGCGATCCCTACGGCCAGCCGGACATCGCCGGGCCGGGAAAGCGACCATGCAGCAAATTCTTCACGGGCTCGGAAATTTATTACCTGCCGAAGACTTGCAATCTCTGGGCGGCGGCGGGCCTGCGCATAGCGGGCGTTCCGATTTGGGCGAGCGTGGCGATCATCGCGGACAACCTCATCTGGCAATGTCGGCGGCACGGGCGCGAGCTATCCGTCTGGCGCTACCCACGAGATCGGCTGTAGGGCGCGGAATAGAAAGCGCACTTTGCACTCCCACTCACACACACTATGATTCACAACATGACCCGCCGAATTTTCATCCTTGCAGCAGCACTGCTGACTGCATCTCTCAACACAAACGCCGTAGACAAAGTGAACACCGAAACCGCCAAACCTACCACCGCCACCACACAAAAGATCGTCGTCGGAGGCGGCTGCTATTGGTGCGTCGAGGCAGTCTTTCAACGCCTCGAAGGAGTGAAGGCGATCAAGTCCGGCTTCTCCGGTGGCCATGTGAAAAATCCGACTTACGAGCAAGTGTGCGAACACAACACGGGGCACGCGGAAGTGGTGCAAATCGAATTTGATCCTGCGGTGCTGACGCTCGATAAATTGCTCGACGTGTTCTTCGTCGCGCACGATCCGACGACGCTGAATCGTCAGGGCCACGATGTGGGTGAGTCGTATCGCTCGGTGATTTATTTTGCGAACGACGATCAGAAAAAAGCGGCTGATGCTGCGAAAGTGCGCGCCAAAGCGGAGTGGAAAGATCCCATCGTCACCGAGATTTCGCCGTTCAAGGAATTCTACGCAGCGGAGGATTTCCACCAGAATTACTACAATCTGAACAAGGACAAAAACCCGTATTGCAGCATCATCATCGCGCCAAAACTGAACAAGCTGCTGAAGATGGGCGTGATCAAAGAGAAGCCGTAGCGCTGCTTGGAAGGCAGGGCGTTGCTCTCGATCTCTGCGATGGAGGGCCAACGGCCCGATTTCATACCAGCCTTGGGCAACGCCCAAGGAAAGCTGCCCACCACGGACAAAGGGCTGAAAGCCCGGCACAACTTTACGCGATGAGAGACACGGATGGATCGGGCTTTCAGCCCTCTTGCCGTCATTGTTTTCAAACCTAGGCCGACGCTCGTGCCTCGCTCTGGCCTAGGCTGGTATGGGCAGGGCCTTTGGCCCTCAAATATTGCACTCAGATTTATGCCCGCCCGCCATCATTTTCATCGAAGCGGCGGGCGATGGCGACGAAGGCGATCACGGCGAGGATCATGAGGCCGATGTAGAGGAGCATTTCCTGCGAGCCGACGAGATACGGAATGGCTTTTCCGCTGGCGGAATCTTTGTGCTGGTTCAGCCAGGTGATGAGCGATGTGAAAAGGTTGCCGAACGAAATCGCGAGCAGCCACAGGCTCATGATGGTGCTCTTGAGGGATGCGGGTGCGTGGCGAAATGCGAATTCCAGGCCGGTGGTGGAGACGAGCACTTCGGCGATGGTGAGCAGCGCGTATTGACCCGTCTGCCAAAGGACGCTGAGCGTTTCCCCACTTTCGATGCGATATTCGAGCCACGCGGCAGCGCCGAAGGCGACCGCGAGAATGGCCATGCCGACGGTCATGCGCGCGAGGAGCGAGGGCTTGAGGCGGCGGCGTTCGAGCCACGGGTAGATGACGTAGGTAAAGAGCGGGATGAACAGCAGGATGAAGAGTGCGTTGAGCGTCTGCATTGTTTCGCCGTTGAGGGTGTAGTTCCAAAAATGGAGCGGCAGGATGCAGGGCGTGAGTTTTTCACCCTGCTGCACCCATGTGGTATTTTGCTGATCGTAGAGGGACCAAAAAATGATGATCGGCGCGAAGACAGCGGCGATTCGCCAAAGGATGCGGCGGTTCTCGGCGCGTGTGCGGGCGTCCAGTGGCGCGAGTTCGCGGGCCGGCGGGACTTTCACAAACGTGCGCGAGCCGAGCCAGAAGATGAGCGTGGCAAGCCCCATCGCGATGCCGGGAATGCCAAACGCCCAGCGATAGCCGGCCTTTGCTTTCAACTCCGGGATGAAGCCGAACGCGAAGAACGCGCCGAAATTGATGCTCCAATAAAAGAGGTTGTAGATGCGCGTGAGCTGGTGCTCGCGGTCGCCTTGAAATTGATCGCCGACGAATGCGGACACGCAGGGCTTGATGCCGCCGGAGCCGATGGCGAGGAAGGTGAGCCCGACGAAAAGCCCCCACTTTGTCCCCTCGCCCGCTGCGAGCACTGCGTGCCCGACGCAATACGCAAGCGACAGCCAGAGGATCGTGCGGTAGCGCCCCCACACGCGATCCGCCAGCCACGCACCGACGAGCGGCAGAAAGTAAGTGGCGAAAACCCAAAGATGCACGATCACCTTCGCAGTGGCCCGCTCGCCATCGCCCGGCTCCATGCCCGCTTTGACATAGAGCGTGGCGACGTAGGCAGTGAGGATGGATTTCACGCCGTAAAAGCTGAACCGCTCGCACGCTTCATTGCCGACGATGTATTTTGCCTGCGGCGGCAGGCGGTCGAGGTCTTGGCTCATTTGGTGGAAAAAAAATCGCCGCACTGCTAGCGACACGTCGCTGATGTGGCGAGAGGTTCGTGTCTGGCCGCTCGCTGCGTGAGGCAGAGAGTAGTCGCAAATCGGTGGGTTCGGTGCTCTACTCGCGGCCATGCGCGCCTTTTTCGCCACTGCTGTTTTGTTGCTGATTACCATCGGCAACGGGAGCGCGGCGGATGTTCAGATTCTTCTCCCGCTTTACAGTTATCCGAATTGGTATGCGGGAGCGGCGGCTTATCAGTGGGATGATGTAGCGGCGGCGGCGAGTCAGGTGCCCATCACGGCGATCATCAATCCCAACAGCGGGCCAAATGGCGGGCCGCCAAATGCGGATTACATCCACGGGATGGGCGATCTCTCCACCGCTGGCGTGAAAATGGTGGGCTATGTCTCGACGCGCTACGGCAAAACGAACGAGCGCTCTCTCGCGGCGGTGAAGGCGGACGTGGATTTGTATGAAAATGAGTTCAGCGCCTACGGAGTGAGCGGGATTTTTCTCGATGAAGTGTCCAGCGATCCGGCGACGCTTGCGCACTATTCCGCGATTTACAGCTACATCAAAACGAAGCCGCATCTCGTGACGGTGATCGCGAATCCGGGGACGAAAATTCCGGTGTCTTTCATCACAGCGCCCGTCGCGGATACGACGGTGATTTTTGAAAATACGAAGGGCTGGAGCAGCTACGTGCCGGATTCCTACGTGGTGAATAATGGAGCGGGGCGTTTCGCGAGCATCATGCTCAATGTGCCGACGGCGGCGGAAATGCGCGCGGCCATTGACCTCGCGGTGCATCGCAATGTCGGCTACGTTTTTGTGAGCGACCGCACGATTCACGCGCCGCCCAATGCGAATCCCTATTCGCGTCTGCCCTCCTACTGGAATGACGAGGTGAACACCATCGCGGCCCTTCGCAAACTGACGACGCGGAATACAATTATGGAGGTGACGGCGAAGACGTTTGCATCGAAGCCGCACATCGGAGTGCTGTGGAAAAAAGTGAACTATGTGCAGTCCATCGGCGTGAGTCGGCGGATGAAAGGCGAGGCCACATGGCCTGCGGAAACGGTGCGGCCCGTCACGGCGATGCACTTCACCGACAAGACGGCGCAAATAGGCGTGGCGTATGAATACCGCGTGCGCTGCACCGTGGAGGAATTGGAAAAATCGGTGGAGCGCTTCGGCTACGTGGCGACGGCTCACAACGCGCCAATCGTGACGCAGCGCGGGCGGGTGATTTTGCTCGTGGACAATACGATGACGACTCCGCTCGCAGCGTCGCTCACGCAACTCACGAATGATCTCGCAGGCGATGGCTGGACGGTGCTCCGGCATGATGTCGCGCGGCAGGCGGTGTCTTTTGACGATGAAACCGCCGGTGGAAAAACAGCGCGCGCGGCGGAGATCGCGGTGGTGAAAAATTTGATCCTGAGCGACTACAACGCCGACCCGGCGAATACGCGCGCGGTGTTCATCGTTGGCCGTGTGCCTGTGCCGTTTTCGGGCGTGATTGCGCCGGACGGACACGATGGATCCGACAATCTCGAAAACCACATCGGCGCATGGCCGGCGGATGCCTACTACGCAGACATGGATGGCGTGTGGACGGACACCACGAAGAACTACACCGACTCACTTCCACGCAGGCACAACGTCCCGGGCGATGGTAAATTTGATCAAGACACCGTGCCGGGAAAATTGGAACTCATGGTCGGGCGCGTGGACTTTGCCGACATCACGAACATCCCCAGCGGCAAGAGCGAGACGGATTTGATGGCGCAATATCTGGCTCGCAATCACGACTTCCGCATCGCATCGGGCCGTTTTTACAAAGTGCCGCGCCGCGCGTTGGTGGACGACAATTTCGGCGTGCATCAAGAATACGACCAGAACACCGGCACTTACTTCTACGAACCTTTCGCCAACAGCGGATGGCGCGCGGGCGTGCAGTGGTTTGGATCGAAGGCGACGAACGCGGGCAAGTGGCAGACCGTCCTGCCCGACAACAGCTACCTGCTCGCCTACGGCTGCGGCGGCGGATGGTATCAAGGCGCGAGCGATGTGGCGGACATCACAAACTTCGCGAACCACGATTGCCGTGCGGTTTTCACCATGCTCTTCGGCAGTTTCTTCGGCGAATGGTCGGTGCCGGATAACTTTCTCCGCGCCCCGCTCGCAGGCACGCCGGATTCCCTCGGCCTCGCGTGCATCTGGGCCGGGCGTCCGCAATATCACCTCCCGCACATGGCGCTCGGCGAAGTGCTCGGCTACGACTTCCGCCTCTCGCAAAACAACACTGCGGGCGATTGGGAGCAGACGGGATTTTTCAACCAAATCCACACCGCGCTCATGGGCGACCCCACGCTGCGCCTGCACACCTTCCCACCCGTCACGAATGTCACCGCCACCGCGTCGCCCGGCAGCATCCTGATCAAATGGGCACCATCAAAAGACGTCGCCGCATTCCGCTACCACGTCTTCCGCGCCACATCGGAAAACGGCCCCTTCACCCAGCTCACCGGCATCCCCGCGACCCCGCAAAAGCCCACCGGCCAAGCCATCACCGCCCGCGCATGGCGCGACAAAACCGTCGCCCCCGGCCAGAACTACCTCTACCAAGTCCGCGCCGTAAAACGCGAAGTCAGCGCCAGCGGTTCCTACTTCAATCTCAGCATCGGCACCCCGTCGCAGTGGATGCATTGAGCGGGATGTGAGGCGGTGTTTCCGCCGAATTTCTAAAAAACGATGCTTCCCGCTGCCGCCCTGCCCTTATAAAAACTTACCCCGCCGGAGCTTTTGGCTGCCGGCGGGGCTTTGAAAATCCTATTCAGTTTGCGAAGGCTTTTAGCAAACCCGGGCGCGCACCGAGATGCGGCCGGATTGCAGGCGGACGCGACCGCTGTCGAGCAAATCTGAGACTGCTGCGAGCGTTTCGCGGTTGTTCCGGCTGTTGGAGCTGACTGCGACGATCAAATCGCCGAGTGTAAGATTCCGATGAGTTGTTTTGAGTGATTTTTTCATGGCTGTGTAGTGTTGTTGGGTTGGGTTTAGTTTGGAAATCAGGCAACTCGTGCACGGAGGATGCGTCCGTTGTTTGTGAGGCGGACGCGCCCGCTCTCGATAAGGTCGCTCACCGCCGCAGCGGTTTCGTTCTTGTTTCTGCTGAAGCTGCTCACGGCGAGAATCAGGTCACCGAAGGTCATCGCTGAGCGGCTTGTGGATTTTAGGGACTTTTTCATGTTCGTGTTGGTTTGGTTGGTTAGCTGATAAAGTCTTACTTAGCAGTGGCCATGCCAACTTCTGCATTTGCTTTTTCTTTCATGTTTTCAACTTAGTCGTTTTTCACCCGATAACAATACAAAAGATAAACTATTTTTCTTTCGGGAGATTAGGATTGTTTTAATGTCATTGCTAGTGTCGCTAAAAGGTTGAATCCAGACTTCACGCTTCATTTTCTATACGTTTGATTGGATTTTTATCTTAGAGTCCATTCCTCTCATTCCTGTTCACTGAAACCAGCAAGGCACCCCTATGCCACGCAGAAACTTTGCTCAATTGGCTCTGTGAGGCCGTGAATTCCGCTCGACAATCGCGCCTCCGCCCAGCCCGATGCGGGCGAGTTTTATGAACCGCATCATCGCTTCCCTGCTCTCGTGGATATTGTTCGGATTTACCGGCGTCAGCTTCGCCAAAAACCCGCACGAACTGCCTGATGGACTTTACACGGAAATCACGACCGAGGCCGGCGTGGTAGTCTGCGAACTCTTTTACAAAAATGTGCCCATGACCGTGGTGAACCACATCGCACTCGCCGAAGGCAGGCTCGGGCCGAAGCCGCGCAAGCCTTTCTATGAAGGGCTGACTTGGTGCCGCGTCGTCCCCGGCCTGGTCGTGCAGGGCGGCGATCCCAAGGGCACGGGAGAGGGCGATGCGGGCTATTTATTTCCTGACGAAATCGTCCCCGGCCTCCGCCACGACGGCATGGGGACTTTGCAAATGGGCAACGACGGGCCCGACACCAACGGCTCCCAATTTTGCCTGATGCTGAGCGCGCAACAACGGCTGAACTACCAACACAACGTCTTTGGCCGTGTCGTGCGCGGCCTCGATGTCCTTCCGAAGATCAAACAGGGTGACACGATGCGGGTGAAAATCTTGCGCATCGGCGAAGAGGCGATGTCTTTCCGTGCGGATGAGGAAACTTTCAACAAACTCGTTGCCCGCGCAACGCACTACGCAGGCCCGAAGGAACCCGGCCCGGACGCGCCTTTCGACGACCCCGACAAAATCCTCCCGACCGAGTGGGATCGTGCGAAAAACTTCAATTACAAGCTGGTGAACTTCGAGCGATTCACGGGGAGAAAACTCGCCGTGCGTGTCTTCGCCAAAGCCCCGCCCGCCGCGCAGGGAGAGCCCGATGCTTACGTGCGCAATGAAGCCGCGCGCCTCGGAGTGCTCAAGCGCGGTGCCATCGCCCTCTATTTTGCAAGTGACGACAAATGGCACATCCGCATCGGCGACGAATCGGTGAAGCACTTCCTGCAAACGAATGCCATCGGCGAAAAGTCCACCCCCGCAGCCTCCGTGGAGGAAGCCCTGCAACAACTCCTCGAAGCGGCCAGCGTGCGCTCGGCCCAAGCTATCGCGACGCTCCAAGCCCGACTCACCCCGGACGACCCGATGACCGACATGCGTAGGATAAAACTGAAAACCGACGCCATCCTCGACGGTTTAATTTTCAAACTCGAAGGCGAGTAGCGCCTATCTGCCCGCGTTCGTTTTCAACTGCGGTTCAAAACGCAACGCACCAAACTCGTGAAACCAAAACTGCCCTGCATGGCAGTCGGTGTTTGATTTCTGAATTTCTTACTTCCTGCGGCGGCGCACTCCGAGGAGCAGGCCGAGACCGCCGAGCAGTGAGACTGCGGTGCCGGGCTCGGGGACGGCGAGGATGGTAAGCGTGACCGCTGTAGGGTTCGACGGGTCTGCGTCTTTGTAAAAGATTTGATACCCATTCAGCCCTATCGCGAAGATGCTTCCGTCGGGCAACCCCGCGAACGTGCCTCCATTCCACGCCCCAGTGTAGTCCAGGATCGGAGTCGTAACCCCAATGAGGCCTCCTAAGTC
>JAYUIF010000052.1:0-13699 GCA_043766295.1 Spartobacteria bacterium | reverse complement strand
CAGGCCGTCAACGCCCACATCACCGAAACCTACTGGCAGATCGGCCATGACATCGTGGAGTTTGAGCAAGGCGGCAAAACACGGGCCGACTACGGCACCGGCCTGCTCGCCAGCCTCAGCCGCGACCTCACCCAGCGCCACGGCAAGGGTTTCAGCCGCAGCAATGTGGTCCGCATTCGCCAGTTTTACCTTGCCCACCCAAAAGGTGCGAAGGCTTCGCACAAATTGAGCTGGTCCCACCTCACCCATCCACTCGCCGAAGATCGCGCCCGCACCGAAAAAACTCTCGGATTCGACGAGATTTGAACCGACGCAGCCAGCCACCTGCCACCATGAACAAAACCAAAAGAACCACCCTCGCTGTTCAAGGCGTTACCATTGCCGTGCAAAACCGGAGTAATCAGGATTACATCTCACTGACCGACATCGCCCGGTATCGGAACTCGCAAGAGCCTTTTGCGGTCATCAACAACTGGATGCGCAGCCGCAGCACCATCGAGTTTCTCGGCCTTTGGGAGAAACTGTGCAACCCGGTTTTCAAACCTCTCGAATTCGAGAGGTTTAGAAATGAGGCGGGCAGCAACTACTTTGTCCTCTCTCCGCATCGCGTCACCGAGACCGACCTCGAAACCCGCCTCTGCGATCACCTCCAGCCCTTCCTTCTGGAGCTTGGCCAAAGGCTTCACCTTCGTCGGCAGGCAAGACCGGGCACCCTGCTCGACAGCGCGCCACTTTTTCCATTCCGTCTAAAATAAGACGCTACAAACGAAATGCCACTCACTCCGAGTAAACGCACAACCAAAACAGCGAAGGCGAAGCGCGCACCCAAACAGGAGCGCCACGGCAAAGTGGAGTCGTGCATCCTCCGCGAAGATTCGCCGGACTACGGCACCACCGCCCCGCGCTTCATTGATTTGTTCTGCGGCATCGGCGGCTTCCGCATTGCTTTCGACCGTGCGGGTGGGCGCTGCGTGTTTTCCTCCGACTACGACAAATTCAGCCAGCAAACCTACGAGGCGAATTTCGGCGAGAAACCACACGGCGACATCCACACCATCGCCGTTGCCGACATTCCGCAGCACGACATTCTTTGCGGCGGCTTTCCCTGCCAGCCATTCAGCCTCGCAGGCGTTTCAAAAAAGCTGAGCCTCGGACGCAAGCACGGCTTTCAGGACGAAAAGCAGGGCAACCTTTTTTTCTTCCTCGCCGACATCATTGATTTCCACCGCCCCGCTGCCTTTGTCCTCGAAAACGTCAAACACCTCGTCCGTCACGATCAGGGCCGCACGTTCGACATCATCCTCCGCACACTCACCGATGCACTTGGCTACACCGTCTATCACAAGGTTATTGATGCGCAGTCCGTTGTCCCGCAGCACCGCGAACGCATCTTCCTCGTCGGCTCTGCATCGTTCGGAGGAAATTGAATGTCTGTCTCGCGCCAACGCATCGAGCGATTTGTCACGGCTCTCATTGCAGAGGAAACTTTCGACGATGAGGAAGGCGTTTGGCTATTCGCCGATGGAAGCCCGTGCTCTGTGTGCGTGAGCAGTGCAAAGCGGATTGCGCGCGAGTTTGAAGGCGAGGTTTTCGGTTATTGGTCGAAAGCGAATCCCGCCGCTGCGATTGGCGGGCCGCTCTGCGAAGGCCACGACTTCGCACTCATCGAGGGGCGTTGGATTGTGGACTACTGGGCTTTTCACGTAGCGCGTGTGATGCAGACACCGGTGCTTGACCTTGATTCGCCGCAAGACCGGCAACTCGCCTCGCGCCTCCTTGGCGAACGAGAGGCATGGGAGGCTCTCGCAGTATGAACCGGCCCGGCAACTGGACGCGCGAGGAACACATCCTCGCCTTCAATCTCTACAGCCAAATCCCCTTCGGCACGATTCACGTCCGCAACCCGAAAATCCAGCAACTCGCCAAGCTGCTTGGGCGCAGCATCGGCAGCGTCTCCTACAAGCTCGCCAACTTCGCGCGCCTCGACCCCGCGCTACAGGCGCGCGGAATTCGCGGTGCGACGCACGGCGCAAAGGGCGAGGAAGAAATTTGGCGGGAGTTTGCACACGATGCGGAGTCGCTGGCTTTCGAGAGCCAGCGGCTGATGGCGGAACGGCTCGATGAGACGGTTGCGGAGTATGCCGAAATCGAAACGCGCGACTTGCCCAAAGCAGGACTCGAACGGGACGCCATTGTGCGGCTGCGGGTGAACCAGAGTTTCTTCCGCCGCCGCGTTCTCTCCGCCTACAATAATCGTTGCTGCATCACCGGGCTTGGCGTTCCGGCATTGCTCACGGCCAGCCACATCGTTCCGTGGGCCAGCGACGCCGTGAACCGTCTCAATCCGCGAAACGGGCTTTGTCTGAACACGCTTCACGACCGCGCGTTCGACCGCGGCTTGCTTTGGGTGGACGAGGATTTCATCGTTCGCATCTCGGCTGAGCTTCGCAGCGGCCACCTGGGCGAGTTTGGAGACGCGAAATGGTTTTACGAATTCGACGGACAGCCTTTGCGGCTGCCAAAAACATTCGCTCCCGACCCGGTGCTGCTGCGCCGTCACGCAGCGGTCGCTACCAGAAGCGCAGCGGCAATTCGTTAGCGCGGCGCTCGGCGAGAAGCGCGAAGCGCGCTGCCATGTAGCGCCGGAGGCGCGTTCAGAAATTAGCCGGTGGCGTAAGGCACCGGATCGCGCCCCCACACGCATCCGCCCCGGCAGGGGCGGCGGAAACGTGTTCACCACAAATACCGGTCATCGTATTCCACGCCGCCGAGCCGCAGGAATTCGAGATATTCGTCTTGATACGTCTGCTTCCGATGATGCTCCTCCTGCCGTCCGATGTAGCTGCAAACATGCACGCACTGTGGCGGACTCACCGTGAAACCACCGTAGCCCTCCTGCCACGAAAACAGCCGGTCGCCGATCTCGTCATGCACCCAGCCGGACGACACCGATTTCACCGAGCTAACGACATCCGCGAGGCAATGCGTCGCCCGCAGGCCGATGAGCAAATGAACGTGGTCGTCAACGCCACCGACCGCCTCCGCGACTCCGCCGAGGTTGCGCACGATGCCGCCGAGATACGCGTGCAGCCGTTCACGCCACGCGGGGACGATGAATGGGCGGCGTTCCTTCGTGCTAAAGACGATGTGATAGTGGAGCGAGAGGTGTGTGGATGGCATGGCCGTTTCTTCCAGCGCCCCTGCCGGGACGCACGCATTTTCTCCGCGATCCGGTGGCTCACGCCACCGGCTAATTTCGATGCTGCCCTCCGGGCTTCCGCGCCGTTGGCACCGGCTTCCTGCGCCGTTGACACCAACATCGTCATTCCATCCACGCTGCACGGTGCAGGCCGCGAGCTTCGCCGCGCCTTCACCGCGCAACTCGACCAACCCCCGAAACCCGACTTCATCCGCGCATGGTGCGCCGTCGCCTACACGTTCCCCGGCCTGCATCCCGACGGCTACGAGGATGCCGAGAGCGGCTGGCCGCGCGTGCTCCGGCGCTTCGCTGCCGAGGCGTGGCGGCGAGCGGATGCGGGCGAACTCGCTGACGAGGAACTCTACCCGTGCGATGCGCAATGGGCGGGCATCTACGACAGGCTCGGAGTCACGACTGCCGAAGAAAACCAGCGCCGTGTCGAAATCGCCGCACACTATGGCGAGCGCGCGGATGGCTGATGTCTTCACCAAGGCGAAGCGAAGCGCCGTCATGGCGCTCATTCGCTCGCGCGGGAACCGCGCGACGGAACTCCGCCTCATCGCGCTGATGCGCGAACACGGCATCACCGGCTGGCGGCGCGGAGCGCCGCTGCCGGGCAAGCCGGATTTCATTTTCCGCGCGGCAAAGCTCGCAGTGTTTGTGGACGGCTGCTTTTGGCACGCCTGCCCGAAGCACGGCACGCGACCCAAGCAGAACCGGAAATTCTGGGACGCCAAGATCGCTCGCAACTGCGGCCGTGACCGCAGCGTGAACCGCGAACTTCGGAAATTCGGATGGCGCGTCGTCCGCATTTGGGAACACGATCTCGCCAAACGCAGTGAAAAATGCTGCCGCCGAATTAAGGCAGTTCTCTCAGCCAGCGCCTAATCGGCAATCTCGATAAAATCCATCCATCTGCGCTCTCCGAACGCGATGTAGGTCGTGTCCGCACGGTCTTCGAACTGCACAGTCATCCCCTTCGGGTCCACGCCCAGCACCGTCGCAAGCGCACCGCTGTGGCCGGGCCGTGCGTCGTTGTAAACGATCCTTCCGCCTTTCTTGATTTGATCAACTGTGCTCAGGAGTTTCATGTCGTCATTATGCTCGCCCAGCCGGGCATGGTCAACGCCGCAGCTTGGCGTTATTACGGTTTTTCGCGGACCTTTTCAAGGAGGCAAAGCCCCGTTCCGCATCGTGATCGTGCGCGAGGGTGAGGCACCCCGCCGTTTGTTGCTGACCGGCTTTGACGCGCCCTGCGGGGAAAGGCAGAAGGTTGAAGTATGAATGATGAAGTTAAGGCGGCTCCGTTTCATCCTTCGTCCTTCCGACGTCACACTTCCATCGGCCATCGCCGTGATGCTGGAGAAACACGGCATCGCCTGCGACCTGATGCACGGCTTCAACTGGGACAAGTGGACCAGGCAAATGTCGAATGACGAATATGGAATGACGAACTGACCGAACTTCGCACTTTTTGCGTAGCCGCAATGACCGGGGGGCAATGAATCGAGAGGCCGTGTTTGGACTCAAGGCAAAGCGGACGGGTTTTGTGAGTGGGGTTTCGGCATTCCCCCGGCACTTGCACTTGCACACCGCACGGTCGCGCCCATAGCCTCCGCGCTTCATGTCGCAAGAATACAAAGTGAAACTCGAAGTGTTTGAGGGGCCGCTCGATTTGCTGCTCTTTCTCATCAAGCGCGATGAGGTGGATATTTACGACATCCCCATCGAGCACATCACCAGGCAATACCTCGATTTCATGGAGCTTTTCAAAATGCTCGATCTCGATGTGGCGGGGGAGTTCGTGGTGATGGCGGCAAATTTGATCTACATCAAGAGCCGCTCGCTGCTGCCCGTCCATGCGCAGCCGCCGGATGAGGAGGCGGAGGAGGAAGACCCGCGCTGGGAGTTGGTGCGGCAGCTTTTGGAATACAAAAAATTCAAGGATGCCGCGGCGCACCTCGGCCAGCGCGAGGCGGATCGCCAGGGCATTTTTTCGCGCGCAGCGGAGTCGGCGGAGCCTGCGCCGGAGCGGCCGCTCGGCGAGGTGTCGGTGTTTGATTTGATCAATGCGTTCAACAAGGTGCTCAAGCGCATCGAGGAGAAGCGCGAGGATCTCGCGGAGATTTTCGAGGAGAACTTCACGGTCGCCGACAAGATTGATCTGATTTTAAAAATCACGGCTGGCGGCGTGGCGTTGAAGTTCACCGAGATGTTCACCGAGGCGGCGTCGCGCGGGGAAATCGTGGTCACTTTCCTCGCGCTGCTGGAACTGGTGCGGCTCAAGCAACTCCGCTGTATGCAGCCGGAGCCGTTTGCGGAAATCGAAATCCAAAGGGTGTAACCGGACGTAAAAATGCTTTCACTCAAACAAGTCATCGAAGCGCTCGTCTTTGCCTCGCCAAAGCCGCTGACCATCGAGGAAATCCGCAAGGCGCTCCGTGGTGCCGCCGTCGAGAGCGAGGAACTGGACGTGATCGGAATGGGCGAAGCGAGCGATGAGGAAGTCGCCGCGCAACTCAATCTGATCCGCGCTGAATACGAGCAGACGGGCCGCGCTTTTCAACTCGCCGAGCAGGCGAACGGCTGGGCCATCGTCACCGTGCCCGCGACGGTGGATTGGGTGCGCCAGCTTTATCCCGAGAGCCGCCCGACGCGCCTCAGCGGGCCGGCGCTGGAGACGCTCGCCATCATCGCCTACCGCCAGCCCGTCACGCGTGCGGACATCGAGGCCGTGCGCGGCGTCGCCGTGGATGGAATGATGCAAGTGCTGCTGGATCGTTCACTGATCAAAATCGCCGGTCGCGCCGAGTTGCCGGGCCGCCCGCTGCTTTACGAAACGACGGAGTATTTCCTGCAACACTTCGGTCTCCGTGGAGTCGCGGAACTCCCGAACAACGACGAACTCCGCCGCGTCCCGCTCCCGAAGGCCGAATACGCTGAGCCGAAAAAAGGAAAGCCCACGAAGGTAGAACCCGCCGAGAACACCGAGCCAACGCCCGCGCCCGACCCCGTGAGCGATGCCGCCGTGGCGAGTGACACTCCGCTTTTCCCTGAGCCTGTCGCGGAAGAATCTGCCGAGTCGCCAGAGAGTTGATTTCTGTTCCGGCGAATGTGTTGGGGTTGTCCGCACGTCGTCCAGTTCCGAGACGCAACCGGAAGATTACCCTATAATTCTTGATTCATTGTCAGATTCCGGCACGGTGAAAGTATGAAAATAACCGTGGATATTCCCGACAAAGATTTGAAGGACATCATGCGTTTTTCCGGCGAGAAAAAGAAAGGTCCGGCCATTGCCAAGTTTCTTGCCACCGAACTGATGTTGCGGCGGCGGCGCGAACTCTCGGACGAAGTCATGTCGGGAAAGCTGCGGTTTGAATTTCCCCACTACGAAGCCATGCAAAAACTCGACCGGAAAACCCCGTGGGACAAGTCATAGACACCTGCATCTGGATCGATCACCTGCGCAAAGGCACGCACGAAGCCACGCGGAAGGTGGCCGATGCCGCACTCAACGAAGCGACCGCCTTGCTCTGCGAGCCTGTGCGCTTTGAGTTGCTCTACGGTGCTTCACGCCAGGAGCGTCCGTTGCTTCTGCGTAGGCTGGAAACGATGCCGCTTTTGCACACCCCGCCGCGTCTCTGGCAGGAGGCATCGAGTCTCGCGGCGCAGGCGTGCGACACGGGTTTGCGCGTGCCTTCCGTGGATCTGCTCATCGCCGCCCTGTGCATTCATCACGGCGTGGCTTTGACGACCTTCGATGCGCACTTCGTCAAGCTCGCCGGATTTTCCAAACTCCGCGTCAACCTGCTGACACGGCCCGTTTGAACCCGCCTTGACGGACAGAGCAACAGGCTCTACGTAGATTTCCATGAATTCTACCGTAACAATTTCGGAGCTGCAGGCGCAGGCACCGCGCTTCGTGCGCGAGGCGGAAAAGCAGGGAGCGGTGACGATTGCCAGGCATGGGAGGACGGTGGCCTTTCTCATTTCGCGGGAGCGGATGGAGGCGATTGTCGAGACGCTCGAAATCATGGGCAATCCGGGTGCGATGAAAGCGATCCGTGGTTACGAGGCGGGCAAGGGGAAATTCAAGGACGTATCCTGTTTGGATGAAGACTAGGATTCGGATCGAGGCGCAGGTCGAGGCGTTCGTGAAATCGCTGGCACCCGACCCGCGTCGCAGACTTCGGCTGGCGATCAAAGGATTGGCAGACGGGAAGGGCGACATCCAATCGCTCGAAGGTAACCTGGCTGCTTACTGTCGTCTGAGCGTCATGGGCTATCGCGTGATTTACAAGGAGCGCGCCGAGCGCGGAGCGCGTGTCATTGACTGCGTTTTCGCGGAACGTCGCTCGCTGATGTATGAGATTTTAGCGAAGCTCATCACCGAGCAGGCGGTGAACTGAGTTGCGTGTCGCCCGTGCTGCGAGCTTGCCAGCGGAAAGGCGAACGGGTTTCTAGCACGGACACACTCCGCATTTTCAACCAACCGTGAGCCTCGCCGACCTTCGCACCAAAATTGACATCGTGGATGAGCAAATCATCCGCTTGCTGAATGAGCGCGCCGATCTCGTTCACGAAGTGGGCGTGATCAAAAAAGCCGACGGCCAGCCCATCTACGCGCCCGAGCGGGAGGAGCAGGTGCTCCGCGCGCTCGCCACGAAGGCCGTGGAGATGAAGAGCCGTTTGCCCGAATCCAGCATCCGCGCGATCTATCGCGAGATCATGAGCGCCGCGCTCGCGCTGGAGAAAGATTTGACCATCGCCTACTTCGGTCCGCACGCCACGAATACGCATCAGGCCGCGCGCAGTCGCTTCGGCACGAGCGTGAACTACGTCCCGCAAGTCACCATCGCCGATGTCTTCGACGCCGTCGCGCGCGGGCGTGCCGATTACGGCGTCGTCCCCATCGAGAACAGCACCGAGGGCGCAGTGAATCACACGCTCGATGTTTTCATGGAAAGCGACCTGCGCATCTGCGCGCAGATTTTGATGCGCATCGAAAACCACCTCGCATCGAAGTGCCCGCGTGACGAAATCCGCCGCCTCTACTCGCACCCGCAGGTCTTTGGCCAATGCCGCCAGTGGCTCCAGCGCACACTGCCAAATGTCGAGCTGATCGAAGTCGGCAGCACGCCGCGCGCAGCGGAGTTGGCCGCGAGCGAACCGAACAGCGGTTGCCTCGTCGCGCGCATGGCTGCGGAGGAGCACGGACTGCCCATCATCGAGCAGAGCGTGCAGGACAATCCGAATAACACGACACGCTTTCTCGTCCTCGGGCTGAAAGCCTCGCCGCCGACCGGCGACGACCGCACTTCGCTCATGTTCTGCATCCGCGATGAACCTGGCGCGCTCTTCAAAGCTCTCGAACCTTTCAGCCGTCTGTGCATCAGCATGAGCAAAATCGAAAGCCGTCCCAGCAAGCGCAAGGCGTGGGAGTATTTTTTCTTCGTGGATGTGGACGGCCACGCCGATCAATCCCCGCTCAAAGAAGCCGTCGCCGAACTGAGCAACCATTGCACGACGGTCAAAATCCTCGGCACGTATCCGAAGACGATTTAGCAGTCAGTTGAAATCCATCGCTTCCGCAGATTCGGATGGATGATTGACCACGGATGACACGGATGTTCACGGATGGATGGACATACCATCGGAGAAACCCATCCGTGGACATCCGTGTCATCCGTGGTTGAAAATCCGTATCCCAGTTTTCAACAGTCTCGTAGCGCCGCGCCTACGCCAAATCGAACAACAGCGCCTCTGCATCCGCCGTCGCTGCGATGGAGAGACTGCCCGCGTTTTCGCAACTCGCAGCGTCACCCGCTTCCAGCGTCTCGCCATTGAATGAAAGCGATCCGCGCATCACTTGCAGCCATGCGGCCCGGTTCTCACGCAACTCGTGCGACACACTTTCACCCGCACGCAGTCGCACGCGAAACACATCCGCATCCGCTGCAATCGTCGCAGACTGTTCGCGTCCGTCGTGGGAAATGATCAGCACTTTTGCCACAGACTGCTGCTCTGTGGTCGGTCGCCATTCCGTGTAGCGCGGCGGCAGCCCACTGCGCTCAGGGACGATCCAGATTTGCAAAAAATGCGCAGCCTCCGTGCGCGACGGATTGAATTCGCTGTGCATCACGCCCGTTCCCGCACTCATGAGTTGCACCTCGCCCGCGTGCAGCGAACGCGCATTGCCCATGCTGTCCTTGTGCGCGAGCGAACCCTCCAGCACGTAGCTAAAAATCTCCATGTCGCGGTGCGGATGCGTGGGAAAACCCATGCCCGGTGCGACGCGATCCTCATTGATCACGCGCAACGAGCGGAAGCCCATGTGCGCCGGATCGTAGTAGTCTGCGAAGGAGAACGTGTGGTGCGAATCGAGCCAGCCATGCTCGGCGTGCCCGCGCTCGTGGCTGCGGCGAATGGTAATCATGCGCGCACTTTATGCGATGACGACACATGGGAGAGTCAAAAGTTGGGTGCCATTTCCGCGCAAGTCCAAAGCACGAACACCTTGCCAGCGGGGCGCGCGTGCGTTGTCCTTCGTGCCCATGAGCGCATCCATTTTTGATCTCGCGGGAGAAACTGCCGTCGTCATCGGTGCCACTGGCACTCTCGGAGGCGCATTGGCGGATGGCCTCGCTGCGGCAGGCGCGAAAATCGCGGTGCTGGGTCGCAACGCACAACGTGGGCAGGAACGCGTGAACGCCATCCGCGAGATCGGCGGCACGGCGGAATTTTTTGCCACCGATGCGATGGACAAAGCCAGCTTGCATGATGCGCATGAAGCGGTGGCCGAGTTGCTCGGTGCGCCGACGATTTTGATCAACGCCGCCGGCGGCAACGACGCGAAAGTCACCGTCACCGCCGAGCATCCGTTCGAGTCCATCGCGCTCGACGACTGGCGCGCAAATTTCGATCTCAACCTCGTCGGCGGCGTGCTGCTGCCGTGTCAGGAATTCGGCCCCGCCATGTGCGAACGCGGGCGCGGCAGCATCATCAACATCGCCAGCGCGAGTGCGCGCATCCCGCTCTCGCGCGTCGTCGCCTACAGCGCGAGCAAAGCCGCCGTGCTCTCGCTCACGATGTTCCTCGCTCGCGAATGGGCGACGCGCGGCGTGCGCGTGAATGCGATCACACCCGGTTTTTTTCCCGCCGAGCAAAACCGCAAACTGCTTTTCAATGAGGACGGCTCGCCGACACCGCGCACGCAGGCGATTTTGGGCCACACGCCGATGAAGCGCTTTGGCGAAAGTCAGGAACTTATCGGAGCCTGCATCTACCTCGCCGCGCACAAGGCGAGCAGCTTCGTCACTGGCACGGATCTCGTTGTGGACGGTGGCTACCTTGCGCAAACGATCTGAGTGAACGAAGGTGCCATTCACGACCGAGAACACCATGCAGCCACTCTCACTCATCGCAGCACCGGGCCAGATTCTTGATGCGGAGAAAGTTCGCATCCTCATCGCGCGCGCGCTGCCAGCGGCGGATTTTGCGGGGAAGAAAATGCTGCTCATCGTGCCGGACGGGACGCGTTCGTGTCCGCTCGGGATGCTTTTCAAAGCAGTGTTCGAGGAATTGGGCAGCGCGACGGCTGCGCTCGATGTGATGATCGCGCTCGGCACCCACGTGCCGATGAGCGAGCAGGCGATTTGCGAACGGCTGGAGATCACGCAGGACGAGCGCGGTGGTAAATACGCGGGCGTGCGTTTTTTCAACCACGAGTGGGACAACCCGGCTGCGCTGCGCACCATCGGCGTCATCACGCGCGAGGAGAGCGCCGAGTTGAGCGGCGGGTTGTTGTCGGAGGAGGTGCCGGTGGAAATCAACGCGCGCATTTTTGACTACGATCAACTCGTGATTTGCGGGCCGGTGTTCCCTCATGAGGTCGTCGGCTTTAGTGGTGGAAACAAATATCTTTTCCCAGGCGTGAGCGGGCCGACGGTGCTGAATTTTTTTCACTGGCTCGGCGCGTTGGTGACGAACCCGGCCATCATCGGCAACAAGTGGACGCCCGTGCGCAAGGTCGTGGATCGCGCCGCGTCGCTCGTCACCGTGCCGAAATCGTGCCTCTGCATGGTCGTGGAAAAAGGCGGGCTCGCCGGATTATTTTCCGGCGATCCCGTGAACGCGTGGGATGCCGCGAGCGACCTCTCGCGCGAGCTGCACATCACCTACAAGGAGCGCCCGTTTCACACCGTCCTCTCGTGCGCGCCGCCGATGTATGACGAACTATGGGTCGGCGGAAAGTGCATGTATAAACTCGAGCCAGTCGTCGCCGATGGCGGAGAGCTGATCATCTACGCGCCGCACCTCCACGAGATCAGCGTCACGCATGGTCGGCACATCCGCGAAATCGGCTACCACTGCCGCGATTATTTTACTGCGCAGCCGGAGCGTTTCACGCACATCCCGCGCGGAGTCATCGCGCACAGCACGCACGTCCGTGGCATCGGGACTTTTGAGAATGGAGTGGAGCGTTGCCGCGTCCGCGTGACGCTCGCCACCGGCATCCCGCGTGAAGTCTGCGAATCAATCAACCTCGGTTTCCGCGACTGGCGCGACATCCGCGTGGAGGACTACGCTGACCGCGAAGACGAGGGCGTGCTCTACGTGCCGAAGGCCGGCGAGATGCTCTACCATTTGCGCGAGCGGCCTACGTGGGCGCGGGAAGTGTGAATGACGAATGACGAATGACGGATGACGAACTCTTCGTCATTCGCTCGTTGATCCGCGCTACGGCCCACTGCGCGTGCTCGGCGATGAGCGGTTCGGGGTCTTGCGTTGCGCGTGCTAAAGCGGGGAGGTCGTCGCGGGTGCCGATGTTGCCGAGGGCGACGCATACGTTGCGTAGGAAGCCGCGACGTTTGATGCGCTTGATGGGCGAGCGGTGGAAGAGTGTGCGGAATGCGGGGTCGTCGAGCGCTAGGAAATCGCGCAGCGGCATGTTGACGAAGCTGCGTGCGGCGAAGCGGGATTCGCGCGATGCGGTGGCGAAACGATTCCACGGGCAGGCGTCGAGACAGTCGTCGCAGCCGTAGATGCGGTCGCCGAGCAAGGGCCGGAGCGGCTCGGGGATGGAGCCTTTATTTTCGATGGTGAGATAGCTGATGCACAGCCGCGCATCGAGCTGTTGTGGCGCGGTGATGGCACCGGTCGGGCACGCCGCGATGCAGCGCGTGCATTTTCCGCAATGGTCGTGCATCGGCCCGTCCGGCGGGAGATCGAGCGTGGTGAAAATCGCGGCGAGGAAGAAGAATGTGCCGAGTTTCGGATGGATGAGCATCGTGCTCTTGCCGTGCCAGCCGAGGCCGGCGAGCGCGGCGAAATCGCGTTCGAGCACGGGGCCGGTGTCCACGTATTGGCGTTGGGAGCCGCCGAGTTTTTGGAGAAATGCGTCGAGCTGCCAGAGCTTGGGTTCGATGATTTCGTGGTAGTCATCGCCCAGCGCGTAGCTGGCGATGCGCCCGGACGCGGCGTGCCGGACGGCGGGTTTCGCGCGGTAGTTCATCGCCAACACGATCGCGCTGCGTGCGCCGGGCAGCACAAGTTGCGGATCGGTGCGGCGGTCGGCATTGCGCGCGAGCCATTCCATTTCGCCGTGTTTACCAGCGGCCAGCCATTCGCGAAATTCCTTCGCGTGCGGCGGCGCGGAGGCTGGTGCGATGCGGCAGAGATCGAATCCGAGAGCTTCGGCCTCGGCGAGAATTGCTGCTTTGGTTTCTGCGGGCGTCACGGATGAAGAGATATTGTTCAACGAATGTGACGAGTGGTGAGCGCTTCTCAATGAGATCAATGCCGCTCGTGGAAGGTGGCGTTGATTTCGTAAGTCGGGCCTTTGGTGAAGGCGCAGCTATGGTTTCGCGGGGGCTGGCTCCGGTTGTTTTTTCAAATCATCGAGACTCGTCACCGCGCTCGCGGCGTCTTTGCCAGTCAGGGTTTTGGCGGGTTTGGTTTTTGGCGCGACGGGCTTTTCGACGTGCATTTTGATCAGCTCGGAGACGGTGACAAACTTGAAGCCTTTCGCGATCAGCGCATCCAGCGTGGCGGGCATGGCGTCAATCGTCGTCTTGTGAATGTCGTGGCAGAGAATGATGGAGCCGCGGTGTGTTTGCGCGAGGATGATGGACTCGGTTTTCGCCGGATTGCGATGCTGCCAGTCGAGGCTGTCCACGTCCCACAGGATGCACTTGTAGCCCCAAGTCGCGTGCGCCCATGCGCGCTGCTGCACCGTGAATGCGCCATACGGCGGGCGCATGAGCGTGGGTGTGACGCCGGTGGTTTGCTTGATGACGTTGTGCGTGCGGTCGAGCTGGTCGCGCACGGCCTCGGTGCTGAGCTTGGTGAGCTGCGGGTGGTTCCACGAGTGGTTGGCGATCTCGTGTCCCTCGTCCACGATCTGTTTCGCGACTTCGGGATTTTGCGCGACACATTCGCCGCAGCAGAAAAACGTGGCGTGGATTCCACGGTCGCGCAGCATTTTCAAAAGGCGCGGCG
>JAYUIF010000051.1:0-2387 GCA_043766295.1 Spartobacteria bacterium | reverse complement strand
GGACATTTGGCCACCCATTTTAGCCGCTTTTACTCTGTAATTCGCTGTCCACTTTTGTTCCGGCGAGAATTCCACTTTTGTTCCGTCGCCGACAGCGCCTCGGATACATGTTGCGACGGGGGCGTCGCAGCCACAGTCGCCGCTTCGCGCCGTTTCAACTGCATCGTTCCGGCTTAGGAAAGGAGGGGCATTACCAAACTCGTTTCACGCCGTAATCATCAAACGCCGCATCGTTGCCCACGACCGCCATTCCGTCCGCGAGCGCCTGGGCGATGATCAGCCGGTCAAACGGATCACGATGATGAAATGGCAATGTGGAAACCCCGACCAGATGCGCGTCGGCAATCGGCAGGACATGAATCATCCCGGTGCTGCGCAACTCCGCGACCAAATCGGCCAGCGGCTGCCGCAGCGTCAGCTTGCGTGTGGAAACTTTGATCGCGATTTCCCAAAGGCTCGCCACGCTCACAAACTTCGTGTTCGCCGCATCCGCGATTACCCGGCCTGCCCTCGCGCTGAGTTCCTCCGCGCCATCGAGCATCCACAGCAGCGTATGCGTATCGAGCAGCAGCTTCATTCCATGTAGGCGCGGAAATCTTCGAGCGGCTCATCCCACCCCGGCGCAAAGCCGATCTTCCCCCGCCAAAGCCCGATCAACGCCGCGTGATCCCCCGTCGCTGTTTGCGTCGCCTCCTCCTCGATCTGCAACACCGCACGATGCGCGCCCGGCTTCACCGACGGCGGCAGCGTGAGCGTCGCGTGCCCCTCGGCGTCCACGAGCAATGTTTCTTCGATGGTGATCATGGCGCGAAAGTTAGCGGTTCTCCGGCGCTTTGTCCCGCCATTGTTTGAGCCGGGCGCGGTTGATTTCCATGCAGCGAGGCCATCAGACTGTCAATTCATCCCCCGGCAGCGGCGGGCGCGTGAGCACCGCCTGGTATTCGAGATACAGCGGCACCGAAAGCACCGGCTTTGCCCAGTGGGTAGATCATTTTGGCGCGAGCTGCCCGCCAGCGATGTCGCCGGGCGTGTTCCAGTTGGTGAAAAGTGGCCGTTGCGTAGCCGGGACATCGAGCCGACGCACGAGGGAGCGGGCGAGCAGTTCATCCACGAAGCTCTCCATCTTCCGCCGCCCGTCGCGCAAGAACGTCTCGGCGGTTTCCAGCGCGGCGCACGGGTAGAGCGCGGCGAGTGGCTGGATGCGATCTGTCACCGGCACGATGCCCGTGCCTTTGCGCGCAGCGTCCGTGAGGCTGCATAAAAAATCCGCCGTCATCGCGGGCATATCCACCGCCAGCACGAGCAGCCACTCTTCCCCGCAGCGCCGCAACGCCGCCGCAATCCCGCCCAGCGGACCGCTTTCACTGCGCACGTCCCCGACGATCTCGACGCCCGCGCCCGCATACGGGCCGTCCGCTTTTCCCGAAATGAAAACCTCCGCCGCGCCAGTGGCACGCAGCACCGCGAGTTGCCGACGCCAAAGCGGCTCGCCGTCCACGACGAGCGCGGCTTTGTCGCAACCCATGCGCGACGACTTCCCTCCAGCAAGCAAGACGGCGGAAAAACGCATGAGCCATTTGCCGCAAATCGCTGCGAAGTGCACAAACATTTCGCGCCGCATTTGCGCCACGACTTGCATCGCTGGTGCGGCGTGGTTTGCTCGCGCCATGTCCACTGCGGTGCGCGTTCGCCAGCTTTACATCAGCCCGGGCCATAATTTTTTCGGCCATCACGAGCAGCCGCCCGGCGAAAATCCCATCGTCGAAGTGACCGAGGTGCGCTGCGTCGCCGGACGCGGCATCGAGGGCGACCGCTTCTTCGATTACAAGCCCGACTACAAAGGGCAGGCCACATTCTTCGCGTGGGAAACCTACGAGCGGATGTGCGAGCAGTTCGGAGTGCGCGACAAATCGCCGGGCGTCTTCCGCCGCAACATCGTCACCGAGGGCCTCGATTTGCCCGCGCTCATCGGCGTCGAATTCGAGGTGCAGGGCGTGCGCTTTCTCGGCACGCAGGAAAGTGCGCCGTGCCATTGGATGAACATGGCTTTCGCCGAAGGCGCGGAGGACGCGCTGAAAGGACACGGCGGCCTGCGCGTGAAAATCCTGAGCGACGGTGTGCTGCGAGTTACTCCTCGGCTGTCGCCTTTGCTGTAGCCTTCGGTTTCTTTTCAGCGCGTGGCGCGAATTCAAAGCCGGTTTTTCCATCGTCTTTCAAAACGAGGAATGCCTTGAAGGCGCGATTGGTGCGGTTGCTGATGAAACCGGGCATGAGACTCGTTTTTCCTGTTTCGAGCAGGCGCGCGACTTCACTGCGGACGATGCCCTTTTTCAAATTCACCTTCCCAATTTTTACTGTGCATTTCTTCTCGGCGACTTGATCGCATT
>JAYUIF010000050.1:0-5818 GCA_043766295.1 Spartobacteria bacterium | reverse complement strand
ATTCTCTCCTGCGCCGCGATGAAAGCCCTTGAGGAAAAAGTTTTCGCCGACGGCGTCGCGCCGGAGCTTCTCATGGAACAGGCGGGTCAGCAGATGGCGCTCGCGGTCCGGCAGTTTTTTCCACGGCCCGGCGTGTGCCTCGCAGTTTTTGGAAAAGGCAACAATGGCGGCGATGCGCTCGTCGCCGCGCGACAGCTCGCCGCGCTTGGCTGGGAAGTGCGCCTCATTTCCGCCTACGCGGAAAAAGAATGGGGCCCGCTTCCGCGACAAAAATACAAAGAGGCCATCGGCTGCCACGCGGACACGCCCGACGCTTTGCAGAGCACCACGAGCCACCCGCTCATCGTGCTCGACGGCCTGCTCGGCATCGGCGCGAAGGGAATGTTGCAAGAGCCAATCAACTCGCTCACCCGCGCAATTAACCACCTCCGCGCCACCAGCAACGCCCACGTTTTCGCGCTCGATCTGCCGACCGGCCTCGATGGCGACACGGGCGCGCCCGACCCTGCGTGCATCGTCGCCGATACCACACTCACCATCGGTTTTGCCAAACAAGGACTCGTCGCCGACCACGCCGCAAATTTCGTCGGGCGCATCTGCGTTCTGACGCTGCGCGAATTCAGCAACCGCATCGCGACCACGGGCGGCAGCACACTTCTCACCATCGCAGCGGACATCGGCCCGCTGATGCCGCGCCGCAGCTTCGACACACACAAGGGCGACTACGGCCGCATCGGCATCGTCGCGGGCTCGCCGGGATTTCTTGGTGCCGCCGTCATTTGCGCCAGTGCGTGTGTGCGCGCCGGCGCGGGGCTCGTCACACTTTACTCCACACCAGACTGCGCCGAATCGCTCGCCCGCATGGCTCCACCCGAAGTGATGGTGCAAGGCGTGCCCTCGCTGCCCGGCATTCTCTCGAAGCGCCACGATGTCTTCGCGATCGGCCCCGGACTCGGCGCTTCCCGCGCTGCTGAAATCGCGCAGCTCGTGGAGAAAATCCCGCAGCCAACCGTCGTGGATGCCGACGCGCTCAACGCCCTCGCCGGTCGCACAGAAATACTCTCCAACATCAGCGGAGAGCGCGTGCTCACGCCGCACCCCGGCGAAATGGAGCGCCTCGATCCTGATATTAAAAATCGCCCGCGCCGCGAAGTAGTGCGCGCATTTGTGCAGCGATACCCGCGCTGCACGCTCCTGCTAAAAGGTGCGCGCACCATCGTGAGTAAATCGGGCGAGCCAGTCTGCATCAACACCACCGGCACGCCCGGCATGGCCGTCGGCGGAATGGGCGACGCGCTGACCGGCGTCATCGCCGCACTCATCGGCCAGCAAATCCGTCCGTTCGACGCCGCGCGCATCGGCGCATGGCTTTGCGGACGCGCGAGCGAGATCGCCATCAGCAATGGTGGTGAAACCGAGGAAACGCTCACGCCCACGCGGATGCTCGATTTTCTCCCCAACGCATTCCGCGACCTGCGCACGAAGTCATTTTGACAGGCCGCACTTTTTCTTGGCGAAGGAAGTGGTGCGTCGTTAGCCTGCGGTCTCAATTTTTCATCCGATGCCCTCAGTAAAAAAATCCGCCAAAAGTCCCGCTGCAAAATCGAAGAAGCCTGCGAAGATCGCCGATGTCGCGGAACTGGCTGCTGCGCCGATGCCGAAATTCCAACCACAGCCGGGCTGTAAAGTGATCGTGCGCGGAAAGACGGCGGCGGGTTACGCCGAAATCGCCAGCGTATCCGGCACGAAGGTAAAACTGCGCTTCTGCACGGACACAGTGAACGCGGTGGAGGTGGAGGTGCCGATCGAGTCGCTCGCGCACGCGCCGCTGCCAAATCAAACGCGCGTCTTCCACACAGCGAAGGGGCTCGTGCGCTACGGACGCATCATCGCGGCGAAGCAACATACCAGCGCGATGCGCACCTATCTCGTGCATTTTCCCGGTGCCGCTGCGCTCGCAGAAATGAAGGAGGACGATTTTTCCGTGCGGTCGTATTTGCCGGGAGATGATCCATCGGTCGTGCTCGGCGCGCTTGCCCAGGAGACTCCGTTTTTTTTCCAACAGCGCGCTGATTTGCTGCGCGAACTGCTGCGACAAAACCAGCTTTCCCACGGACTGCCGGCGTTGCTTTCGTCAAAAATCGAAGTGCTCCAGCATCAGGCCGAAGTCGCGAACCGCGTTCTGCACGACCCCGTCATCCGCTACCTGCTGGCGGATGAAGTCGGGCTCGGCAAAACCATCGAGGCGGGCATCGTGCTCCGGCAAATCCTGCTCGATGCGCCAGACACGCGTATCGCCGTGATCGCGCCGGATGCACTCACACGCCAATGGCGCGAGGAACTGGATTCGCGCTTCGGGCTCGATGACGTGGAGGTCTTCGCCCACTCCGCGCTGGTGAAAGACGAGGAGTTGCTCGACGGAAATTGGGACGTGCTCGTGATGGACGAGGCGCACCGCATCGTCGCGCGCGAAGGAGTGGCTGTGTCGGCGACGACAAAAAATGCGCTCAAGCTCGCACACGCCGCCAAGCATTTGCTGCTGCTCTCCGCGACGCCGGTGCTTCATCACGATGCCGATCTGCTCGCGCTTTTGGAACTGCTCGATCCGGAAAATTACTCCGCAGCCAAGCTCTCCGAATTCAAAGAGCGCACCACGAAACGCGTCGAACTGGGCCGCGCCTTTCTCGCCCTGCGCAGCGCGACTGTGCCTGCGCTGGTGAAGCTGCACGCCGGAAAGCTCGCCGCACTTTTACCAAACGACACGACCGTAAAAGAACTGGCCGCCGCGTTGAGCAAGCCGGGCGCGGATGCGAAGGTAATTCAGGGCGAACTGCATCTCCACATCAGCGAGACCTATCGCATCCACCGCCGGATGCTCCGCACGCGCCGCCGCTGGCTCGCCGGTGCGCAAAAGCGTTTCGTGCGCGATGTGCAGGAAAGCGTGGAAGTGGAGCTGGATGAAGAACCACACGCCGCACTTTGGGCGGTGCTGGAAAAATGGCGCACCGCCGCGAGCAAACGCATCGGCAGCGAAGACAAGCTGCGCGCCACCGCCGCTGCGGAATACATCCGCCTCGCCGAAGCCATCGCTGCCGAGCCGGAGAAGCTCAGCGCTTTGGTGAAAGAAGTCATCAAGGCGACGAAGGCCACGCCTGCGGAAGAAAAACTCCTCGCCGCGCTCGTGGACGACAAGAACGCATGGCAGATGTCCGAGGCCCGGCTCGACTTGCTCGCCGAATCGCTCCGCCGCCGCGCCACGAAGGAAGGTGCCAGCGCGAAGTATGTGGTTTTTTGTCCCAGCGCCCAACTCAGCACCGACCTCGCCAAGCGACTGCACAGTTTCTTTTCGCCCATCGGAGTGAAAGTGGCCACGGCGAGTAAACTCGGATCGCAAGTCGGCGATTTGTTTTCTGACTTCGCCGGCGACACGCTCGCCCGCGTGCTCGTGACCGATGCGACGGGCGAGGAGGGCTTCAATCTGCAATTCGCCCGCGCCGTGTTTTTCCACGATTTGCCGTGGTCGCCGATGCGACTCGAACAACGCCTCGGTCGTCTGGATCGCATTGATCGCACCGGCGCGATTCCGTGCATCGTTTGCACGAGCGGTGAGGACGACATGCAGGCGCTCGATGAAGCATGGCGGCGTGTGCTCGATGAAGGTTTCGGCCTCTACACTGCGAGCATCTCCGACCTTCAACATCTCGTGGACACCGAGCTGCCACGCTTGCGCGAGCAGGCGTTCACGGGTGGCGCGCAGGCACTGCTCGATGCGATTCCCGCGCTCGCCGAGGCTGTGAAAAAAGAGCGCACGAGCATCGAGGAACAGGACGTGATTGACGGAATGCACAGCCTCTCGCTGGAGAGCGCACTCGCCCGCGACCTCACCGCCGCCGATGCAGCGGCGGAACAATTTTGCACGGCGTTCAGCGCGTATTTGCAGCGCAATCTCGGCCTCGATGAACGCTGGGATGAGGAGACGAACTCACTCAAGTTTCGCATGAAGCGCGACAGCAATCCGCTCATCCCCGCAGACAAACTGGACTCGCTCGCCGGGATGTTCGCGACGAAATTCACCGTCCATCGCAGCGTGGTCATCGAGGACTTGTCGCTCGATTTTCTCCGGCCCGGCCACTCCGCCGTGGACGGCTGCCGCGAATTACTCGCGTGGGACGACCGCGGTCGCGCGTGGGCCATGTGGCGCTGCACGCCGGGCATGAAGTCACCCAAGCTCGTCTTCCGCACGCTCGTGCGCGTGGGCGTGGATTTGCGCAGCGTGGAAAATGCGCTCGCATCCATCGAGTGGGATGAAATCCGTCGCGGCGGACTGCTGCGACTGGTGCGCGGCTGGTTCCCGGATTTCATCGCCGAACAATGGTTCGACGAAACCGGCGAGACCGCCGCCGATAAACTGATCGAGCTATGCCGCCGTCCGTATCACTTCAAAATGGATCGCAACCTCGGCAAAGAACGCGCCGAGCATGTGCGCACGAAATTTGGTGAAAAGGAATGGCGCAAGTCGTGCGAGACCGTCGCAAAAAAATCACTCACCGCTGTGCAAAAAGGCGATGTGCTCAAGCTGGCGCGCGACCGTGCGCAGAAGGAAGCGGCGGAGCACTTCGCGATGATGCGCGCACGACTCAAGGCGCGGCAGCAGGCGGGGATTGATTCCGGCGCACAGGCAAGGGCGGAGGCGAAATTGGAAGACACGCTCGACGCTTTGGTCGCGGAAATTTTATCCGCACCCATCGTGGCGCTCGATACGCTCGGCGCCTACGCGCTCAGCGAAAAGCCGTGGTGGCCCGAGCCAGACTGGCAGCCCGAACTCGCCTGGCGCTCGCAGCGGAAATAGCGCCGAATAATCACGGCTTAGAAAACTGCGCTGTCGCGGTTTATCCTACCCAGTAATCAATTCAGTTACGTATTTTAAAATGACGAGCCACATCATTCTCGCCCTCGCGATCCCGTTCAGCACCTACGCGGCGGAAAAGATTTCATTCAACCGCGACATCCGCCCGATCCTTTCGGAGAACTGTTTTTATTGCCACGGCCCAGATGCACAAAAACAGAAAGCCAATCTACGGCTGGATCAGCGCGACGCGGCATTGAAAGGTGGCGAATCTGGCCATCCGGCGATTCAACCGGGCAAGCCGGCGGAGAGTGAGATGATCAAAAATGTCCTCTCCACAGATCCCGATGAACACATGCCGCCGAAGAAAACCGGCAAGACACTCAAGCCGGAACAAATCGAACTGCTAAAAAAGTGGGTCGCAGAGGGAGCGGAGTATCAGGGGCACTGGGCATTTCTAAAACCGGTGCGTCCGCAGCCACCGGCGCAGACGGCGAATCCGATTGATGCGTTCATTTTAAAAACACTCGGCGAACAAGGTCTGAAGCCATCGCCAGAGGCACCCCGCGAAACACTCATCCGACGCGCCGCGCTCGACCTCACCGGCATCCCGCCGAAGCCGGAGGAGGTGGATGCCTTCCTCGCCGACCAAGCGCCCAACGCCTACGAAAAAGTCGTGGATCGGCTGCTCGCTTCTCCGCGCTACGGCGAGCGCATGGCTGCGCAATGGCTCGATTTTGCGCGCTATGCGGACAGCAATGGCTTCCAGGGAGATTCGTCGCGGCAGATGTCGCTTTGGCGCGATTGGGTGATTGGGGCGTTCAATCGGAATATGCCGTTTAATCAATTTACCATCGAACAACTCGGCGGAGATCTGCTGCCAAACGCTACGACCGAACAAATCGTAGCGACGGGTTTTAATCGAAATCACCGGCTGAATGGCGAGGGCGGGCGGATCATCGAGGAGTGGTT
>JAYUIF010000049.1:0-2399 GCA_043766295.1 Spartobacteria bacterium | reverse complement strand
CAAATCCGGGATTGCTCATCAGGTATGGACAGCGGCATTCGTCCGAAACCCGTCGCCAAATCAAAGTGAGAAAATCGCTGCCGGACAGCCCGCCAAGGCGCTTGCAAGTCGCTAGCCTCGCGATGATTAAAATGTGACCCTAACGGGATTCGAACCCGTTTCCGCGCGTTCGCGGAACTGCGCGGAAAATGCGTATCCTCTCGCAACGTAGGCCATTAAACGCACGCGAGACGATTGGTGGCGTTTTCAGGATCGCGCAGAATTGCGCGGGGTCGGTGTCCGAAAATGTCCGAAAATGTTTGCAGCCTAACGGGCTCGAAACCCGTTAGCTGCGCCCGCAGCCAGCGATTGCTTGTTTCGTCTGCTAGCGCACGGGGCTGTGGTGATACAGCACCGCCTTCTCCATCGGCCAGTATTCCTCATCGTCGAGGCGGATGGATTCCTTCCCTTCCACGGGGCGAAACTCGAATGCTTTGTAAAATTCCACGTTCTTCTTGATCGCGAGCAAGCGCACGACCGGGCAATTCCCCTGGCGAGCGAGCGTGTCGGCAAAGCGCATGAGCACGCCGCCATAGCCTTTCTTTTGCTGGCTCAGGTCCACCGCGATCTCGTCGATCATCAAACCGCCATTTTCCAGGCGGTGCATCGAGATATAGCTCGTGATTGTCTTGCCGTGCGCCAGCACGTAGGTGCAGGCCAAATGATCGCTGGCCACCATTTGGAAATGCCGGTCGCTCCATTTCATCCGATCCATTGAACCGACGCCGCTCTTCACAGGCGGCATATCCAGCATCCGCTCATTCAAGCGTTCGATATGCACCAGCGGCTGTTTCTTGGTGTTCTGCGGATTGTGTCCCGCCGCGTCCAAGCGGTTGTTTGGAATCGCGTCGAGCAGGAAAAACGCGCGGTCGGTCTCCTCCATCATCACACCCCAGAGCGTCGGAATGAACGCGCTGCCGCGCTTGATGACCAGCGCGTAGCTACCCAGTTCCGCAGGGTCGTATTTAAGCACCTCCTTCGCACACAGGCTCATCATCCCGCCCGAATGAATCGCGCCGTCGAGCAGCAGGACGCTCTGGCCGTTCAGGGTCTCCGCTGGATCGCCATCGAGGAACTGGATTTTCTCCTTTCCATCGTCCACCTCAATGGGCAGCACGCGGACATTTCCGTTCAGCGCCGGAAACTCGTCCCTCATCAATTCGACCATCACTTTTAAGAGCGCGAACCCTGATCGCGTGATCGGGCACCACACGGTCGGCGCGACCTCGAATCTTTCTAGCCGCCGCAAAAAATCGCGCGCGTAGGCCCGCGTTTCCTCGATTCCCAGAAAGTATGTAATCACTCGATAATGGTGGGGATGGAATGGGACGAAGCCTCCAGCCCCGACTCCATAGCCGGTGAGGCCCGGATGGCTGCTTGGCGGGACGCGTCAGCCGCGGCGGAACCCCGCCGAGGCGATCGGATGTTGCTCGATTAGCTCACCAATCATCTCGTAGTAGCAATCGCTGCACGCTTCCCCTTGGGGCGTGGAGCGCTTGCCGGTGATGGTTTCCTGCAACTCCACGTTGCATTTGCAGCAGCATGGTTGCTTTGTGTGGAGCGTATCGAGCAAGCGGGGGTTTTGGATGAGGTCTTTGAGGTAGATGGGCATGACAAACCTTCCAAGGTTTCAGAAATTGAACGCACTGAAAAGCACGATGGACGCCAAGGGTCAAGCGTCTGCTAATGTATTTTTTCATATTTCTGTGAGGCTGCCCGCCATGATTTGCGGTCGTAAATCCGCGCCAGCGGGCAAGCGCAGCGCGCAGCGAAGTTCCTCCCGAGGCGGGGAGTTGCGAGGGAGCGCCGGCGAGCGCCCTTGCTCGTCTCCGGCGCGAGCAACGCGAGCCTTTTCCACGCCGGAGGCGTGCGGCGGGCGACGCGGCCCTGGCGCAGTCGGCATCATCAATGATGCCAGCTCGCGGCGGGCTCCGTGGCCGGGGAAAGGTGGCTGGAGTGGCAGGATGGCGGCAGAATCGGCACGCCGCTGCGCGCGATGGGAAGGCAAAAGGAGCGGGAGGTTTCGCGCGGCGGCGAGAGCTAGGCGAAGGCGTTAGCCGAAGCCGGACGCGGCGTGGTGCGAGGGGAGCGAGGCGGGGCCGCGGCGGCTTACGCGCGGAGCGCCACACTCGCGAACGGCGTGAGCGCAGAGACGCCCCGCCCGTAGAACGCGCTTGCGGCGGGATGGCGTGCCCTCACGCCCACGCTGGCCCGAAGGGCAGCCACCCGCTCCGCGCGCGTGGGAGCTGCCCGGCAGCGGTGCGCGGCTTGCGCACGGCCAGCGCGCGGGGAGGCGGTGGCGCTGGCGCGTGCCTGAGCGCAGCGAAGGGCGCGGAGCGCCGCACCCCCACGGCGGCGCG
>JAYUIF010000048.1:0-5869 GCA_043766295.1 Spartobacteria bacterium | reverse complement strand
CACCGCATGGGGGCTCCATCCCAGCTTGGGAACCCTCCACATCATCCTCCCCGTCGGCATCTCGTTCTACACATTCCAGTCGCTCAGCTACACGATTGATATTTACCGCCGAGACATGGAGCCCACCGGCAGCTTCTTTGACTTCGCGCTGAACGTCGCCTTTTTCCCCCACATGGTCGCAGGCCCCATCCAGCGCGCCCATTCGCTGCTCGATCAGATCACGCGCCCGCGCCACGTCACCGCCGACAATATCACGGAGGGCGCCACGCTCATCCTCTGGGGGTTGGTGAAAAAAATGGTCATCGCCGACAACATGTCGCTGATCGCAGACGCGGTATTCACGCAAAGCGGCGGCTATTCCGCCGGGCAAGTCTGGATCGGGATGCTCGCCTTTGCATTCCAAATCTACGGCGACTTCTCCGGCTACACCGACATCGCTCGCGGCACCGCGAAGCTGCTGGGCTTTCATCTCATGGTGAATTTCAACCTGCCCTACTTCGCGGAAAATCCGCAGGATTTCTGGCGGCGCTGGCACATCAGCCTCTCCACCTGGCTGCGCGACTACCTCTATATTTCCCTCGGCGGCAGTCGCGGCAGCGCAGGCCGCACCTACGTGAATCTCCTGCTCACCATGATCCTCGGCGGGCTTTGGCACGGCGCGGCGTGGACGTTCGTGATCTGGGGCTGCTACCACGGTGCGCTGCTCGCCATTCACCGCTTCATCCAGCAAAACGTGCCACGCCGGGCGACACCACTTTCTCCCATCGCCGCCGTCGTATGGAAATGGGCGCGCATCGCCTTCATGTTCGTCCTCACCCTCTACGGCTGGCTCATCTTCCGCGCAAAAAGCCTCGACCAGCTCGGCGCGATGACACACGCGCTGCTCACCTTTCATATCGCGCCGGGCACCATCGCGGGCGTCGCCAAAGTGCTCGCCTACTGCGCCCCATTGATCGCCATGCAATTTTTCCAATACAGACGGCGCGATCTCGACGCCATCCGCTCGGTGCCCGTCCTCGTGCAGTGCGGATTTTACGTCCTGTGTTTTTACCTCATCGTCCTGCTCGGAGTTTTCAATGCCCAATCCTTCATCTATTTCCAATTCTAAAACCGAACGCACCCGCCGCGCACTTCTGCTCGCTGCGGCCCTCATCGTTCTTTTGGAAACCGCATTTGCTTTCCTCCCGGAAAACAAACTCGTGAAAAACTTCCATGCCGACACCGTGCCAGCGCGCGGGCCGGACTGGCAAATCATGGGCGACTCCGTGGCCAGAAGCGGCGTTCTCCCTTCGGAAATCATGGCCGCACTGCCGCCCGGCGCCCTCGTGCATAACGCCGCCGTCCCCGCCACCGGGCCGGAATTTGCCTACTTCATGCTCCAGCGCCAGATCGCCCTCGGCAAAGCACCCAAGGCGATCCTCTATGCGCCATCGCCTCACACTTTCAGCAGTGATCGCGTCGCCCTTCTCGTCGGCGGCTACGCTCGCTGGGGAGAAATCGCCACCATCGCCAGCCTCGGCACTGAAATCCCGGAAGTCACCTACGGCGTGCTCTGCAAATTCTCCTACACCCTGCGCTATCGCGAACAACTCGGCAGCCTGCTGAAAGGCCGCCGCCTCGATGCCGAAGAACAGGATGCCGCCACCACCGGCGAACAACGTGCGAAACACTACACCGTGGCGACCATCCACCCGATGTATAAAAAGCCGTTTCAAGTCGCCGATTTCAATCGCGCATTGCTGGAGAAATTTCTGAATCTCGCCAGCAAAAATCACATCCCAGTTTATTGGTTCATCATGCCAGTGATGCCTGCTGTCGCCGAGGGACGCGCGCCTTATCATTTCGACGCCGACTACGCTTCATTCCTGGCCGAGCTTGAACAGCGTCACCTCATCCAAATCCTCCAGCGCGACGTCATGATCTGGGACGAAACCAACTTCCGCGACATGACCCACCTGAACCCAAACGGCGCAGCGCGCGTCAGCAAACTCCTCGCCAAAAAACTAGCCGCGCTCCAGCCTCCCACTCGCTGAGTTCCCACGAAACGGCACATCGCGTGCGCGTGTATGCCGCACTGAGAACTGGACACGCCGCCACTTCTGCGCGCACTTTCCGTCATGCAGAAATGGATCGCCGATTACCTCGACGCACAAAAACGCGCCGTTGAAACCATCAAGCCCGCCGACGTGGCAGCACTCGTGGAGACACTCCGCGATGCACACACCCGCGATGCGCAGATTTTCGCGTGCGGCAATGGCGGCAACGCAGCGAACTGCTCGCACTTCGTGACCGACCTCGGGAAAAATTCGAGCGAGGCGATGGGGCGGAAGTTTCGCGTGATGACGCTGAACGACAACATCCAATGGATGACCGCCATCGGAAACGACTACACGTATGACGACGTGTATTGGAGGCAGCTCGAAAACTACGCGCGCCCCGGCGATGTGCTCATCATGTCGAGCGTGAGCGGCAATTCGCCGAACCTCGTCAAGACACTCGAATGGGCCAAGGCTCACGGGATGCGCAGCATCGCGCTCGTCGGCGCAAAACGCGGACGCATGGCGGATTTGGCCTCGCAGGTAATCGTCGTGGGCGACACGCACTACGGTCGCGTCGAGGATGTGCAAATGCACCTGCTTCACATGATGTGCTACGCCTTCGTGGAATGCGAAGAAGCCAGAACAGGAAAATGACGAAAAATCCGTCATTCAACATTTTTAAAAATCTATGAAACTCCACTCCATCCTCGCCGCACTCGCGCTCCTCACCATGACCACACTCGCCGCTGACGGCCCTATCTTCCACGTCGTGCATTTCAAATTCAAAGCAGACGCAACAGCGGAGCAGATCAAAAAAATCGAAACGGAATTTGCCGCGCTGAAGACGAAAATCGAAGTCGTGCAGACACTCGATTGGGGCACGGATATTTCCACCGAAGGTCTCGCCGATGGTTTCACACACTGCTGGGTGCTCACTTTCAAAAACGAAAAAGATCGCGACACCTACCTGCATCACCCCGCTCACACAGCGTTCGTGGAAATCCTCAAGCCAGTGCTGGAAAAGCCGCTCGTCGTGGATTTCATCCCCAAAAAATAGCGCGCTGGCGAGCGACGCCTTGTAGTGCGGCGGGAAGCGGCAGCGCCACGCCGCCTTTGGAGGGGATTGCGGGCGGGCGGAGGCAGTTGGTTTTCGGTGTTCGTTCGCTTGTTTTCCATCCGCTTCCTTCTCCGAACACAGTCGCTCTACTTTGCACGGGGCGCTTCCAAAGCGGTGTCGGCGCTCGTTCCTCGCTCTGCCACCGCACTACAAGGTTACTTCGGTTTTCCGAAGAGCAGGCGCAGGCTGTTGACCACGACGATGACGGTGCTGCCTTCGTGCGCGAAGACGCCGATGGCGAGGGGCAACGACGCGGCAAAGATGGCCGTGAAGGACATGAAAAGAATGACGCCAAGCGACAGCGTGAGATTTTGCCGGATGATTCGACGGGCGCGCAAACTGAGATCGCGCGCGAGTAGAAAGTTTTCGAGCTTGTCGTTCATCAACACGACTTCGGCCTGCTCGATGGCGGCGTCGGAACCGCGCGCGCCCATCGCCACGCCGACATCGGCTGCGGCGAGACTCGGCGCGTCATTCACACCATCGCCGATCATCGCGACTCTCGCTCCATCGGCTTTGAGGCGCTGGAGCGCTTCCACTTTTTCTTCGGGCCGGAGTTGGCTGAGGATTTCGGTGACGCCCGCTTCGTGTGCGAGCTTCGCGGCGGTTCCGGTTTTGTCGCCGGTGAGCATCACGGTGCGCACACCATCGGCGTGTAATTTCTCCACCAACCCACGAGCTTGCGGTCGCAGACGGTCGCGCAGAAGCACGCGCCCGAGCAGCGTGGGCGAGGCCACCCAGACTTCGCTGGCGTCGGTTGGCTGGGGTGGAAGTTCGCCGTTTCCGTGGATGAGTTCGCGATTTCCGAGGGCGACGGTTTCGCCGCGCCACTGCGCACGGAGCCCCTGGCCGGGGACTGTTTCTGATCCAGTGGGTTCTTCGACAACGACGCTGCGGCGATCCGCTTCGCGTGCGATGGAGCGCGACATGGGATGATTGGAAAGTCGGGCGAGATTGGCGGCGGCGGCGAGGATGTCGGCCTCGCTGCCGCGCAGTGCTTCAATGGCGACGACTTGCAAATTGCCTTCGGTTAGCGTGCCGGTTTTGTCCATCGCGACGACGGTGATGCCTGCCAGATTCTCGATGGCCGCGCCTCCGCGAAACAACACGCCATGCCGCGCGCCAAACGCGATCGCAGAAAGAATCGCCGACGGCACCGAGAGCACGAGCGCGCAGGGCGACATGACGACGAGCAGTGTCATCGCCCGGTAAAACGCGCTCTCTTTTTCGCCCGAAACAAAACCAGGTGCATGAAAAGCGAACCTCCACACAAAAAATACAATCGTGCAAAACGTGAGCACGAGCGCGGTGTAGCGCGTGCCGAAACGATCCGTGAAACGCTGCGCCGGCGCCTTCATCTCCTGCGCGCTTTCGATGAGGCGGATGATGCGCTGGAGTGCGCTGTCCTCCGCCGCACGCAGCACGCGACCCTCGAAGACGCCGTGCAAATTCAACGTGCCCGCGAGCGCAGTATCGCCGCGCGATTTTGAAATCGGCTCAGCCTCGCCGGTGAGCATCGCTTCGTCGCACGCGCTCTCGCCGCGCTCGATGAGCAAGTCCACCGGCACCTGCTCATTCGCCGTCACACGCACACGCTGACCGGGACGCAACTCCGCAACGGGCACTTCGCGTTCGCCACTATCATCGAGCAGGCGCGCGACTTTTGGCGCGTGGTGAAACAGCGCGTTGATCTCGCGGTGCGTGCGGCCAAACGCAAAGCGCTCCATCGCGCCCGATGCCGAAAAAAGAAACATGAGCACCGCTCCCTCGGCAAATTCACCAATGAACGCCGCGCCAAGCGCGACGAGCCACATGAGAAAGTCCGTGCCGAACTCGCGCACGCGCACGCCCTCCCAAACTTTCCGCGTGAGATCCCAACCACCACTCAAATACGCGGCTCCGAAACACACCAACGACTCCACGCTTCCCGCGCTCAGCAGCCAGCCCGTGACGGTAAAAAAAAGACACAGCGCAGAGCGCACGCCCATTGCTTTCCAGCTTGTCTCGGCCTGCTCGGCTTCGCTCATACGAATGAGCTTTTACTTGTATCCGTAGGCCAGCGCCCAGCGATTCCTCTTCGCCTTTGATTGATCGATGCTGAACGAAATGTAGTAAGTGCCCGTCGTTTTTGGCACCACTTTCACAGCGGCCTTGCTGCCTTTTTGCCAAGCCTCGGCATCCACGAGGATTCCTTTTGGATCGTAAATGTGAACGGTGACTTGCGCGCTGTCCTCATCGCTCCCGAGCCAAAACCAATACGTGTTTCCTTTGAAAAGTTGATGCTTCACCACGCTCGGCTGCTTCGTGGCGAGCGTGCCTGCCCAGTATTCCTGACGGACGAGAAAGCCCTGTTTTGCCTGCGGAGTTGCGGCTTCCATCGCGCGGCTGTGGGCATCGTCCACGTAGGCGCGCGCGGCGCTGGTGGCGAAAATGGTGAGCACTGCGAGTAGTAGGATTTTTTTCACGGCTTTCTGTATATGGCTTTTACGAGATCACCCGAGATGGCGGCGATTTCTTTCGCGGACTTTTGCGAAACTCTGGCGTCATCGCCACCGGCGAGCGGGCGGATGTCCGCCAGACCTTTGCGGACTTTCACCGTCAGCGCATGGTCGCGCAGTCGCGGCTTCATGCCGGCGAGCGTGCGTTGAAAGTATTCGAGCAACCCCGGTTGGTGAAGAAGCTCCGAGCCGTCGCGACTGTAATCAGTGCCGAC
>JAYUIF010000047.1:0-2424 GCA_043766295.1 Spartobacteria bacterium | reverse complement strand
GAGATGTGGCGAAGTGAAGCGAATAGTCAGTTTTTTGTTTCTTTGGGAGCGGGTGGAATTTCAGGCTTGGGCTGAAATCCTTCGGCTCTTTTTCGGATTTCACTCATCTGTTCAGGACTAAACTCCTTCTCAAGAAAGCTACGGCCAGATTGAGCACCTTTGTGACCTCCGCGCTCTGCTACTAGCCACCAAAAATAGGCTTCCTTGATGTCTTTCTCAACGCCCCATCCCTTCCAATAACTGATCGCTAGGGAATTCTGCCCGTGCTTGGAACCTTGAAGCGCACTCCGACGAAACCAAAGGACTGCATTGGCGTCATCGTGATGAACCGTTGTGAGATCAAAAGATCTATACATCAATCCAAGGGATTGCTGGGCCTCGGGGTGGCCGCGTTCCGCAGCGGTTTTGAGCCATTTGAACGCCTCACCTTCGTCGAACGGAGATTCTTCGGCAAACAGGTATCCAATCCCAATTTCTACCTGCGCCTCCAGATCGCCGTCTACAGCTTTGGCTTTCGCTTGGTTAAGACGTTTAATTGCGTCAGCGGTTAGCGCAGATGGATCGCCGCGTTCCATAAAGCCGACGGCTCTCTCCTTGGCTTCATCAAGCTGCTTCTCGGCAAGCAATGCTCCGACGGCATCTCGGGCATATACGGCATCCGCAAAGCCGGACAAACGAGATAACTCAAACCACTTGTATGCTTCAACGTTGTTGCGTTCCGTGCCCTCCCCATCTTGATACATGTGACCGAGCATAAACTGAGCGGCAGAATATTTCTGCCTAGCACTGCGTAAATACCAACGCAGTGCTTCGGAAAAGTTCGGTTTGTCCTGGGGATTCTGACGGTAGAAATCGCCCAACTTGTTTTGTGCATCGGCATCGCCAGCGTTTGCGGCTTTGACAAGTTCCTGCGGTGGTTTCGCTGAAGTCTCTGAGTCTTTGGATAAAGAGATCCCCACACTTGCCATCATGGCAATGGCAAGAACGAGAGAGCAAAGGTGTGACTTCATGGGGAGTAAGGACGGTCTCTTGGATGACACCGGCTCCATTTTCACTCCATCTCCCGCGAGCGCGGCTCGCGCTCTTCCGTGTTGCCGGTGCCGGGGGCGGTGACGAAGGGGCCGCCGGCGAGCGGGGCGACGCGGGAGAATGCGACGTCGGGCGTGTCGCTGTCGCGGCCTGCGAGCGGGAAATCTTTGCGCAGCGGGTAAAATGGGTAGCCGTCCCACATGAGGATGCGGCGGAGATGGCCGACGGTTTTCACATCGGGATGGCCGGGGAAAGTGATGCCCATCATGTCGAACACTTCGCGCTCGTGCCAGTCGGCGGTCGGCCACAAATCCACGACGCTCGGCGCGGTCGCGTCGTCCTCGCTCACGGTGTATTTCAGCCGCAGGTTTTCCGCACGGGCGAAGTTTTGCAGTTCATAGACCATCTCGTAGCGCGGCTCTTCGCCGAAGTGATCCACGCTGCTGACATCAATGAGATACGTGTAGCCGAGTTGGTCGCGGAGGAATGTGGCGATGTCGTGGAATTGCGCGCGGTTCACAGTGAGCGTGAGTTCGCCGCGAAATTCTTTTTGCGCGACGATGGTAAATTTTTCGGCGAGCGCGGTGGCGTCCTTTTGTGTGGATGCGGGGACGGAGAGGGTCGTGGGCATTGGTATGGCGGTGAGTTTTTCGTGAATGGCGGAAAGTGATTGGTGACTGGTGACTGGTCTTGCGGGCTTGGCGAAACTATTCACCAGTCACAAGTCACCAGTCACATTCTCTTAGCTCAGCGCTGCGACGAGTTCGGGCTTTTGCGCGAGGAAGGAATGTTCGCCTTCGATCTTCCGCTGCAAGCGGAGCAGGCCTTCGATGAGCGCCTCGGGGCGCGGCGGGCAGCCGGAAATATAGACGTCCACGGGGATGAGCGTATCAATGCCCTGGAGCACGGCGTAGCTGCGATACATACCGCCGCTGCTCGCGCACGCGCCCATGGCGATGCACCACTTTGGCTCGGGCATTTGATCCCAGATGCGTTTCACGGCGAGCGCCATTTTGTAAGTGACGGTGCCGGCGACGATCATCACGTCGCTCTGCCGTGGGGAAAAGCGCATGACCTCCGCGCCGAAGCGCGAGATGTCGTAGCGCGCCGCGCCCGTGGCCATGAGCTCGATGGCGCAGCAGGCGAGGCCCATCGGCATGGGCCAGAGCGAATTTTTTCGCATCCAATTGATGGCGGAATCGAGCTTGGTGAAGATGACGTTGCCTTCGATCTTCGAGTCGTATGCGACGGGTGTGGACATGGCTGGATAGTTAAAGCGGGGGTGCAATGCAGCAAGGTGAAACTCGTGCGCAGTCGCGTGCGCCCCGGGGCCAAACGTGGGACCACTGGATGAAGTTCGCAGCGGACATTGCTGGTCTTTGGCGTGGAGTTCGA
>JAYUIF010000046.1:0-5908 GCA_043766295.1 Spartobacteria bacterium | reverse complement strand
TGAACACGCCTTCCACCGCCATTTTATACCTTAACCTCTGGCCCGAATTTCGGGGTCCACCTCAGAGCACCGAAACGGGGCGGGCTGTGAAACGGCTTTTTGCGGATACGTTTTACTTTATCGCGCTGCTCAATGAGCGGGACGCAGCCCACGGCGGAGCGGTTCATTTTTCGCGTGAATGCCGGGCGATTCTCATCACGACGCGCTGGGTGCTGGTGGAGTTTGCGGATGCGTTATGCGATCCGGTATGGAGGGAAAGGGCGGGTGCGTTCATCGAGTTGGTGATGACGGGGCCGGGCTTTACGGTGGTCGAAGAGAGTGATGAGTTGTTTGCGCGCGGCTTGGAGCTATACCGGAAGCGGCGGGACAAGAGATGGTCGCTGACGGATTGCATTTCGTTTGTGGTGATGGCGGATGAGGGGATCGCGGATGCGCTGACGGGAGATCGTCATTTTGAGCAGGCGGGTTTTTCGGCGGTATTTGCGCAGCCGTAATTTGACGGCTACCTCCGGCGGTTTTCGGGGAGGTGGAAGGCGGCTTTCATTTGGTTGACGTAGGGTTCTTTGCCGTCGCCGATGATGATTTCGATGATGTCGAAGCGGAAGCAGACTTCGGGACGGTTGAGGAGGCGGAGCCAGCGGCGCGCTCCACGGGCGATGAGTTCTTCCTTTTTGCGGTCAACGGCGTCGGCGGGGCGGCCCAGGCTTTCGCGGCTGCGGGTTTTTACTTCGGCGAAGACGAGTTCGTTGGTGGCGATGTCGCGGCAGACGATGTCCACTTCGCCGCCGCCTTTCGGGCGGAAATTCCGGGCGAGGATTTTGTGGCCGTTTTTGCGGAGAAATTTCTCGGCGAGTTTTTCGCCACGGCGTCCGAGTGTGTGGCGCGGGTCAGAGCCCGAGCGTGGCTTGCTGGACGGGTGAAAAAGTGCGGCGATGAATCGGACAAGGCCCATGTTGGCGGAGTGCGGCGAGGTGTTGTGGTGTGCCGTAGCCTTTGTGCTTTGCGAAGCCGTAGGCTGGGTGGCGTGCGTGGTGTTCTACCATGATGCGGTCGCGTGTCACCTTCGCGATGATGCTGGCTGCGGCGATGCTGAAGCTGAGGGCGTCGCCGCCGACGAGGGCGGTTTGCGGGATGGGGAAATCGCGCACGGGGAGGCCGTCAATGAGCACGTGGTCGGGGGCGAGTTGCTTGGCGGCGCGGCGCATGGCTTCGTGGGTGGCGCGGAGGATGTTGATGCGATCAATTTCCTCCGGCTCGACGATGGCGAATGCGATGCGGATGTCGGAGCGGGCGGTGAGTTCCGCGTAGATGCGCTCGCGGCGGCGCTCGCTGAGTTGCTTGGAGTCATTCAGCACGTCGTGCGTGAAATCGGCGGGGAGGATGACGGCTGCGGCGACGACCGGGCCGGCGAGCGGGCCGCGTCCGGCTTCATCTATGCCCGCTATAAAAAGCAAACCTCGCGCACGAAGAGAATCCTCATGCGCGAGGTTGCAGGACATTTTCCGGTTACGAATTAAGCAGCCGACTTGGGCGCTCTCTTTTGCTCTTTCACCGTCATCGCGGCTTTGCCGGTGCGCTTGCGGAGATAGTTGAGAGCGGCGCGACGGACGCTGCCTTTGGTCTCGACTTCGATTTTGGAAATACGTGGTGAGTGCAGCGGGAAAACGCGCTCGACGCCTTCGCCATAGCTGATGCGGCGGACGGTGAACGAGGAATTGATCGCGGTGCCTTTGCGGCCAATCACGATGCCGCTGAATTTCTGCACGCGCTCCTTTTCGCCTTCCTTGACGATGGTGTGAACGCAGATGGTGTCGCCGACGCTGAATACATTGCGGTCGGTCTTGAGCTGTTCGTTGTTAATCTTGGTGATGATATTGGACATAAAGCACGGAAAGGTTGGAAAGGGGCGCGGTATTTAGCGTATTGCCCACGGCACGCAATCGAAATCTCCATCTTCCATGAATGACATCATAGACCTTCACAGCGATCATTACTTTATGGGCGAAGCTCTGCGGCAGGCGCGCCGTGCTTGGGAGAAGGAGGAAGTGCCGGTGGGCGCGGTGGTGGTGCGCGAGGGGCGCATCATCGCGCGGGCGCATAATCAGGTGGAGGCGCTGAAGGACGCGACGGCTCATGCGGAGATGCTGGCCATCACGCAGGCGGAGAGCGCGGTGGAGAGCTGGCATCTGAATGAGTGCGATCTTTACGTGACGAAGGAGCCGTGCCCGATGTGCGCAGGTGCGTTGGTCCACGTGCGGATGCGGCGGGTGATTTTCGGCTGTGCTTCGCCGAAGGACGGAGCGGCGGGCGGGGTGGTGGATTTGCTGCGACATCCGAAATTGAATCACCGCTGCGAGGTGGTGAGCGGCGTGCGCGATGAGGAATGCGCGGAGTTGCTGAAGGCGTTTTTCCGCGAGCGGCGGGGAGATTAAAGAATCAACATGCAGTCGCCGTAGCTGTAAAAACGGTAGTGCTCGCGGATGGCTTCGGCGTAGGCGCGGAGGATGAATTCGCGGCCTGCGAATGCGCTGACGAGCATGAGGAGGGTGCTTTTTGGCAGATGAAAATTGGTGAGCAGCACGTCCACGGCGCGCGGTGCGTAGGGCGGATGGATGAAAATGTTTGTGCTGCTCTCGCACGCTTGCAGCGGGCGACCGAGTGTTTCGAGCACGCGGGCGGTGGTGGTGCCGACGGCGACGATGCGTTGTGCGGCGTTGATTGCGGCGGCTGAGTCTGCGCTGACTGCGAAGCGTTCGGAGTGCATCCGGTGCTGGGTGAGGTCGTCCACTTTCACCGAACGAAATGTGCCGACGCCGACGTGGAGTGTGAGGAAAGTGTGCGGGATTTGCGCGAGTAACTCGGGCGTGAAGTGCAGGCCGGCGGTGGGCGCGGCGACGGCACCGGGCTGGCGCGCGAAGACGGTCTGGTATCGCTCGGCGTCGGCGGGATCGGGACGGCGGTCGAAATAATGGGGCAGGGGAATTTCGCCGCACTTTTCCAAATCAACCGGCGCATCGAAGGCGACGATGCGCTCGCCCTCGGGTTCGATGGCGATGACTTTGCCATGCACGCCGCCGACTTTCACCTCGGCAGCGATGCGCATTTTGCGTCCGGGTTTCACAAGGCATTTCCACGCGTGCGGGGCGTGGGTGGTGGGTTCGAGAAAGAACAATTCGATTTTGCCGTCGCTGCTGAAAGTGCGGGCGGGGATGACGCGTGTGTCGTTCAGCACGACGAGATCGCCTGCGTGCAAGAACGTGGGGAAGTCGCGGAAGATGCGGTGCTCGATGCGCTGCTCGGCACGATGCAGAATCATCATGCGCGATTCGTCGCGGCGCTGGGCGGGGTGGCGGGCGATGAATTCGTCCGGCAGCGTGAAGTCGTAGTCTGCGGTGAGGAGGCTCACTCGGCTGGTCGGCTATCCTTCGATGGTGTTGATTTCCACGGGCTCGACTTTGATTCCATGTTCTTCGAGCCACGCGATGGAGCGTTTCACTTCGTCGCGTTCACCTTCGAGTTCGAGCGAAACGAGGCCGATTTCTTCATTCACGCTGCACTGGCGGATGTTGGTGACGACTTCAAATTTCTTTGCCAGTTCCCAAATGATGGGACGGGTGATGAGCTTGGTGGGGAACATGAGCCAGAGGCGGTGTTTGTCGGACATATTCGATTGCGGATTTGAGATTGCGGATTGCGGATTGTCGTTTGAATGGCGCAGCGCGGAACAATCCGCAATCTGCAATCTGAAATCCGCAATCGGTCTAGCCGCCTGCGAGGGCGGGGGTGATGCTCACTTCGTCGCGGTCGGCGACGGGCGTGTTGAGGCCGTCGAGAAAGCGGATGTCTTCGCCGTTCACATGGACGAGGATGAAGCGGCGGATTTCTCCGGCTTCGTCGAAGAGGCGATCTTTCACGCCGGGGAATGCGCGTTCGAGATTGGCGAGGACTTCGCCGATGGTCGCGCCGGCGGTGGAGACTTCGGAGAGGTCGTTGGTGAGCTTGCGGAGCGGTGTGGGAATAAGGACGGAGGCCATTCTATTTATGATTTACGATTTATGATTTACGATTTGGCGGCGGTTGCGGTCATGTCGGGGTTGTAAATTTTTTCCTCGAATTCGCGCAGGCTGGGCTTGATGAGCCGTAGCTCGCCGCATTTGCCAGCGATGGCTTCCTGCGTTTTCAGACCGTGGCCCGTGACGCAGAGGACGACTTCTTCGTCGCGCGGGATTTTTCCGCTTTCGATGAGTTTTTTCGCGCAGGCAACGGTGACGCCGCCCGCAGTTTCCGCGAAGATGCCGGCGTGCTCGGCGAGGAGTTTGATGCCGTCCACGATTTCGTCGTCGGTCACGTCCTCGGCGCTTCCGCCAGTCTGGCGCATGGCGTGGATGGCGTAGTAGCCGTCGGCAGGCGTGCCGATGGCGAGGCTCTTGGCGATGGTGTCCGGCTTTGGCACTGGCTTCACGATATCGGTGCCGCGTTTCATCGCGTGGGCGATGGGTGCGCAGCCGGTGGCTTGTGCGCCGTAGATGGAGAATTTGGCATCCTCGACGATGTTGCATTTTACAAACTCACCGTAGGCCTTGTGGATTTTTGTGAGGAGCGATCCGCTCGCCATCGGGACGACGGTGTGACGCGGGATGCGCCAGCCGAGTTGCTCGCAGATTTCAAAGCCCATCGTTTTGCTGCCTTCGGCGTAGTAAGGGCGGAGGTTCACGTTGACGAAACCCCAGCCGTATTTGCCGGCGATTTCGGAGCAGAGGCGGTTCACTTGATCGTAGGGGCCGTGGATGCCGATGACGTTCGTGCCATAGACGAGGGAGCCGAGGACTTTGCCCTGCTCGAGGTCGGCGGGGATGAGGACATAGCTTTTCAGCCCTGCTGCTGCGGCGTTGGCGGCGACGCTGTTGGCGAGGTTGCCGGTGCTGGCGCAGGCGACGACTTTAAAACCAAGCTCGACGGCGCGGCTGAGTGCGACGGAGACGACGCGGTCTTTGAATGAAAGGGTGGGGTAGTTGACGGTGTCGTTTTTGATGTAGAGCGATTTGATGCCGAGGGCGGCGGCGAGGCGGTCGGCTTTGACGAGCGGGGTGAAGCCGACTTGCGCGCCGACAGTGGGCTCGCCGTCAATCGGCAGCAGCTCGCGGTAGCGCCACATGGTCTGCGGGCGCGACTCGATGACTTTGCGCGAGATGCTTGCGCGGATGGCGTCGTAGTCGTAGGCGGCTTCGAGCGGGCCGAAGTCGTATTCGCAAACGTGGATGGCTTTCTTTTCGTAAAGCTTCCCGCATTCGCGGCACTTGAGGTTGCTAAAAAAGGGACGGTTGCTTTTGTCCATGGTGTTTATATTTCTCGGCCTCATCGAGAGTGCGAAACGGGGACGGAACGCCCTCGCTTCGCTCTCATCTTCCCCCACGCCCGGAGGCGCAGAGCTGGATGGGGCACCTGGTCCCCCGCTTTCGCGGGGCGGTTGCCGTGGCTTCACAGGGCCAGAACCCTCTGCCACTCTCGATAAGAGCGGCGGGACTGTTAGGGGCGCGCTCCTCGCGCGTCAACGGATTTCTTTCCCGCAAAGTGGGAACTACTGGCGTTCCGTCCAGCGGTCGCGGTCTGCGTAGAGGATGTAGTGGTTCGCGCTGACGACGGGGAGCGGCTTCGGCACGGCAAGCGGGAACCCGGCGCGGGCGCGCGGATTTCGCATGATGAAATCAGACCACTCGCGGAATTCGCCGATGCCCACGTCATTGAGCAACCCACGGAAGCCGGTGATGGGCGTGAGCAGCAGACCGGTGATGTGCTGGTTGAAGTGGAAGTCGTTCAGTTCATTGAAATCGGGGATCGTGAGCGGGAGCCAGAGACTCCTGCGATCCGCATACCAAGCCACCGCCCAAGGCATGTCGCTGCAAATGAT
>JAYUIF010000045.1:0-13990 GCA_043766295.1 Spartobacteria bacterium | reverse complement strand
TTTTCACGATGCCCTCGCTCAACAACCAGCCAGCCGCCAGCTCGCAATCCCGTCCCGGCGTGCGCATCGCGACCACCAACGACTCCCCTTCCACGCGAATCTCCAGCGGTTCCTCCATCGCAACGTCATCCGATCGCGCGCCGCGTGGCTCGCCGTCTTCGTAGCGATGGATGGTGAGAGTGCGCGTCATCCTCAGTGCGCGAAGTGATGCAGTGCATCGGTCGTGTGTCCATCTTTCTCCCAGCGCAACGAGGAGGCGATGGTGCGGTGGACAAATTGCTTTGCCTCGCTCACAGCCTCGCGCACCCCGAGCCCGCGACCGAGACCCGTGGCGATGGCCGCGCTCATCGTGCAGCCGGTGCCGTGCGTGTTCACTCCGGGGATGAACGGCGCGCTGAACTCGGCAATTTCTCCATCGGTCGTGACAAGCAAATCGGTGGACACCGCTTCGCGCAGATGCCCGCCTTTGATGAGAAATGGACAGCGATGGCGCGTGGCGAGTTCGCGTCCGGCGGCGCGCATTTCTGCAACGCTCGTCACGGACTTTCCGGTGAGCACGCGCACTTCATCGAGATTTGGAGTGATGAGCGTGGCGCGCGGAAAAAGCAGATCGCGATAAAGTGCGACGGCATCCGCGAGGAGCAGCGCATCGCCGCTCGTGGCGACCATCACGGGGTCCACGACGAGCGAAGGTTTTTTCGCATCGCGCGCAAAACACTCATCGAGCACAGCGACGACGCTCTCGATGATCGTAGTCGAGTGAAGCATTCCGGTTTTCAGCGCAGCAATCGGGAACGCGCCGAAAAGCAGCCGCACTTGCTCGGCCACGATTTCCGATGGAACGGAGTGAATCGCGCTCACCTTGCCGGGCACCTCCGCAACCACGCACGTGATCGCCGTGACGCCGTAGCCGCCGAGCGCGCTGATGGTTTTCAGATCGGCCTGCGCGCCTGCACCCGCGCTGTTATCGGAGCCTGCGATGGTGAGGATAACTGGAAGCATGGATGACGAATGACGAATCTGGAGCGACGAACCAAGCGCAATTGCGCGCTGTGATTTCACTCCTGCATCTTGCCACCGCCACATGGAAGCCGATAGCTTGTCCCGAGATGCCCGCCACAATTGCCGAACTCGATGGTCTCCGCGCCACGGTGGATCGCGTTTCCTATATGCCGCAGCTCGAAGCGCCGGCGGACAAGCCGTTCCCGTTTGTCTATTTCATCACCATCCACAATGACTCGGACGAGACGGTGACGATCAAAGGCCGCAAGTGGGTGGTGACGGATTCCGATGGCGGCACCATCGTGGTGGAGGGCGATGGTGTGGTGGGGAAATTTCCGCGTCTCACGACGGGCGAAAGTTTTTCCTACAATAGCTGCCACGTCATCGCGTGCGACAGCGTGGCGGAGGGCGCATTCATCGGAATCACGGATGAAAATCTTCCCGTGCTTGTTCGCATTCCACGCTTCGAGATGAAAGCTCCCGAAGCGGCTTGAGGATGCCAGCTACTCGGTGATTACAAAATCAACGCCGACATCGTGTGGCTCGGTGGGAAGTTCGTCCACGATTTGCAGCGCGAAACAGACACCGATTTTGCAAGCGTGCGCGGGCAGTGTGGCGAGCAGGCGATCATAGTATCCGCCGCCGCGACCGCAGCGCGCACCGGCACGGGTGAGTGCGACGCCGGGCACGAGAATGAGATCCACGTTCGCTGGAAAGATGAGCCGCGATGGATCGTCGCCGGGCTCGCGGATGCCCCACTTTCCCGGCTGTAGATCGTAGAGTGATTCGACGGAGAAAAGCGCGAGACCATCGGGAACGACTCGCGGGTAGCAGACGATTTTTCCGTCGGTGTGCCGCCAAAGCAACTCGACGTCCGGCTCACGCTGCTGCGGTGCGAAAATCGCGACGGTGTGTGTGCTGTGCCATTGCGGAAGTGCGACGATGGCAGCGCAGATGCGCGCACTTTTTTCCCCACGCTGATCGGGGGGCAGCGGCAGACGATCGCGCATGGCACGGCGGAGTTGTTCTTTGGCGGGCATAATGCGGATACTTGAGCACTGAGCGATTGCCATGCACGAAACAATTGCGTCGCGCATCGCGTTCTCTACGGTTACGCGCTGTGCCGAAAATTTTGCAAAGTAAAACCCCGAAGGCCCGAATCACAAAGTCCGCCAACGGCCAACACGCTCATGCGACCGCAGGCGCGCACAAGGTCGGGTTGAAACCCAAGAAGGGTTGGAGCAAACGCAGCTACCTGACGAACGTGTGGCTGCCCTCGCTTTTCAAAAAAAGAAAAGGCGGAGAGATCACGCCGGAATTTCCCGTGGTTCGGCGCGGCGAGGTTGGATTGACGTGGATCGGCCACGCTTCATTTCTCCTGCAATTCCCAAACAACAATCTGCTGATCGATCCGAACTGGGCGAAGTGGCTGAAGGTCGTGAAGCGGCTGAAGCATCCCGGCGTGAAACTGGACCATCTGCCGGAGATCGATCTCGTGCTCGTCACGCACGCGCATTTCGATCACCTCGATCGTCGCACGCTACGCAGCGTCGCAGCCGATCAGCCCATCGTCGTTCCTTTCGAGGTGGGCAATCTCGTCCATGATCTCGGTTTTCACAGCGTCCACGAACTGGGTTATTGGGAGAGTTATCGTCACGGCTCGCTGAACGTGACGCTCACGCCGTGTCATCATTGGGGCGCGCGCGTGCTGCATGATACGCATCGCGGGTTTGGCGGTTTCATTGTGCAGAGTGGCGGGCGCACGATTTATCACTGCGGCGACACGGCGTATTTTCCGGGCTTCAAGGAAATCGGAAAGCGCTTCGATATTGATGTCGCGCTGCTGCCCATCGGTGCCTACGAGCCGCCGAGCGGGCGCGATGTCCACATGAATCCCGAAGAGGCGCTGCACGCGTTTGTGGATCTCGGTGCGAAAATAATGGTGCCGATGCACTATGGCACTTTTCGACTGAGCCACGAGCCACTGGATGAACCGCTGGAACGTTTGCTCGGCGCTGCACACAAGCTGGGCCTGAGCGAAAAAATCGCAGTGATGACGGAGGGGAAACCCGAGATTTTTTAGCGGGCTGGCAGGAAAATTGTGAACGTGGTGCCTTGCCCGATTTTCGTCGAGAGGCGGACGGCTCCGCGAGCTTGGGTGACGAGTTGCTTCACGCTGCCGAGACCCATGCCTGTGCCTTTGCCGACGGGTTTGGTGGTGAATTGTTCGTGGAATAATTTACCAACCACTTCCGGCGAAATGCCGGGGCCGTTGTCCCGCACGCTGATGGCGATGAGCGCGCCGGACTTTGCGAGCGTATCGCGTCCAATAAAGCGTTCATCCGCTGTGTCGTGAAAGTTGGCGGTGTCAAAGTCCGATGGCAAAAGCTGGGCGATCACTTCGACGCGATGTGGCGCGGCGGCGCTTTGGAGGGCGTTGATGGTGAGATTGAGAAGGACGCGGAGGAGGTCGGTGCTATGGATCGCAGCGTAGGCGGGCTCTTCCAGTTCACTGATTGTGAATTGGTTGCCCTCGGCGCTTGGGTGTTTGATGAGGAGTTCCTGCAAATCGAGCAGGACTTCGTTGATGGAAGCGCGTTCGTCCGATTCCGCTTTGCGGCGCGCGCCGAGATAGCGGCGGGAAATTTCGAGGCATCTTCCCACCTGACCGTGGACCCGTGAAATGTTGCCGCGCATTTTTTCCATCTCCTCACCTTCGAGACTGGCTGCGGTTTGGACTTGGCGGTCGAGCAATTCGACAAAGCCGCTGATGACTGTGAGCGGGTTATTGAGATCGTGAAGGACGTTGCCCGCTTCGTCTGCGCTGCTGCGTGCGGCGATTTCGCTGTGAAGTTCCTCCAGCCGCTTGTGGGCGGTTTTCAGCTCCCGGGTGGCGCGACGTTTTTCAAGTGCTTTGCTCGCGGCGCTACGAAGGGTGGGAATGTCGAAGGGTTTATTGAGATACTCGCGTGCGCCGTGGCGAAGGGCCTGCCGCGCAGTTTCGAGGGTTTCGTAGGCGGTGAGCATGATGACTTCGATGTCTTCATCGAGCGCTTTCAATTCGCGCAACACGTCCACGCCGGACATGCCCTGCATGAGAATATCGAGGATCGCGACATCGGGTGTTCGCTCGCGGGCGAGCTTGATTGCGTCCTTGCCGTTGGATGCGAGCACGACCTCGAAGTCGTTTTTGAAAACGACTTTGAGTGATGCGCGTGGGCCTTCCTCGTCGTCCACGACGAGGAGGATCGGCTTAGAAGTTGTATCCGGCACTGATCGAGATGGCGTGACTGTCGAATTGATAGGTGCCGTCGGCAACGGTGCCTTGTGAAATGGTGCGCTCCGGGCCATGCGCCCATTGGTAGGCGATGTCCCAAGTCCAGTTGTCACGCTGGCCACCGAGACCTGCGCTGAAAATGTGGCGATTGGAATCGGGGACGACGGGATTGAAGGATTCGTTCGGCACGCTGTTTTCGCTGTAGATGTAGCCGGCGCTGGCAACGAGACCGTTGTCGAATTTGTAGCTCATTCCGAACTCGTAGAAAAACGAGGACTGCCAGTTGAACGGCAGTGCGACGTCACCGCTTTTCTTGCGGAGATTGACCGTGTTGAGGTTGTCCCAATCGGTCCAATCCACGTTCACTTCGAGGTTCCATTTCGGCGTCGGGCGGAAGCTGTAACCGGCAACAATGTTCTGCGGAAATTTGATCCCCGCCGATGCGCTCTCACGCGAATCCGCGCCGGGCACCGCGAACGGCCCGAATGGCGTGGGCACCGAGAAGCCGTTGTAGAAAGTGTGCGCGTCGCCTTCAAAATTAATGTCCGTCTGGCTGCGGTAGTTGATGCCGAAGCTGTGCATCGGATGTGGCTTCCAAAGTATGCCGGCATTCCATCCAACACCCCAGCCCTCGCCCTCGAACTCGAACATATCGTGTGCCGCCAAAACACCGCGCTTCAAGCTTGTCTTGGCGTAGTTGAAAGTGGGGCCTGCTGCGATGGAGAGACTGTCGCAAACCTGCCATGCGATGACGGGATTGATGGAGATATATTGCACGCTCCCGCTGATCGAGAGTGTGCGGAGCGGAGAGTTCTCGGGATATTCCAAACCGAAGCCGTAGGGTGCGTAGATGCCGAGGCCGAAGACCACGGGCGCGGAGGTCGGCTTCCACGTCGCGAAAAACGTGGGCGCAAACTGCCAGTCGCGTTTGATGTCGAAAGCGGATGCGCCGCTCGCAGGCCTAACGCGATTTTCCAGCGTGATGGCATACACACCGAGACGGGTGCGGATGCCGTTGTCGTCCGGAGCCACGGGCACGGTGTTTTTTCCACCGAGCGTGATGGAGCTTGGTGTGTTCAGCTTGTCGTAAAGCTGCGTGATGCCGGCGGGGTTGTAGTAGATCGCCGAGGGATTATCCGCCGTCGCGGCGAATGCGTTGCCACGCGCGGTGGCGCGGGCGTCTTGGTCTGCGATGCGGATGCCGAGTGCGTGCGAAGAGGCGGTGAGACCAAGCACGACAGCACAGGCAAGCGTTAGGGATTGGGCTGTTTTCATAACGAGGCAGCCATTTAGCAGGGGGTGCGCCATGAGGACAGATAAACTTCCATTTACAATGGCGCGCTCTTTAAGGAAAAACCGCGCTGGTTCGTGACGGGGAATTCATTACAAACATAGTAACGCTCAGCGCGAAATACGTTCACAGTGGCCCCATGAAAATCCTCGTAATCGAAGACGAAAAGAAAATCGCCAACCTCCTGCAGAAAGGTCTGCGTGAACAGGGATACACTGCGGACATCTGCCACGATGGTAATGAAGGACTCGAACGCGCGAGCACGACTCCCTACGAAGCCATCATCCTGGACATCATGTTGCCGGGGCGCGACGGACTGAGTGTTTTGCGAATGCTGCGCGAGCGCAAAGTGACCACGCCGGTGATGGTGCTCACTGCACGCGGTGAAGTGAACGAGCGCGTCGAGGGACTGAACGCAGGCGCAGACGACTATCTCGCAAAACCTTTTTCGATGGATGAACTCATCGCCCGACTGCGTGCGCTCATGCGCCGCGTCACGGGCGAAAACATCAGTTTTTACAAAGCAGCCGATCTCACGATGAACTTGGTCAACCGCGAAGTCATGCGGGGCACTCGTAAAATCGTGCTCACCGGACGCGAATTTCGCCTGCTCGAACATCTCATGCGTTCGCCCGAGCAAGTGCTCACACGCACGCAGATCATCGAGCGCGTGTGGGAGTATCATTTCGATCCCGGCACGAATCTCGTGGACGTCTATATCCAGCGTCTGCGACGGAAAGTGGATGACGGCGAGGAGGTAAAACTCATCCAAACCGTGCGCGGTGTGGGCTACGCAATCAAACCCGCGTAGAGGATGAAAGGCTGGCCGCTGCGTCTGAAAGTCACGCTTTGGTCCGTGCTGGTGGGCGGCTTTGCGCTGTTGCTTTTCGGCGGAGTGGTGGGCGTGAGTCTGCGACGTTCGGCGCTTACGCGTCTCGATAACGCTTTAGGCCATGAGGCCAACGATTTCTTCGCCAGCCTGCGCGAACATACTTCGCCAAATCTGTGGAAAGATCAGAATGAAGTGCATGAGCTTTTTGGTCTCGTGCGCAGTCTTTATGCGTTCGACGTGGAGCAGCCGCCGGGCAAATCCGTCTATCGGACGCGCAGCCTTGGCACCGCACAGATACCCGGCGGCCCAGACGACATTGCTTTCACCGCCATCATAGACGGCGATAAAGTGCGGGTGCTCCAAGTGACTCACAATGACGTGCGAGTCCGCGTCGCAGCCGACCTCGGCCCTATCGAGCAAATCGAGCGCACACTCTGGATTACCTACGCAGTGCTGCTGCCGCTCACACTGCTCCTCATCGCATTTGGCGGCATGTGGCTCTCGAAAAAGGCGCTCAATCCCGTCGAGCAAATTGCCGCAGCGGCGGAGCGAATCACCGCGCAGCGGCTCGATCACGGGCTGCCATCGCCCGGCACGAACGATGAAATCGGACACCTCACGGATGTGCTCAATGAAATGATCGCCCGTATCCGCGTGAGCTTTGAACAAGCGCGTCGTTTCAGCGCCGATGCTTCGCACGAACTCAAAACACCCCTCACCATCATTCGCGGTGAAATCGAAGCATCCCTCCGCTCCGGCCAGCTTCCTTCCATCGTGGAAAAGACGATGCTCGATCTGCTGGAGGAAACCGGGCGTCTCATTCACATCGTGGAGAGTCTGCTCATTCTTTCGCAGGCAGACGCCGGCAAATTCAACATCGAGCTAAGCCCGGTGGATCTCGGCGCCTTCATGGATGAACTCGTGGAAGACGTGGAAATTCTCGCCGCCCCGCGCAGCATCACGCTGAACACGGATTTCGCACCCGGCGTGTTTGTGAACGCCAACGTGCAATTTCTCCATCAGGTGTTGCTCAACCTTTTTGACAACGCGGTGAAATACAACCAGCCCGATGGAGAAATCCACGCAAAGCTCATCCGGCAAAATGGGCAGGCCGTTTTCACCATTTCCAATACTGGCGCCAACATTTCATCCGAGGATCGCGAGCGCATCTTCGACCGCTTCCATCGCGCAGACCGCTCACGCGATCGGAGCACGGGCGGGCAGGGCCTTGGCCTCAGTATTTGCCGGGAAATCATCCGCGCACACGGTGGCGAAATTTCACTCGAACCCAGCAGGTATGGGTGGACGTGCTTCCGCTTCTCAGTGCCATTGTGCGAAGTCCCGCGCAGCGCTGCCACGGCGAGTGTGTAGTGCGCGTCGCGGCGTTGCCACGGCGCATGGGCGATGACATGGTGCGCGCGATGACAAACAACGACTGGATGAAAGTGCGCGCGGACTTTCCGATTCTCGACCAGCAGGTGAACGGAAAGCCGCTCGTCTATTTGGACAACGCCGCCAGCTCGCAAAAGCCCCGCGCAGTCATCGCCGCGCTCGCGCACTACTACGAACACGACAACGCCAACGTGCATCGCGGACTGCACGAACTCAGTTCGCGTGCGACCGACGCCTTCGAGGGTGCCCGTGCAAAAGTCGCCAAATATCTCGGCGCATCGCAGGCCGAGGAAATCATCTTCACGCGCGGAACCACTGAGGCCATCAACCTCGTCGCGAATACTTGGGGCGTGCGCAACCTTCGCGCTGGCGATGTGATTTTGCTCACGGAAATGGAGCACCACAGCAACCTCGTCCCATGGCAACTCCTCGCCGAACGCACCGGCGCGAAACTGCGCTTCGTCCCCGTCGCGGATGACGGCACGCTCGTCTTCGATCCCGCGCTGCTGGATGGCGTGAAGCTCTTCGCTTTCGTCCACATCTCAAACTCCCTCGGCACCATCAACCCCGCCGCCGAACTCTGCCGCGCCGCGCGTGCCGCAGGCGTCGTGACGCTCGTGGACGGCGCGCAATCCGTCGGCCATCTGCCCGTCAACGTCCGCGAGCTGGGTTGTGATTTCTACGCATTCTCCGGCCACAAAATGTGCGCGCCCACCGGCATCGGCGCACTGTGGGGTCGCATGGAGTTGTTACAGGAAATGCCGCCTTGGCACGGAGGTGGAGAGATGATCGTGAGCGTCACCTACGAACGCGCAACCTACAAACAAGCACCGCACAAATTCGAGGCCGGCACACCGAATATCGCGGGGGCAATCGGCCTCGGTGCAGCGGTGGATTATTTGGAAAACATCGGACGCTCGGAGATTTTCGCGCACGATTCCGAACTCGCAGCACTCGCCGTCGCGCAGCTCGCAGAGATCCCCGGCATCCGCATCCTCGGGCCATCCGGACAGCGCGGCGCGCTCGCGGCATTCCATGCGGAGTGGGCGCATCCGCACGACCTCACCACCTACGCAAACGAACACGGCCTCGCACTACGCGGCGGCCACCACTGCACGCAGCCGCTCATGCGCAAACTGCGATTGCCCGGCACCACGCGGGCGAGTTTTTATTTCTACAACACCAACGAGGAGGTGGAACGCATGGCGGAAATCCTTCGCGCAGCGCGTAAATTTTTTGACCGATGAGCGAAGAACTCGAAGAACTCTACCAGCAAGTGATCCTCGATCACTCGAAGCGCCCGCGCAATTTCGGCGAACTGCCGGATGCGATTCACGTTCACGGCGACAACCCATCGTGCGGTGACGAGATTCGGCTCGATGTGAAATTCGGCGCGGATGGGAGCGTGACGGATTTGAAGTTCACCGGCACCGGCTGCGCTATCAGCCAGGCCAGCGCATCGCTGATGACGCTCAAACTCAAAGGCAAACCCCGCGCGGAGGCCGAGCGGCTCATGCACAATTTCCACACGCTCGTCACCAGCGACACCGAGCCGGATACGAAGGGCCTCGGCGATCTCGTGCTCCTGCGCGGTGTGCGGAAATTTCCCCAGCGCGTGAAATGCGCGATGCTCGCATGGCGTGCATTCGAGCAGGCGATGGGTGAGGGCGGCGCGGTGACCACGGAGGAAGCTTAGCAGAATGATGAATCGGCGCTTGCGTCCAAGCCCGCGATCGCGCCCGATCCAGCCATGCAATTGACCGACGAACAGAAATCCAAAGTCGCCGCGTGGATCGCGGACGGCATGAAACTCTCCGAAATCCAGACGCGCCTCGCGAGCGAATGCGATTTGCGCATGACCTACATGGACGTGCGCCTGCTCGTGGATGATCTCAAACTCATGCCGAAAGACCCACCAGTTCCCGTCGCACCACCGCCTGCGGAAACACCAGCCGCCCCTTCGCCGCTTGCCGCCGAGCCCGCTCCAGTCGGTGGAAACGTGACGCTCACCGTGGACTCCATCGCACGTCCCGGCACGATGGTCAGTGGCAGCGTCACATTCAGCGATGGGAAAAATGCGGCGTGGTATCTCGATCAAACCGGTCGCCTCGGCCTCGTCCCCGAAGTGCAGGGCTACCGTCCGCCCGAAGGTGATGTGGAAAAATTCCAAGCCTCGCTCGACCGCGAACTCGCGAAGCTCGGATTCTAGGCCGCGCTGGGCGAGCCGCTGGTGAGCATCCGCACGCGCTGGTCTTGCAGCGGGAGTTTCATCGTGAGTTCGAGTCCTTTACCGGCGTTGTTGAGCAGTTCCATTTCGCCGCCGTGCTCGCGCAGGATGCGGCGGACGATGAGCAGACCGAGCCCGCTGCCGCTGGCTTTCGTGGTGAAATAGGGCTCGAAGATTTTGCTCATCTCGGTTTCCGGAATTCCACCGCCGGTGTCGGCGAATGTGATGGAGACGAAGCGGTCGTCCATGTCCGTGCGGACGCGCAGGATGCCGCCGGACTTCATCGCTTGAAATGCGTTTTTGATCACGTTGAAGAACGCTTGTTTGATTTGCGCGCGATCCACTTCGAGCAGCGGAAGGTCGGCGCGCAGTTCGGTTTCGACGATGATGCTGCGGTCGGTGATTTCCGCTTCGAGAAAACGCACGCTCTCCTGCACGAGATGGTTCACGTTTTCGAGCCGGCGTTCGAGTTGCGCCGGACGGATCGCGCCGAGGAATTGCCGGATGATCGTATCGAGCCGTGAGATTTCCTCCTTCGCTACGTCCACGCTTTTCGCGATCTCCTTGCGCTGCGACTCGGGCAATTTGCGCAGGCGGCGCTCCATGAGTTGAAGGTGAATGTGGAGCGAGTTCAGCGGGTTTCCGATCTCGTGTGCGACGCCGGCGGCGAGAAGTGTGAGCGCATTCAGGCGTTCGCTCTGGATGGTTTCCTCGGTGCTTTTGCGGCTCTCGGTGATGTCGCGGAGGATGACGGCGTAGCCCACCAATTCCTGTTCGCCGGATTTGCGGCCCGGTTTTTCAACGCGCAGCGGTGCGACGTAGAAATTGAGGAAACGATTCTGCGGATAGAAAATCTCCATGTCGCGCGACACCGTTTTCCCCGCTTCGGCGATGGCGCTCCAATCGAGCCCGCGCAACTGCTCGGCGAGCGGGCGCCCCATCGCTTCCTCGCGGACGAAACCGAAAAATTCGCACGCGGCGCGGTTGATGTAGGTGATGTTGCCCGAGGGGTCGGTGACGATGACGCCTTCGTGCAGTGCGTGGAAGATGGTCTCAAAAAATCCCTTTTCATCCGCGAGGCGCGAGATGTAGTCGCGCACTTCCTCCGGGCGCACGCGTCCGATGCGTTCGAGAAGTTTGTCGAGAAAGCCGGAGTTCATTTTGGAATGATGAGCTTTTACCGAACGCGAAAAAAAAGGGCGAGCCTGCTCGCGCGGGCCCGCCCTTTGATTGATGATTGTGAGTCCGGCTTAGCCTTTCGCTTCGCCCTCGGTTTTTTTCTTCCGGGTGCTCTTTGGCTTCACTTCCGCTGCGGGGGTTTCAGCGGCTGGGGCCTTTGCGGGTTTGGCGGTTTTCTTCGCGGCCTTTGGCTCGGCTTTCGGCTCTGGCACGTTCGTAGCGGGCATATCCACCCACTCGATGACGGCCATTTCGCTCGCGTCGCTGCGGCGCTGGCCGAGCTTGGTGATGCGGGTGTAGCCGCCTTTGCGTGCGGAGTTGATTGGGCCGATCTCAGCGAAGAGCTTGTGGACGGCGCCTACGTTGTGACGCAGATCCGCGAGGGCCATGCGGCGCGCGTGGATGGAGCCATTCTTCGCTTTGGTGACGAGCTTCTCCACAAATGGGCGGACGGCTTTTGCCTTCGCGACGGTTGTGGTGATGCGACCGTGGTCAATGAGACTCACAGCGAGGTTGGATAGCAGCGCGTTCCGGTGATCCTGACGGCGGCCGAGTTTTACAGTTTTACGTTGATGACGCATTGGAGTGTTCTCTTTCTAAATGGACTAAGCCTCCGTGGTGGCGCGCACTTCTGTGGCGAGTCCTTCCACGAGACCGAGGTCGAATTTCATCCCGAGCGACAGGCTGAGGCCGGTGAGTTTTTCTTTGATTTCGTTGAGCGATTTCTTGCCGAAGTTGCGATATTTCAGCATCTCCTGCTCGCTCTTCATCGCGAGCTGGCCGACGGAGGTGATGTTCGCATTGTTCAGGCAGTTTGCCGCGCGGACGGAGAGTTCGATCTCGTTCACGGACATATTCAGCAGCTTCTTCAGCTTCTGGTTTTCCTGGTTCTGCGCTGGCGCGGTTTCGTCAAACGTCACCTGCGCTTCGTCGTAATTATAGAAGGGCTCGATGTGTTTGCGAAGAATGGACGATGCCTGCTTGAGCGCCTCTTCGGGCTCGATGCGGCCATCCGTCCAGATTTCCAACACGAGCTTGTCATAGTCCGTGCGCTGTCCGACGCGGGTGGCTTCCACTGCGTATTTCACGCGGGTCACCGGCGAGAAAATCGAATCCAACGGAATCACGCCGATGGGCATGTCGGGATACTTGTTCTCTTCGCCTGTGGCGAAACCACGGCCCACGCGCACTGTCAGTTCGGCTTCAAATTTGGTCTTCTTGTCCAGCGTGCAGATGTGCTGCTTCTTGTTCACGACTTCGATGCCCGTGACTTCCTCGATGTCCGCAGCCGTCACGTCGCCTTCCTTGTTCACGGAAATGGAGAGCGTGCGCGGCTCATGGTCTTCGCACTTAAAGCGAACGGCCTTGAGGTTCAGGATGATGTCCGTCACGTCCTCGACGACGTTCGGCAGAGTCTGGAACTCATGGTTCGCTCCAGTGATTTTTACGTTGGTGATCGCCCCGCCCTCGATGGAGCTGAGCAGCACGCGCCGGAGCGCATTGCCAACGGTGACGCCATAGCCGGCCTCGAAAGGCTCGGCGGTAAATTTAGCGTAGTTATTGGTTTCGGTTGCCTCGTCTTTAACGGGCACCTTCGGCAGTTCAAAACGGCCAAGACGAACAGACATAGTTGTGTTTTCTATTTGATGAAGCACTGGGTTACCCTCGGCGCATACAGCTCACAGCCTGACGGCCAGAGCCCGAGGACCAACAGCGCGTTTATGTTTTGCGCTTACTCAAAGGGCGCGGAGAAAAGCGCGGGCAGAGGCGCTTGGCAAGGGGTATTTTATAAGACCTCTAAAGTTCCGTTGCCTGGAAGTTTCTTTACCTGAAAGCCATCAAGCAGAGGCCGCATGGAGAATATCGGCCACACACTGCCGAGGCTCAAGTGAAGCGTGCTCTCCGCATCCCGGCAGCCAGAACTCATCCGGCACTGGTGCATCAAGTCACTCTCCCGGTCTCAATCTCGATGAGAGCCTCATGCTCTCCGTAGATGGCGTGAAAGTGAGTGGGAGGATGATCGCGGTAGTAAAAGCGAACGATGATGCCGTAAAATCTGCTGACCTCAGGCATGGGCCGCCTCGGTTGCAGTCGTGCCCGTAATCTCTTGGTAGGCGGCGTCGGGACAAATCTCGATGTCCTCCGACCATGCAATCTGTCCGAAACGCCCGATGTGAACGGTCTGAAAAAACGCTTCGTCCGCGAGGGGCGCAAATACGCCACGGCCCACATCCGCTGAGAGGTCAATGACGCCCTCGGTGCCGTCGGGGTAAGCGACGCGGATACGGAAACCCGAAAGAGCTTCTATTTTGTTGGGCCTGTTCATGGAGTGAAGATGCCTTGTTGCCCTTCTGAGCGCAAGCGCGAGTGGCCAGCCGAGCCTATCCGTTACGGTGGTGTCACAGAAATAAAACCTACAAACAACAAGCAGCGCATAGGCATTACTGTCATTTGGAAATTAGTCGCCAAGAGTCTCGATATTGTTTCGTGCGATGTAGTGAACAAGGTCTTTTGCGAGTTGTGATTGTTCGGATTTGGTGAGGCTGCGGATGAAGTTCCAGTGTGCCCAAGCCCTGAAACCCGGAACGTTGTCGGAGTCGTGACTGGCGTAATACTGGATGGCGAGAGTCATGTCGTGTTCAGTAAAATTCTTTGGTGTGCTCCGCAAAAGCATGAATTGGTGCTTGAGGATGTTACAGGCATCGACAACTAGCGTGTCAGTAAAAGTCGGGGGCACGAGTTTGCCGTGCTTGATGCGGTAGTCATGGGGGTGTAAAAGTCTTTCTGTAA
>JAYUIF010000044.1:0-14024 GCA_043766295.1 Spartobacteria bacterium | reverse complement strand
AGTTCACCGCAGGGCCGCAGCCGTAAGCGGGGAGTTCCAGCCGCTTTGCGAAATCCGAATTCACCGATCACAAACCGCGTGCGTCATCCGTCATCCTAAATTCGTCATTCGTCATTTAACCCACCACCATGCCCCTTCGCCGCCTCACACCCAACGCCCGCGTCCTGCTATCGCTGCTCGCCCTGCTCGCCCTCTTCATCGGCATCCCGCTCTTGCTCCATGCGGTGGTGCCGGGTTGGTGGGAGGAAAAGCACGTGTATCAATACGAAAGCGGCACCGTCGCCGATGCGAGCGATTTCTCCGCCGCCAATCAAGGCCAGCTCAAAAACATGGCCGTGGCGGCTTATGAATATCTCCTCGGCAAAATCCCCGCCCGGCAAGCGATCGCTTTTTGTGGATTGCCGCAATGCCTCCGCATTACGACGCCACCGCCGACTGAAATCGCGGATTACATTCCCCAGCAGAAGGGATCATTTTCGTCGAGGAGGAGGGTGGATTCGGCGGTGACGTGGGCGGTGCCGGTGATGGTGGGGGCGATTTTTCCGGTGGCGCGATCCAGCCAGCGGTAGGTGCCGGTGAGTTTGCTGCCGATGATGCTTTCCTGCGTCCACACGTCGCCCTCGGCGAGGGTGCCGGCAGCGGCGAGGCAGGCGAGTTTGGCGCTGGTGCCGGTGCCGCACGGGGAGCGATCATACGCGCCGCCGGGGCACAGGACGAAGTTGCGCGAATCGCCGCCGCTCTGCGCGGGGCCGAAGAGTTCGATGTGGTCCACTTCGGGGTAGCCGTTTTCATTCACCGCGCTGCGGACGCGCCGGGCAAATGTGGTGAGGCTCGCGGGGTCGGTGAGTGGCTGGCCGTGGTCGTTGGTGAGGAAGAACCAGTTGCCGCCCCACGCGATGTCGCCGGTGATTTTGCCGTGGCCGGGGATGTCCACGCTCACGGCGTGTGCGGTGCGCCAGCTCGGGACGTTGGCGACGCTGACGGTGCCGTCGCCATGCAGTGTGGCGATGACGATGCCGACGTTTGTCTCGATGCGATGGACGCCCGTGCGAATGCGCCCGAGGTGCGCGAGCGTGACGATGAGGCCGATGGTGCCGTGCCCGCACATGCCGAGGACGCCGACGTTGTTGAAAAAGATGACGCCGGTGACGCAGCTCGCATCCGCAGGCGGGACGAGCAATGCGCCGACGAGCACGTCGCTGCCACGAGGTTCGCAGACGACGGCGCGGCGAAAGGCGTCGTGCTGCGCACGGAAGATGCGCGCTTGCTCGGCGACGTTGCTTTTTCCCAGCTCCGGCCCGCCCGCGACGACGATGCGCGTGGGCTCGCCGCCGGTGTGGGAGTCAATGGTGGTGATGCGGCGCATATTTATAGCAGATGTTCGAGGACGCGCAGGCCGGGCACGCGCCGGAAATCACCATCGAGCGTGAGCACGGCGGCGTTGGATTCGAGCGCGCACGCGGCGATGACGAGGTCGGTGAGTTGCATGATGATGCCGCGTCTGTCCAACTCCCACGCGAGCTTGTGGGTGCGCTCCCAAAGCGGGTCGAGCGTGGGGATGTAGAGCATACAGTCGAGGTAGTTCGCCATGCGACGGTGCGCGTTCTTGTGCTTCATGCCGCGCAGGACTTCAACTTTCACCACGCCGCAGGTGAGCAGTTCCCATCGGTCGGAGAAAACCGCCAGCTCTTCGAGCGGGTCGCGGTTTTCGCGCAGGTGTGCAATGAAGTAGCTGCTATCTACGAGTGCTCTTTTTGCCATACTTCACGGGTGTTTCGGCGACACGGGCTGTCTCTTCGGGGAAAGGATTTTCCCATGCGGTTTTTAATTCATGGGGTTTCAATCCCAGTCCCTTTTTTCCGAGTTCCGTGAGTCTGTGTCTCCTCACCATTTCGTTGAGCGCGGTTTCGACAGCCTTGGTCTTGCTGGCGACGCCGGTGATCTTCACCACCTCGGCGAGCACGTCTTCGTCTATGTGCATGGTCATTTTCATAATGAGGATAGTGGTATGGCACCCATGCCATACCGCAAGCGGAAATATGTAGTTCTACGGCAGATGCCCGTCGTGGTTTTCTTCGGTGAGCTTCGGGTATTTCCGATGGAGGAATTTTTCAAAGGGCCGGCCCAGCACGAGGATGACGAGCGTGAAACCGGTTCCTACGAGTGCGCCGGACCAGACGCCTGCGCCGCACAAAATTCCCAGTGCTGCGGAGAGCCAGATGGTGGCCGCCGTGGTGAGGCCGTGGATGCGCGTGCCGCTGTTGTCGCGGATGATGACGCCCGCGCCGATGAAGCCGACGCCGGTGATGATTCCCTGCACGGCGCGGCTCACGGCATTTGGATCGGCGGCGTGACCACTTTCCCCACCCAATGAAACGCCAATGCTGGCGAGCGTGAGCAGTGATGCGCCGAGCGAGACGAGTGCATTGGTGCGAAGGCCGGCGGGCTTGCCTCCCAGCTCGCGGTTCACGCCGAGCAATGCGCCGATGAACACTGCGCAGCCGAGGCGCAGCAAAATTTCCGTCCACCCGAGCAGCTTCAGCGGATCCATGTTTATTTCTTTTTCGGCAGCTTGGGCCGGGCGGCGATTCCGTCGTGGATCACTTTCAGCACGCGCTTGCGCTCGGCACCGGTGAGCGGCAGGCGTGGGGCGCGCGTCCACTCCGCACCGAGTCCACATTCCTGCACGCAGAGCTTGATGTATTGGACGAATTTCACGGTCGTATCGAGGTGCAGCAGCGGGGTGAACCAGCGGTAAATCGGCAGTGCTTTTTCCCACTCGCCGCGTTGCATCAGCTCCCACAAATATTGATTTTCCGCAGGAAAGGCGATGCCTGTGCCGGCGACCCAGCCGTCAATCCCGAGCACGGCGGATTCCATCGCGAGCGGGTCCACGCCGGTGAATAGCGCGTAGCGGTCGCCGCAGACGTTGTGCAGGTCGGTGATGCGCCGCGTGTCGCCGCTCGATTCTTTGAGTGCGACGAAATTTTTCACCGTCGCGAGCTGCGCGAACATCTCGGGCGTGATGTCGTTCCCGTAGCTGATCGGGTTGTTGTAAATCATGATGGGCAGCGCGGTGCATTTCGCCACGGTGCGGAAATGCGTCATCGTCTCCGCAGGATCGGGCGTCTTGTAGCACATCGCTGGCATCACCATGAAGCCGTCCGCGCCGAGGCGCTCGCACTCAATTGTGTAGTTCACAGCCTCGGCGGTGGAAGTTTCCGCAACGCCGCTGAGCACGGGCACACGGCCGTCCACGACCTCGACGCCCAATGCGAGCACGCGGCGTTTTTCCTCCGCAGTGAGCATTTGATTTTCGCCCAGCGAGCCGAGCATGACGAGGCCGCTGACGCCGCTTGCCAGCAGCACTTCGAGGTGGTTTGCGGTCGCCTTCATATCGAGCGAGCCGTCGCGTTTCATTTGTGTGGTGATGGCGGGAAAGACCCCGCTCCAAAAAGGTTTTGCCATAGAGCAGGCCACATCAGCCGTGCGCACGAAATTTCACAAGCTAGAAAGCGAGATACTGACTCGCAGTAGCCGTTTTCGCCAAAACACAAAGGCTGGATCGCGGCGGTTGACAGACAGCTTTCGCCCGCTAGCCTCCGCCCCCTTTTCTATGGCAAAAATCTATACTGACAAAGACGCCGACCTCGGCGTTCTCAAAGGCAAAACATGTGCGGTGATCGGCTTCGGCTCCCAAGGCCATGCCCATGCGCTGAATCTCAAGGAGAGTGGCTTGAAGGTCATCATCGGCCTTTATCCAGGCTCCAAATCCGTAGCGGTCGCGAAGCAGCGTGGCTTCGAGGTTTATGAAACCGGCGCGGCGGTGAAAAAGGCTGACGTGATTTTTGTCGCGGTGCCGGATACGAAAATCCCGGCGTGCTTTGAAAAAGACATCCGCCCGAATTTGACGAAGGGCAAAACGCTGTTGTTCAGCCACGGGTTTGCGATTCATTTCAAAACCATCGTCCCACCGAAAGATGTGGACGTGATCATGGTAGCGCCGAAAGGGCCGGGGCATATCGTTCGTCGTCAGTTCACCGAGGGCAAAGGCGTGCCGGCACTGATCGCGATTTATCAAAACCCGAGCAAGAAGGCGAAGAAGGTCGCGCTCGCTTGGGCGAAGGGAATCGGCGGCACGCGCGGCGGCGTGCTGGAGACGAGCTTCAAGGAAGAAACCGAGACGGATCTTTTTGGCGAGCAGACCGTGCTGTGCGGTGGCGCGAGCGCGCTGGTGCAGGCTGGTTTCGAGGTGCTCACCGAGGCGGGTTACTCGCCGGAGATGGCGTATTTCGAGTGCTTGCACGAGCTGAAGCTCATCGTGGATTTGATGAATGAAAGCGGCATTGCCGGGATGCGGTTCTCGATTTCCGAGACGGCCAAGTGGGGCGATGTGCATGTCGGGCCGAAGATCATAGACAAGTCCGTGAAGGCGCGGATGAAAGTCGCGCTCAAAAATATCCAGAGCGGCAAGTTCGCGAAGGAGTGGGTCGCGGAATACAAAGGCGGCTACAAAAAATACAACGCGCTGCTCAAGAAGGGCACGCAGCACCCGATCGAGAAGACGGGAGCCAAGCTTCGCGCGCTGATGCCTTGGATTCAGAAGAAGAATCTCAAGGGCGCTCAGGCCGCTTACTAAAACCTGAGCGCGGGGTTTTGTGCCCGCAAAATGAGCGAGATTTTATTCAACGCGAGGACGACTCGCGTGTCTGATTGCGCGTGAAAAACAAAGCGTCACTTGCCAAGCATGGCGGGCCTGATATTTCTCCCGCCCCTGCATTCCGGGCGACGTGCTTCGCGTGTCTGTCGGGGCAGTGCTTTGCGAACGAATAATCCCATGATCAGCGTCAAAAACCTGAGCAAGAAATACGGCTCCATCACCGCAGTGAACGACATCAGCTTCGAGGTGGAGAAGGGCGAAATCGTCGGCTTTCTCGGCCCAAACGGGGCGGGCAAAAGCACGACGATGAAAATCCTCACCGGCTACCTTCCGCCTACGTCGGGCAGCGCGAGCATCGCGGGGTTTGATGTTTTTGAGAAGAGCCTCGAAGCCCGCCGCCGCCTCGGCTACCTGCCGGAAAATACGCCGCTATATTTGGATATGCGCGTGAATGAATACCTGCGCTACCGCGCTCATTTGAAAGGTGTCGCCCGTGGAAAAGTTTCGGAGGCTGTCGGCGAAGCCATCGAGCTTTGCTCGTTGCGCGAGGTGGAGAAAAAAATGATCGGCGCGCTCTCGAAAGGCTACCGCCAGCGCGTGGGTCTGGCGGATGCGCTGGTGCATGATCCGGATTTGCTGATTTTGGACGAGCCGACGATTGGTCTCGATCCGAATCAAATCCGCAGCGTGCGCGAGTTGATCAAGAACCTTGCGCAACGGCGGACGGTTTTAATCAGCACGCATATTTTGCCCGAGGTGGAAATCATGTGCTCGCGGGTGATCGTGATTCACAAAGGAAAAATCCGCGCGAGCGACACGGCGGAGAATCTTCTCAAAAATCACCGGGCCGTCGGGCAACTACGCATCGAAGCGAAAGCCGGGCCGGAGGCGCGCGAGGCGTTTGCACGCATGGCAGGAGTGAAGGACGTGCAGGTGGAGCAGGATGGGGAGTTCACCACTTTCACGCTCCGACTCGATGCGAATGCGGATGTCTCCGAAGAAGCGTTCCGACTCGCTGCCGACCGCAAATGGAACGTCCGCGAACTCGTGCGCAAACGCGCGACGCTCGAAGATGTTTTTGTCGAACTCACCCACTCTGACCACTAAGCCATGCGCACTTTATTTCACCTGACAGCCCGCGAAGTGAAGAGCTCCTTTTATTCGCCAATCGCCTACGTGATGCTGGTGATCTTCCTCGCGCTGAACGGCGTCGCTTTCTACTACGCCGTGCAGACACTCACGAAGGTGCCCGCGGATGAATCGGTCGTCTTCATCACGTTCTTCAGCCCGTTTTTTGTGTGGCCATTTATCCTCATCATGCCGCTGCTCACGATGCGTGCGTTTGCGGATGAATTCCGGATGGGAACCATCGAATCGCTCACGACTGCGCCGGTGAAAGACTGGCAGGTGGTGCTGGCGAAATTTTTTGGCGCGCTCTTATTTTACATCGTCCTGTTCGTGCCGACGTATTGCTATTTTTTCTTCTACAAATGGCTGACCGGCATCCCCGCCGCATTCGCAGCCGGGCCGTATTGGGGAAGTGCGCTGCTGCTGTTGCTGGTCGGGATGTTTTTCATCTCGATGGGTTGCCTCGCTTCCGCGCTGAATCGCGAGCAGATCAACGCTGCCGCGATGTCGCTCGTGCTCACGGTGCTTTTCATTTTTCTCGCGGCGCTGCCGGATTTCTTTGTGGGAAAAAATGAGGAGGAAACGAAGTGGCTCACGCATTTCATCGGCTACATCTCGTTTTTCGAGCATCTGCCCACGTTCTGTCGCGGCATTATAGATACGCGCCCCATCGTCTTCTACGTCTCGCTCACCGCACTTTTTCTTTTCATCACCCACCACGTCTTCCAGGCGCGGAAGTGGAAATCCTAAGCCATGTCTGACCCAGCATCCAAACCCGCTGCTATCAATCGCGGCCTCATCGGCACGAACGTCGTCATTCAGATCGTTGTTCTGATCGCGCTCGTGTTCATGGCGAATTTTGTCTCCTACCGTCAGTTCAAGCGCGTGGACTTTTCGCGCGATTCAAAATACTCGCTCGCCGGCCAGACGCGCAGCCTTTTGAAATCGCTGAAAAAACCAGCACACGCCTACGTGGTTTTCAATAATGGGAGCGCGGACATGGCGATGTTCATGGATCCGGACTCGCAGATTTTCGCTGCCGTGGAGAATGATCTCACGACTCTGCTGCGTGAATATCAGCTCAATTCGAGAGGAAATTTTGAATTTGAGAAAGTGAATCCATACGCCGAGAGCAAGCGCGCGGAGGAGTTGATGACCAAATACAAAGTCGGTGAGAACGAGAGCGTGCTCATTCTCGAATACGACGGGCGCAGCAAATTTCTCACAGGAAAAGACCTCGGCGAAATCGAGCGGGGCCGGGACAGCGCAAGGCTCAAGGGTTTCAACGGCGAGCGCGCGATCACCAGCACGCTGCTCGGCCTCTATGACGCGAAGCCGAACAAACTCTACTACGTGACCGGCCACGGAGAGCCTGATTGGGATGGCAAGGTGATGCTCTATTTGCGCGAGACGATGGAGCGGCAAAACGTGAAGGCCGAGACGATGAATCTAGCCAATGTGGAAGCTGTGCCCGCCGACGCTAGCGTGGTGATGATCAACGGCCCGCGCTTCGATTTCAGCGAGCGCGAGATGAAGCTGCTCGGTGATTATTGGGAAAAGAAAGGGCGCATCGTTGTCTGCTCCGGCTGGTCTGCGAAACCGCTGGAGCAACTCAATGGATGGCTCGCTGAGCGGGGTGTCCGCCCGCAAAATGATTGGGTGAACAAGGCGGGACGCACTGCGACGGGAGAGCCTGCGCTTTTTGAAATGGCGGGAACTTTTCCAAAGAGCCACATCTCCATTCTCAAGCAACTCGGAGGAGTCGCCATCCGTCTTGGCGATCCGACGGTGTCGCCTACGCAGTCCCTCCTGCTGGATCAAAATAAACAGCAGACAGACAAACTCACGCTCACGCCGCTTCTCGTTTCGCCGGAGGGTTTTTGGGGGAAGGTGGATTTGGATCCGAAGAGTCAGGAACTGCCCTACTTTGATCCCAAAAAAGATCACCAGGGGCCGCTCACACTTGCCGCTGCCTGCGTAAAGGGCGCACCTGCCGATACGTCCGTAAAGGTGGAGACACCGCGTCTTGTCGTGGTTGGCAATTCGGGGATTTTCACCACGCGCCCGATGGAGGAGAGCGGTGTCGGCGAAACTTTTGCCGTGGGTATTTTCAACTGGTTGCTGGATCGCGAGGAACTCATAGACATCGCGCCGCGCGAGAAATCCAACAAGATATTGCGGCTGGATGAGGACCCCGAGAAAGAGATACGTAAACTGAAGATTCTGGCGCTCACCGTCATCCTCGTCGTCCCACTGATTTTCGCCATGATCGGAACCGTGGTTTGGGCGAGACGGCGTTACTAGTTTTCCGACATGAAAACCAAACACACTCTCATCCTGTTTGTCCTCGCGGCGGCGGCTTTCGCCTACGTGTGGCTCGTCGAAAAAGTCAGACCCACAAGCGACGAAGCGCGCGAAAAGGCCGGCCTCGTCTGCGAATTCGAGCGCAACGAGATTGATGCGATCACCATCCGCAACGCCACCGGCACCATCGAGCTTCGCAAGCGCGATGGGCACTGGTTCATGGATGCGCCGGTGAAAGATCGTGCGGAGGAATTTGCCATTACGCAGCTTTTCACGACGTGCGAAAAATTGCGCAGCGAAACTTCGCTCGGCGACACGAAAGAGAACCGCGACAAGTGGAAGGAATGGGGCGTTACCAAGGGCGATGCCGCTGTGAAGTTTAGCGGAACGAAGGGCGCGCAGGAGATTATCGTGGGCAAGGACACCGTCTATGAGGGCAAGAACTACGCGCGCACCGAGGGATCAAAAGTCGTCCATGTCATCCGCAACAATCTCAAAAACGATCTTGGCAAGAGCACCGACTTTTACCGCGACAAACGGCTCTCCGACCTCACACCCGCGCAGGTATCGAAGCTCGTCATCAAGAGCGCAAAAGGGGAGTTTGAGCTGGAGAAAAAAGGAAGTCACTGGTCGCTGGTGCGTCCGCTCAAGGCGCGTGCCGATGATCAGAAAATCGCCGACTTGATCGCAAATGCGACGACGGCGCGCATCGAGGAATTTGTGAGCGAGGCGAAGGATCTCGGCTCATTCGGACTCACGGACCCGCGTGCGACGATCACTTTCATCGCCGAAGGCGTGAAGGAACCCGTAGTGCTCCAAATCGGTGCCGCCAAGCTGGAGAAAAAAGACGGAGAGGATTCCAAAAAACCGGCGACTCCGCCCGCACCCGCCCATGTATATGTGAAGCTGAGCACGCGTGATGGTGTGGTGACGGTTCCTACTTCCATCGAGAGTCTCATCAGTTCACAGCCCAACGATCTGCGCGATCAGGGCCTCATGCGTGTGCAGAGCGACATGGTGGATCGCATCACCATCCAAGCGCCGGGCAGGGAGAAAATCGTGCTCGCGCGAAATGGCGAATCGTGGGTGCGCAAGCAAGATGGCAAAAACGACGCGCCAGCAGACAGCGGCGCCGCGAACAAGCTGCTGAATGATCTCGTGAGCACGAAAGTCACACGCTTTGTCGCGGACATGGCGAGTGAGTTGAAAGGCTTCGGCCTCGATCAACCGCAGGCGACGGTGACTTTGAGCAGCTACTCGACCGAGGGCACGCCCGAGTCGAAGCCCGGTGAAAAGCCCATCGTGAAAGTGCTGTTCGGCAGATTCGAGGGCGATGCCGGCTATGCGAAACTCGACGACGAACCTTTCATCGTAGCCGTTCCGAAAGTGGTGCTCGAAGGCGTATGGATCGATCCTTTGCAATGGCAGGATTTGAAAGTTCTCGATTTAAAAAAGGAGGACATTGTCGGTCTCGAAATCGCGCGAACCGGACAGCCGATTTTGAATCTCGTCCACGAAAAGGAAAAGGGATGGAAGCTTGCGAAGGGCGACAGCGTCGTGAATCAAAACGCTGCGCAATCCTTGGTGAACACGCTCACTTCACTCCGCGCTGTGCGATGGGTGGGCGCGACCGATGTCGTGAGGCATGGTTTTGAGAAACCGAACCTCGTCGTCACCTTCACCCTCGCCGACAAGAAGACCGGCAAGATCACCATCGGCGGCAACACGGCGGAGGAATTGTGGCTTACAACCCTCGAAGGTAAAACGGGCACATTCCTGATGAACAAACCGGATTTCGATGCGCTCAACACTGCGCTCATCGAGACGCCGAAACCCACGGCGAGTGCCGCAAAGCCGGGAGAGCCGGCCGTTGCCACGCCGGCCGTCAGCGTGACGACTCCGCCTGTGGCAGTCGAACCGGCCAAGGGGATCGAGACTCCGAAGCCCACGGAAGTTCCTTCGCAAACCACCAAGCCCGCACCGGAGTCCGCGCCGAAACTCTAAATTCGGCGGGCAGTGTAGAGTGAGACGATGCCGCCGGTGAGTGGCTGGCACTGCGTTTCATCAAAGCCTGCATTCGCGATGAGCCGGTTCATCGCATCGCCTTGCGGGAATTCCTCGATGGATGCGCCCAAGTATTCATACGCGCTCTTTTCCCCAGTGAGCAGCCCGGCTAGGAACGGCACGATGCGATGGAGATAAAGACGATAAAGCCAGCGCAGCGGTGCGCGCGGCACGGAAAAATCCAGCACCAGTAAATGTCCGCCGGGTCGCAGCGCGCGCGCCATTTCGGCGAGAGCGCGCTCCCAGTTTTCCATGTTGCGAAGGCCGAATGCCACGGTGACGACATCAAATTCGCCGTTTGAAAATGGAAGGTTCAGTGCGTCAGCCTGCACAAGATTGGTGAGGCCTTTGCGCCGCGCGAGTTCCAGCATCGGCTGGCAGAAATCAGCGCCCACAATCGTGGCGTCGGGACATTTCTTCATGATGGCGAGCGCGAGATCGCCGCTGCCGGTGGCCATGTCCAAGACGCGCTTCGGAGTCCATGCGCGGACGATTTTCGCTGCGCGTCGGCGCCACAGAAAATCGAGGCCGCCGCTGAGAAGATGATTCGCGAGATCGTAGCGTCTTGCGATTGCGCCGAAGAGGCGTTGCACAACGGGGCCTTTGCCGGGCTCCGGCTTGGCGCTTGGTGTAGTAGCGATATCGGTCACAGTGGAGGCATATCCCGTGCTAAGTATAGCGTCGAACGAAACCTGCGACGACAGCCCATCGCAAATGTCCAAGTCACTACTTCCGCCAGCAAAAATCCTCGTCGTGGACGACGAGCCATCGAACGTGCGCTTGCTTGAGCGGATGCTCGATTTGTTTGGCGGGCTCGAATACCGCACGACCACAGATCCACGCGAGGCGGTGCCGATGTTCGCTGAATTCCAACCCGATCTCGTGCTCACTGATCTCCACATGCCGCATCTCGACGGCTACGCGCTGATGGAGCAACTGCGGCAACTCATCCCGGAAGGCAGCTTTTTGCCCATCGTGGTGCTCACGGCAGACATCACCGCCGAGACCCGACGCAAAGCTCTGGCGAAGGGCGCGAGTGATTTCATCACCAAGCCGCTCGACACCACGGAAGTTCAGCTCCGCATTCGCAACCTGCTCGAAAATCGGTTCCTCAATCTGAAACTCGAAGAGCAAGTCCAGCAACGCACACTCGAATTGGAGCACGCGCTCGAACAGCTCCGTGCGACACAAAATCAAGTCGTGAAACAGGAGCGTCTCAGCGCGCTGGGAACCATGGCCGGCGGGGTGGCGCATGATTTTAACAACACGCTGACGATGATGATCGGCTACGGCGAGATGCTGCTGCCGTGGTTTGAAAATACAGCGCCGGATACAAAGGAGCAGACGTATCTCAAGCACATCGTCTCCGCCGCGCAGGATGCAACGCATGTCGTAAAGCGTCTCCGCGATTTCTACCGCCCTGCGGATGCCGCCGATGTGCGCGTGGCGGTGGATATGAACCAGATTTGTGAACAGTCCATTGGATTTACCGCTCCGAAATGGAAAGGCGGCGCGCGTGGTGGTGGAGGGACTATCGAAGTAACGAGTGATTTCAGTGAAGTGCCGGCCCTGCTCGGCAGCGCACCGGAACTGCGCGAGGTGCTGACGAATCTCATTTTCAACGCCGTGGATGCGATGCCCGAAGGGGGAACGATCACGGTGCGCACTCGCACGCTGCCAAACCATGTGCGTGTGGACGTGTGCGACACCGGCATCGGCATGACGCCCGAGGAAAAAGTGCGCTGCCTCGAACCATTCTACACCACCAAGGGCGAACACGGCACAGGGCTCGGGCTCGCAGTCACCTACGGCATCGTGCAGCGCCACGGCGGGAGCATCGAGATCGAGAGTGAAAAAGGACGCGGCACGACATTTTCACTTCTATTCCCGATGACGGACTCAGAAGCGGGCGAAGGGATCACAGCTCCCGCGCAGGATGCGATGCGTTCACTGCGCGTGCTGGTCGTGGACGATCAGCAAATCATCTGCGAACTCATCTCCGAGCACCTCATCGCAGATGGACATCAGACGATGGTGGCATCAGAAACGGAGGATGCGATCCAGTTTCTGAAGGACGGCAGTTTTGATTTGGTGATTACCGATCAATCCATGCCCACCATGAGCGGAATACAGCTCGGACAGATGGTAAAACAAATGCACCCGGCGACATTGGTGATTTTGCTCACTGGCTTTGGAGATGAGCTGAAAGTGAACGGTCAAATGCCAGACGGCATAGACATGATTGTTGCGAAGCCGGTGTCATCGGTCGAATTGCGCCAGGCGATATTCGAGATCATGAAGTGAGGCCGCAGCCTCCTCAAAAAAACAGGGGCAGGCGCGGGATGCCTGCCCCCCTTGTGAAATTTGGTGCTCGCGAGAGGAATCGAACCTCCATGACCAGTCCGCGCCGTTTTGAAATGCTTCTACGTAGGTAAAACGGATGCGGGGAAACGCTATTGACACCCGTGAATGTTATCCCTTAGTGTTATCCCGCTATGGCATCCATTCACAAGGCACTCGGAAAACCGTTCTATTTTTGCGCGTTCTCGACTTGGGACGCGGAGGACAACCGCTGGAAAAGGCGTTTCAAGTCCACGGGCACGGCGAGCAAAAAGGAGGCGGATGAAATTTGCCGGACTTGGGAGAAGGCCGCGAAAGCCGCCCGCACTGGCAGGCTGACGCCGGACAATGCGCGGGAGATTATCGCTCGCGGTGTGGCGGACGTGTTCACCGCTGCAAACCGTGAACATCTGCCAAGCCGCTCGGTGCGCGATTGGTGCGCGGCTTGGCTGGACGCAAAGCGGCTGGAAAGCGCGGAGACGACCGCCAGCCGCTACGAAGGCATCATTGCGAGGTTCACGGAGCATCTTGGCAGGAAGGCGGATCGCGACGTTGCCAGCCTCACAGCGGCGGACGTGGGCGGGTTTCGGGATTCACTCGCACGCGACCTTTCCCGCAATTCCGCGAACCTCGCCGTCAAGACGCTCCGTGTGTGCCTTGGCTCCGCGTTCAAACAGGGACTCGTGACCAGCAACGCGGCGAGCAAGGTGGACAAGCTCAAGGCACGCGGGGAAGGCCAGCGTCGGCCATTCACGCTCAAGGAAATTGCGCGTGTGCTCAAGGCGGCGGAAGACTCAGAGTGGCACGGCATGACGCTCCTTGGCCTCTATCTCGGCGCACGGCTCACGGACTGCGCGAAGCTCACATGGCGCTCGGTGAACCTCGAAACGGAGACGATTTCATTCGTGGCGAAAAAGACGGGCGGACGGCTTGCAATCCCGATGGCAAAGCCGCTTGTGGATTTCTTCACGACACTCTCGGCGGCGGATTCGCCGGACGCACCCATTTTCCCCAAGCTCTCGAAAAAGAGCGCCAGCAAGCTCTCAGAGGGTTTCCGCTCGGTGCTCGCGGACGCCGGCATTGCGGAGCCGTATAGCAAGCGGAGCACTGGCAAGGGGCGCAATGCGGCGCGAGAAATTTCGGCATTATCCTTTCACAGTTTGCGCCATTCGTTCGTTTCCATCCTCAAGGCGACGGGCGCGAGTGAAGCCGTGGCGATGGCGCTCGCCGGCCATGAGACAAAGGCAATCTCCCAGCAATACACCCACATGGACGACGCCACGCTCCGCGCTGCCATGAATAAAATGCCGGACGTAACCGCGAGGGGAGTGACACGGTGAGCACTCAATACGCTCGAAAGTTTGCGTGGTGGTGGAAAGAGCCGGGGAAGGCGAAAGCGATGGTGCGACTCTACAAGGCAAGTCCGCAGTATTATCACAGCGGAAAAATGATTTGTTTCCTGCCGGGTAAGAAAGGGGTTTTTGGCATTTGCGACATTAAGCAGGAGTGGCTAAAACAAGCCCCGAAA
>JAYUIF010000043.1:0-2444 GCA_043766295.1 Spartobacteria bacterium | reverse complement strand
TTCCACGAGGCGATTGAGGTCGTCGGCGTGGACGTTGAATTTTCGCAGCGCGTCGCGGTCGGGCTGGATTTCGACCATCGGGTTTTTGCCGATGCTGTCGAACTCCGTCTCGCCGCCGCCTTTGATGCTGCTGAGCACGGTGCGGACTTCACCCGCGATGCGCTCCAGTTCGGCATAATCGTCGCCGAAAATTTTGCACATCAAGTCGGCGCGTGAACCCGCCATGATTTCATTGAAGCGCATTTGAATCGGCTGCGAGAGCAGCGCGTTCTGGCCGGGCACTTGGCTGAGCACGGTCTTGCGCATGAGGTTGCCGAGTTCCTCCTTCGTGATGCGTCGTCCGTTCACGCTGCGCCATTTCTCACTCGGATGAAGCATCACGTAGGTGTCGCTCACATTCGGATTCATCGGGTCGGTGGCGACTTCGGCGGTGCCGATGCGCGAAAAGATTTCCTTCACCTCCGGGAACTCGCGACGCAGCACAGCCTCGCTCTGCTTTTGCAAATCGAGTGAAGCGGTGAGGCCCGCGCTGCTGCTGCGGATGAGTTGGAATGTGAAGTCGCCTTCGTCGAGTTGCGGGATAAATTCCGATCCAAGCCGCGAAAAAACGACGAGCGAAAGCGCGAACAGCGCGAGCGTCGGCAACACGAGCAACCAGCGGAAACGCAGGCTGAATCGCAGCAGTGGCGCATAGACGGCCTTTGCAGCACGCACGATGAAGTTGTCCTTTTCCTCGATGCGCCCACCGAGTGCGAACGAGCACAGCACGGGCATAAGCGTGACGGCGAGCGCCAGCGCGCCCCCGAGCGCGAGCATCACGACAACAGCCATCGGCTTGAACATCTTCCCCTCGATGCCCTGGAGCGCGAGGATGGGCAGATAGACAACGGTGATGATGAGCACGCCGAAGAACATCGGGTTCGCCACTTCCTTCGCCGAGCGCAGGACTTCCTTCGCGCGTTCGGTTGCGGTGAGGCGGCGTCCGAGCGCGTGCTGCCGTTCGCCAAGGTGTCGCACGATGTTTTCCACCATCACGACCGCGCCATCAATGATGAGGCCGAAGTCAATCGCGCCGAGGCTCATCAGGTTTCCGCTCAGATGAAGCTCAACCATGCCGGTCATGGCGAAAAGCATTCCAAGCGGAATGACGAGTGCGACAATGAGCGCCGCACGCCAGTTGCCGAGCAGCGCGAACAGCACGACGACGACAAGCAGCGCGCCCTCCGCCAGATTCTTTTCCACGGTGCCGATCGTGCGATTCACGAGTTCGCTGCGGTCGTAGAGCGGACGGATGACAACGCCTTGCGGCAACTTCTGCTGAATCTCCACGAGCTTTGCACGCACGGCCTGCGCGACGAGGCGCGAGTTCTCGCCCGCGAGCATGATGGTCGCACCGACGAGCGCTTCCGCCCCGTTGTCCGTGCTTGCGCCAGTGCGGAAGTTTGCACCGATGCCCACAGTGGCGACTTCGCCGAGCAGGATGGGCTTCACGCCGCCCGCAAATTTCAGCGGGAGCTTCGCGATTTCATCGGTCGTGGTGACGCGGCTCGCGGCGCGCACGATGAGCTGTTCGCCGCCGATTTCCACATAGCCGCCTCCCGCGTTGCGCGTGTTCTGTGCGACGATTTCCGCCAGCGCATCGAGTGAAAGGCCCGCGGACGCGAGCCGCGCCACGTCGGGCTGAATCACGATTTGCTTTTCATAACCGCCGCTCGTGTTCACCTCCGCGACGCCCGGCGTGCCGCGCAGCAACGGCTTCACGCTGTATTCCTGGATCTGCCGCAATGCCATGAGCTGTTCCTCTCGTGTTGCGGGCTTGTGTTTCGCCTCCGGTGCGTAATCGAGCGCATAGTAGAAAATTTCGCCGAGGCCGGTGGCAATGGGCGCGAGCTTCGGAGACAGGCCGGGCGGCAATTCATCGAGCACGCCTTGCACCCGCTCGGTGACTAGCTGGCGCAGGCGATACAAGTCCGCGCCGTCCTTGAAGGTCATCGTGATTTGCGAGAGGCCGAACTTCGACAGCGAGCGCAATTCCACCATTTCGGGCAGGCCGGCCATTTCGCTCTCGATGGGGAAGGTGACGAGCTTCTCGACTTCCTCCGGCGCGAGCGCGGGCACGGCGGTGTTGATTTGCACCTGCGGGTTGGTGATGTCCGGCACGGCATCAATGGGCAGCCGCAATGCAGCCCACACGCCGACGCCGATGAGCACGAGCATGGCGAGAATTACGGCGGCGCGTTGCCGCATCACGAGGTCGAGAAGACGGTGCAGCATGTTACTGTCCGCAAGTGCAGGCTTTGCCGCCGCGCACGACTTGGAGTTCCGCGAGCCAGAGTGACATCACGGGTGAGACGACGATTTGGTCGCCGGTGTAGAGGCCATCGGTGATTTCCGCGTGCTCGTCGCTCAGCGCGCCGACTTTCACCGGCGTGCGGACGAAGTAT
>JAYUIF010000042.1:0-2452 GCA_043766295.1 Spartobacteria bacterium | reverse complement strand
TACCAAGCGGACCAAGTGGGCAGTCATATCGTGACGGTGCCGCATGGCATTTTGCGCAAGGCCATCGAGATGTGCGGACGCGATCTCGATGATTTGTCGCTCGATACTGTGCGGATGTTTGACCGCGATGCGAAGTCGGCGGGCTTCAATCTGGCGGCTGTGCCGGTGGCGTAGTTACGGCTTGGGCGGCTCTTTGAGGGACTGCTGAAAGCGGATCAAATCAGGATTGCCGGGTTTTATTTCCAAGGCTCGTGCGATGGCTTGCTGTGCGCCTGCGAGGTTGCCGAGTTCTTTGCGCGCCTGCGCGAGGAGGAACCATGTCTTCGCATCCTCCGGCTCCACTTGCAGCGATGCGAGAACGTAGCCTTCGGCCTCGGCCCAGCGTTTTCTTTGAATGGCGATGATGCCAAGATTGTTGAGCGCGCCATCGTGGAGATGCGCTGTCGAGCGGCTGAGATCGAAGGCGCGGGCGTAGCACTGTTCGGCGCGTTCGAGGTCGCCGCGAAGGAGCCAGACGTTGCCGAGTGCGAAGGAAATTTCGGCATTGTTGGGGACGTAGGCGATGGCGGTTTCGAGATTGCGATGGGCGTTGGCGAGGTAGGCGTCGGCGAGTGCGGTTTTGCCGAGGGCGCGTGCGGCCTGCGCGCCGTCGGTGGCGCGGAGTCCAGCTTTGTAGAAATCGAGCGACCACAGTCCGACATCCATTTGCGGACGGGTGACGAACCACACGCTGCCGGTGAGCATCACGAGATACACGGCGACGATGCGCCAAGCGCGGGTCGTGATATTTTCCCACAGCAGCCAAAGCCCGCCGATGCCGATGAGCAAAAGACCGGGTGCGGCGGCGAGGCGGTAGCGTTCGGTGATGAATACGGGCATCAACCCCGCCATGTGCAGCAGCGAGGCGGCGATGACCCATCGGCTGCGCGGCCAGCGCCACGCGCAGAGGAAAAGCGCGGGCAGTGCGAGTGCGGCGGCGAATCCAAAACGCAGGCCGGGTGCGATGGCGTGTTCGTCGTGGAGGAGTTTCAGGATGGCGAGGTCGTCGTATTGGTAGGCGTTCCAGAAGTTCACAAACTTGACGCCCAATAGTTTTAGCCATGCGACTGGTTCGTCGTGGATGAACTTTTTGCCCTTCGCTTTCCAGTAGGCGGAAACCTCGGATCGCTTGAGCGGATGGCCGGCTTCCTTCTCCGGTATGGTGAGCGAGTCGCGCAGCAATCCCTCTTGTGAAGCACGCAGGCCGGTGGGGATTTTTGTGTAGCCGGTGGCGGTGGCGTGGTTGCCGAGATAGAAATTAAGGCCGTCGTGTGCGGAGAGGAGCACGGGGTCTTTGGCGACGAAGTGATTATGAATCCAAGCCGGCGAGCAGCCCGCATACAACCCGCCAACCAGCACGGCCACAGCTCCGGCGACCGGCAGCAATCTCGCGCGCAACGCCTGACCGCGTGCCACGGTGAGAGCGATGGCCACGATCACGAGCGGCGTGAGCATGAGGATCGTCGCCACGATCATTGCGAAGAATCCCATAAAGAGTCCCATCCAAAGCCAGGGTCGCCACCACGAGACGCGTCCGCTTTCATGCGTGCGCACGAGCCAATACACCAAGCCCCAAAACGCGCACACGACCCACGAAGTCGGCATCAAAATCGCCGAGAAAACTTGTGCAGGAGTAAATACCACCCACGCCGCCGCCGCCAGTGCGCCCACCACGGTGCCGCGTTTATTTTCACCCTCACCGACCCCGGCGAAAATGCGCCGCGCTAGCAGAAACAAAAACATCGCCGTGAGTGCATGGAAACCCGCTTGAAGCTGGCCGACGAGATACGGCGAATACCAATGATCGTAGCCGCCGGTCAGCGAATAGAGCCCAGCCAGCGCATAGGCGTATCCGGGCAGACCGTAGAAGGCCGTGCCGGGTGCGTTCGGCTCGCCGGGACGCCACGGTATCTCGCCACGGAGCTTCAGCGCCCAGTCGTTGTAAAATTTCATGTCGTCGCCGTCAGGGAGGAAGTGCCGGGAGTCCGCGATGAAATTTAGCACGACGAACTGGCAGAGGAACGCAGCAACAAAGACCCAGACTGCTGGAGGGACACGCCGGAGCAGGGCAGGGATGGATGTATGATTTTTGGCCATTGGCTATTTTAAAAATTGGGGCTGTATTTTGGCATCGGGACTGCTTAATGTAGATGCGTCACCACGAATAACTCGTGGCGACAATTAAACAACAAACCGAAAATAAAACCATGTTACAGAAACTAAACACCAAACGCGGGGGCTTCACCCTCGTCGAAATCATGATCGTGGTCGCAATCATTGCATTGCTGGCCGCGATTGCTGTCCCAAACTTCCTGCGCAGCCGCAAACGCTCGCAGGCTACTCAGATCCTAGAGGATCTTCGTATCATTGATGCGGGTATTGACCAATACGCCATCGAAACTAACAAGCCGGG
>JAYUIF010000041.1:0-5966 GCA_043766295.1 Spartobacteria bacterium | reverse complement strand
TCATTCCCTGCTCGCAGAGCAGCCTTGGCCCGCCTACGACCCCGCGCTTTTGATCGAGGATGAAATCGAACTTCCCGTCCAAGTGAACGGCAAACTCCGCGACAAAATCGTCGTGAAAAAAGAGGCCGCGCAGGCCGACATCGAAGCCGCTGCGCTTGCGTGCCCCAAAGTGCTGGAGCACATCACCGGCAAAACCGTGCGCAAAATCGTCGTCGTCCCCGGTCGCCTCGTGAACATCGTCGCCAGCTAAAACTGCGCGCCATCACGCAAGGCTTGGCCGGGCTGAAAACCTTCCACACATTGCCGCCGTGCCTCGCCCTGCTCCACTCGCCAATGTTTCACTGCCGGACTTCGCGCCCGACGAGACCGTGCTTGTCGGCGTCAGCGGAGGTCGCGATTCCATTGCGCTACTGCATTGGTTGAATGCGAGCGGCCTTTGTAAAATAATCGTCTGCCATCTCGATCACGGACTGCGCGCAGAGAGTCGTGCAGATGCCCGCTTTGTCGCCGACTTCGCAGCAAAGCTGGACGCTGTGTGCGAGGTCGCACGCTCTGATGTCGCCGCTCTAGCCAAACGTCAAAAAATTTCCATCGAGTCCGCAGCGCGTGAAGCTCGCTACAAATTCTTCGCACGCATGGCTCGCAAGCACGCCTGCCCGCGCCTGCTCCTCGCGCATCACGCAGACGATCAAGTGGAGACGTTTCTTTTCAATCTCCTGCGTGGTTCTGGCAGCGCCGGTCTTGGTGGAATGTCCACGCGTTCGTTGCGCGACGACGGACTGTTCGTCGTGCGTCCGCTGCTCGGAGTTTGGCGCGAAGAAATTGATGCCTACATCGCTGCGCACGATCTGCCTTTTCGCGAAGACGGCAGCAACACCGACCCACGCTATACGCGCAATCGCATCCGCCACACCGCGCTCCCCGCGCTCGAAGCTGCGCTGGGCCGCGACATTCGCCGCGCGCTGAGGCGCACCGCCGAACTGCTGCGCGCTGAGGACGAGCACCTCGCGACCGCGCCCGAATTACAAAACATCCCCGCGCAACTCGACACCGTCGCGCTCCGTGCGCTCCCGCTCGCGCTTCAGCGCCGCCTCATCCACGCATGGCTGCGAGAGCGCGGAGTGCGCGATGTGGGGTTTGATGAAGTGGAATCCGTCCGCAGTTTGCTGACTGTTCGCGTTGCGAAAGTGAACCTTCCCGGAGACAAGCACGCCCGCCGCCGCGCCCGACGAATCTTTTTGGAATGAAGCCAACAGTCCGCTAGCGTCCGCGCTCATGTTCGCTGATTTCCAAATGGCAGCACCGGTTGTCGCCGCATTTATTGCTGCGCCTTTTGTCTATATTGGGGCGCTGGCGCTGGGGCGTTGGCTGAAGAAAGTGCATCGTGTGCCGCTCGGCACGGCCTACCAATTTTTGTGCCTCTCGCTCGCCGTCTATTTCCCGCTGCGGATGCTTCACGAGGCACAGCATCCTTGGGGACATCCCGCTGGCGCTGGCCGTGCGTGGCACGATGACGCCATAGACCACTTCGGAGCGGCGGTCATTTTACTCGGTGTGCTTTTCGCGCTCGCGCTGCTGCGGCGCTTTTACTGGCAGAAGTGGTTCAAGCACCGTCACGAGGCTGAGGCGCCGAAATTTCTCCAGCAAATTTTCAGCTTTGCCGCGTTCACCATCGCGTGCGTGCTCGTTGCAAAATGGGGCTACGGCGCGCAGGTGGATGCGTTCCTCACCGGATCGGGCATCATCGCCGTGGTCGTCGGTTTTGCCATGCAGGACACGCTGGCGAATATCGTCTCGGGTATCGCGCTACAAATCGGCAAGCCTTTCAAAGTCGGTGACTGGCTCATCGTGGATAAAATTCGCGCCGAAGTCATCGAGGTGAACTGGCGCTCGACGCGGCTTCGCACGAACGACGACATCTACCTCGACATCCCGAACAAGACGGTCGTCGGCAGCACCATTACCAATCTCAGCTACCCGACACGCGCCCATGCGCACCGCATCCGCATCGGTTTTGAATACAGCGCACCGCCAAACACCGTGCGCGATGTGCTCAGACGCGCTGCTGAAAAGGCGGACGGCGTTTTGGAGCACCCGCCGGTGAAGATTTATCTGGTTGATTACGGCGACTCGTCGGTGATCTACGAAATCAAGTATTCGCTGGAGGACGAGGGTCGCTTTAACGACATCGAAAACCACATCCGCACGAACGTGTGGTATGAAGCGAAGCGCGCGGGGCTCACAATTCCGTTCCCGATTCGCACACTCCATATCCATCGCGATCGCCACCCGGAAAGCCCAGCGCTGACAAAAGCGCGCGCACTTTTACCCAAGCAAGAGTTGCTCGCGCCACTCGCTGACGAACAGAAAGTGGAACTGCTCGCTCATGCGAACATCCTGCGTTTTGGGCGCGGGGAGGAGATTATCAAACAGGGCAACGATGGCTGTTCGATGTTCATCATTCTCGAAGGCGAAGCGGATGTGATCATCCAGTCCGGCGGGCAGGAGATGCATCTGGCGAAGCTTCATTCCGGCGATGCTTTTGGCGAAATGTGTATGCTCACCGGCGAAAAGCGCAGTGCGACGGTGATGGCGCGGACGGACTGCGAGATTTGGGAAATCAGCCGCAACGTGCTCCAGCCGCTCATGCAGGAAAACACATGTCTCGCCGAGCGAATGAGCGAGATGCTGGCGAAGCGAAAGCTGGCAACAGACGGTATCCTAGCTACGCAAACCACGCCGCAAGTCGTGGAGCAAAAGCAGCATGAATACGCCAAAGGCATCCTAAAAAAAATCAGCGCGCTGTTCGAGATTTAGCGTTCCGCCCAGCGAAACGTGTCGCCGACTGGCAGGCCGAGTTGATCGAGGATGCGATCAACAACTGTGTCTGCGATCTGCTCGATGGTCTGCGGACGGCTGTAAAATCCGGGGCTTGCAGGCATCACGATCGCTCCAGCTTCCAGCAGCGTGCAGACGTTGCGGGCGTGGATGAGATTCCACGGAGTTTCGCGCGGGACGAGGATCAGCTTGCGGCGTTCTTTTAAAAAAACATCCGCCGCGCGAAGGATCGTAGAGTCGCTCGTGCCTGCGGCGACGCGGGCGAGCGTGCCCATCGAGCACGGGCAGATGACCATCGCATCGAAACGCGCGGAGCCGCTGACGAAGGGAACATTCATCGTCTTGTCGCCGTGCTGGTGGACTGCCTCCGGCACGCGCAGTTCGCCAAGTTCCTCGTGAATGACCTGCTTTGAAAATGCGCTGAGGACGAGATGCACCTCGTGTTCGCGCGCATCAATTTTATCCAGCAACCGCTGTAGATAGATCGCGCCGCTGGCTCCGGTGCCGGCGATGACGAGTTTCATTCGGGTGAGGCGGCGGCTACGGCTGCTTGGGTTCTGGAAGCAGCGCGGCCTTTTCTTCGTCGGCTTCTTTTTTGAGGAAGTCCTTCATCGCTTTCTCCCACTTACCGACGTCGTTTCCGTAGTCCTCATCGAGGAAAACTTGGAGCGTTGTTTTGGCTTCCTCGTTGTAGGGATGGTTGGGCATCCGCACGGCATCGAGCATCGCCGGGAGCATCACATTGTGTTCGCGGTTCATCAGGTCGGTCGCGAAGACTTCAATCACATCGGGATTAAAGGACGGATTTCGCCAGATGGGCATGACGCGTTTAAATTCCTCATCGCTCAGCAAATTGGAAATGTGTTGTGCGCACTCGACCTGGCCGTCGTTGCTGAGCGTTGGCAGCAGATTGATAAGCGATTGCGCGGTGTTCGTGTGGTCGGCGTCCGTGTTGCCGGGATAAAGGCGGAGCACTTCGTCAATTTTCCGATCATCCTCCGTCATCGCTGCTGGCTGAGGCGCGGGCGTTGTCTCGACTTCGGGCGCGGTCTGCGGCGCGAATTGTTTTGATGGAGCCGACTTGGGTGGCGTCGCCGGGTTGCTCGCTACTGGCTGGAGTTTTGGCAACGAGGCGATGGGTGTCGCGTGTGGCGCGAGGTCGCTGTTCAAAAACCAAATCGCCACACCGACGAGGATGGCGACAACGACCGCGAAGATGGCTACCGAGCGAGTATTCATAGGTTTCGTGCTTCTGATTACACAAAGACTCCCGGCGTTCAACCAGCAGGCGGTGTGTGTGTGAAATTGTTACAAGTATCCGGCGGTGTGCAGGCGTTTGGTGAGGTCGCTTTGGCGGGTTAAAAGACGGGCGTAGGTTTCGCGGTGATTGTCATTTGGTTCGCAGCGCGTGCTTTCGTCGAGCGTCACATATTTTTCCGCGAGGACAAGGTATCGTGTCGGCTGCCCCTCGGCGGCGGCGCAGGCGTATGCGGCCTGGAGCGCGGCACCGAGCGCGGCACCCTCGGCGCTTTTCAGACAGACGGTCGGCACGCCAAAAATATCCGCGCAAATCTGCCGCCAGACATCGCTCTTGCTGCCGCCGCCCGTGAGACGGATTTCCATCGGTTCGATGCCGAGTTGGCGGAAGCGATTCAGCCCGTATGCGAGGCCGAGCGTCACGCCTTCCATCACAGCGCGCGCCATGTGGCTGGGCTCCATGGTTTCGGTGGTGAGGCCGTGAAAAATTCCCGTGCCCTGCGGCAGATTCGGTGTGCGTTCGCCGTTGAGGTAGGGGAGGAAAACCAATCCGCCAGCGCCGGCGGGAGTTTCGAGAATGTGTTTTTCCAACTCCTCGTGCGACCAGTGGAACATCTTGCGCACTTGCTCCGTGGCGACGGTGACATTCATCGTGCAGACGAGCGGCATCCAGCGATCTGTGCTGTCGCAAAATGCGGCGACTTCACCTTCGGAATCCACCACCGGCTCGGCGGCAAAAGCGTAAAGCGTCCCGCTCGTTCCGAGACTTGCGGTGACGACGCCGGGGCGCACATTTCCGGTGCCGATGGCCCCCATCATATTGTCGCCGCCACCTGCGGAAACGACCGGGCTTTTCGACAGGCCCCACGCTTCGCGCAAGCTGTCTGTGAGCAGGCCGATTGCGCGGCGGCTGCTGGCGAGCGGAGGCAGACATTCCTCCAGCCCTTCGTCAATGAACTCAACGAGCGGGCGGCACCATTGCTTGGTGCGCACATCGAGCAGACCGGTGCCGCTCGCGTCGCCGAACTCCATACCCTTTTCGCCGGTGAGGTAGAAATTGATGTAGTCGTGTGGGAGCAGGACGGTGTGCAGTGCCTTGAAATTCTTCGGCTCATTTTGTTTCAGCCAAAGTATTTTCGGTGCGGTGAAACCCGGCGGGATCGAATTACCGGCGAGCTTGATCAATTCCTCCACGCCACCGAACTCGCTTTCAAACTGCTTGCACTGATCCGCAGTCGAAGTATCGCACCACAATTTCGCCGGGCGGATCACTTCGTTCTTTTTATTCAGCGGAACAAAGCCGTGCTGCTGCCCGCTGACGCCGATGGCCCGCACCCGATCCTTTTTTTTCCCGAGCTGCTGAATGCAAGCGCGCACCGTTTTGTCCACCGCATCGAGCCACGTCTGCGGGTCCTGTTCGAGATGGCCCGCAGGCAGCCCCTCGATCAGCCCGTAGGCGTGCGAGGCGCTGGCGACTATTTTTCCGGATTCGAGATCGAGGGCGATGCACTTGGTGCTTTGCGTGCCGCTATCTATGCCAAGGGTAATCATGCCCGATGCTGTGCGTTGCAAGGTGCGCGGCTCAAGGAGGAAGTTTGCTTGCGGAGAAAATGAGAACGCGCTGCTGCTTTTTTAAAGGGCAATCTTACGGCGTCGCGACGTGGTAGAATTTTGCGCTAGTTCCGGTCGAGTCTGTGTAGGTGATGGTGTGCTGGACCGTAGTGGCGGAGTAGGATTGGAGCGTTGTCCACGATGCGGCGGTGAGGGAGTCTTTGTATTGAATCGAGTAGGATTTGTAGGGCTGGGCGGTGAAGGTGAGGGTGTAGCCGGGGTTGGCGCTCGTGATAGTGACGCTGAATTTGCTGTTGGGG
>JAYUIF010000040.1:0-5988 GCA_043766295.1 Spartobacteria bacterium | reverse complement strand
AAGGGCTTTTCGGCGAGGTGCCACAGACTTTGAACGAAAAACTCCGCAAGGCGGTGAATGAAAAAAATTGGGAGTTTCACACGCGCTACCGGACGATTGACGGCTACAACGTCTATGGTGGCCGCTCGTTTGAGAAGTATCAGCCGCGCGTGCCGGACGAGAAGGAGCCCTCGAAGATCGTGAACAAGCCGGGCACGACTCCCATTTTAAACAACACGGTGATGCAGCGCGAAATGCAGATCCGCGACGTGATGACGGAAAACCGCGAGAAGCGCGTGTGGGCCATCGCAAAAGGCGGCGATCTCGTGGTGAAGGACGATAATTTGCCGGAGCCAGTGCCGGTTTATACGAACAAGCCCGGCGACAAACCCGACCTCTCGCACACCTACCAAAGCGGCGAGGAAGTGATGAGCAAACTCAAGCTCGCTCCCAATTGCAAAATCACGCTGTTTGCGGATGAGAAGCGGTTTCCCGAACTGGCGAATCCTTTGCAGATGGCGTGGGACACGAAGGGCCGACTGTGGGTCGCGGTGTGGAAAAATTATCCCGAGCGCGAACCCACCAGCAAGGACGGCGACAAGCTCTTGATTTTTGAAGACACGAACGGCGATGGAAAGGCGGACAAATGCACGACTTTCATGGACAACCTGAATGCGCCGACCGGTTTCGCTTTTTACAAAGACGGCGTGGTGGTGATGCAGGCGCCCGACTTGTGGTATGCGCGCGATACGAATGGCGACGGCAAGGCCGACACGTTCGAGCGGATTGCGATGGGCATTGATTCGGCGGACTCGCACCACTCGACCAATGCGATGGTGCGCGAGCCGGGCGGCGCGACTTTCTTCAGCGACGGCGTTTTTCACCGCACGCAGATCGAGACGAGCAATGGCCCGATCCGCCACGCGGACGGCTGTCTCTGGCGCTTTGATTTCAACACGGGCAACACGGAACTTTACGCCGCCTACGAACTCGTGAATGCGCACGGCAAGGTGTTCGACCGTTGGGGTAACGATCTCGTGACGAACGCCACGCAGAACGAGACGTTCTTCGCGCCGGCGATCAGTGGTCGCCTCGACACGGGCAAGCATCCCGGGATGCAACATTTCTGGAACCGTCCGTCGCGCCCGTGCCCCGGCACCGGCATGGTGAGCAGCGCGCATTTTCCGGATGACTGGCAGGGGGATTTTTTAAATCTTAACGTCATCGGCTTGCAGGCCATCACCCGCGTGGATGTCACGCAAGATGGCTCGGGTTTGAAAGGAATGACCATCGAAAATCTCGTCTCCGGCGACCCCGCCCAAGTGCCGACTTTCCGCCCCATCTGCGTGAGCAACGCACCGGACGGATCGATCTATTTCTGCGACTGGTCGCAGACGATCATCGGCCACCTCCAGCACCATCTCCGCGATCCGAACCGCGACCACGAACATGGCCGCATCTACCGAATCACCTACGAGGGACGCCCGCTTTCCAAGCCGCCGAAAATTGACGGCCAGCCGATCCCTGCGCTGCTCGATTTGCTGAAATCGCCGATTGATGACACCCGGATGCTCGCGAAGATCGAACTCGAGAAACATCCCGCGAAGGAAGTCATCACCGCCGCGAAAACATGGGTCGCCAGTCTCAATATAAACGACAAGGAACTCGAACACCATCTCACCGAAGCGCTGTGGCTCTACCAATGGCAGAACGTCGTGGATGTGGACTTGCTCAAGCGCGTCCTCAAATCCCCGAACCCACAGGCCCGCGCCGCCGCCACCCGCGTCCTCTGCTACTGGCACGATCGCGTGCCGGAAGCCATCGCCATGCTCAAAGTCGCCGCCGCCGATGAAGACCCGCGCGTGCGCCTCCATGCCGTGCGCGCCGCCAGTTTCTTCGATGGAAAAAACGTCCCCGAGGCATTCCAGATTACCTACGCATCGCTCGTGCAGCCCAGCGACTACTACCTCGACTACGTCTATCGCGAAACGCTGCGCCAGCTCCACTCGCTCACGAAGGAAAACATCCTCCCGAGCGATCCGAAAATCCTCGCCGTCTATGTCTCGAAACTTTCCGACAAAGACCTGAACGACGCCCCCGATTCCGAGCCCGTATTCATCGCCCGCATCGAGCGCAAAGCCACCGATGCCGGACGCCGCATCGAGGCGCTCACCAAGCTCGCCGCACTTCGCAAAACAGACAAAGTCACCGAACTCGTCGCCGCGCTTCAGCGCGTGGATGCGAATGGCGGAGTTGCTGCGGATGAACTCGCTAAAATCCTCACCACCGCCACAGCCGCCGAACTCGGCAAGGCGCGCGCCGCATTGAGCACGCTCGCAAGTGGTGCCCGGCAAAATGGCGTCCGCCGCGCAGCGATCGGCGCACTCGTCGTCGCCGACGGCCAGCCCGACCAGGTCTGGGCCGCCGCCAAGGATGACGCCGCCCGCGCCAACATCCTCGACGCCATTGCAGGCATCGCCGACCCCACATTGCGCGCCAAATTTCAAACCATCCTCACCGCCGCCGCCGCGACTCCCGCCCTCCGCGCCGCCGCCCTCCGCGCGCTCCCGCTCATGGGCGCGGACAACGCAAAGCGGAACTTCGCCGTTCTCGCCAGCGCAGTCCGCGAAGGCAAAGAGCGCACCGTTGCCGCCCGTGCGATCATGCAGCTCCCGCGCGACGCTTGGGATAAAACAGCCGCCGGCCCAGTCGCCGAGAGCGTCCTGACGTGGGCGAAAACCGTCCCCGCAGGCGACCGCACCAATCAAGACTACATCGAGACCACCCAGCTCGGCGGCGAACTCGCCGGACTCCTCGCACCCGCCGACGCCGCGCGCATCCGCAAGGAACTCCGCGCCCTCGGCGTCAGCGTCTATGTCATCCACACCGTCCACGAACAAATGCGCTACGACAACGCGCGCCTCGTCGTCGAGGCAGGCAAGCCCTTCGAGATCGTCTTGGAAAATGCCGACACCCAGTCGCACAACCTCGCCGTCGTAAAACCCGGCACGCACGAAAAAGTCGGCACCGCCTCCGCCACGATGACACCCGACAAGCTCGACAAAGAAGGCCGCGCATTCATTCCAAAAAGCGACGACATCCTCGCCGCCACCAAGCTCGTCGAGCCCGAACAAAAGCAGAACCTCAAAGTCGCCGCCATCAACGAAGAAGGCGAATACGAATACGTCTGCACCGTCCCAGGCCATTACATCATCATGTGGGGAAAACTCATCGTCACCAAAGACGTGGACGCCTATCTCGCCACGCACTGATAGCACGCGGGCCATTTCTGTATTGCCGCGAAGGTTATAAATGAGGACGTTGCCTGCGGAATGAATTCGCCGGAACAACCGACGCCTTGGCAGCGAAAGACAATATGGCGAGCCCTCACGGCTCTCGCCATCGCCACAATCACCGCAGTCTCGGTCGGTTTCATCTACGCGTTTTCGCAAGTGATGGCCTTCCTCCAGCCCATCCTCGTGCCGTTCGCGATTGCGGGCGTGCTCGCCTATTTGCTGGAGCCAGTCGTCTCGTGGCTGGTGAAAGTGGGCACCACTCGGCAGCGCGCGGTGATCGGCGTTTTTGCAGTCACCACGCTCGCGTTGGTCGGCGTGATGTTTTGGATTGTCCCGGTAATTTCCACGCAGACTGCAAGGCTCGCACACAAGGTGCCGGACATGACTTACCAAGTGCGCGTGGGTGTCGCGAAATTCGGAAAGGACATCCGCGATAAATACGGCGTGCGCATCGTGCCGGACGAATTTCTCGTCGTCCCGAAACCCAAACACAAAGCCGCGACATCCGAAGCGCAAACAGCAGATCCCGCGAAGGAGGCCGCGCCCGCCGCAAGCCCCGCAATCGAAACGGCAGTCGCGCCTGCACCTGCCGACCCAGCCGATCCAACCGCTCCCGCTCCGTCGCCACCTGCGCCAATACCCGCGCCGGCCGCAAAGGCACAGGAGACGCCTGCGGAATTGCTGCAAAAAATCGGCAACGGCGATTGGATCAACGACGCGCTGCCGAATGCCGCCAGCAAAATTTGGAATTTCCTCAGCTCCAGTCTCGGCGGCTTCCTCGGCTTCTTCGGTTTCCTCCTCTCGTTGATCATCGTTCCGCTCTACCTGTTTTATTTTCTCACCGAATCGCCGCACATCGCGAAGAGCTGGAGCAAATATCTCCCGCTCCGTGCGAGTGAGTTCAAAGACGAAGTCGTCGCCGCGCTCACCGAGATCAACGGCTACCTCATCGCATTCTTTCGCGGGCAACTCATCGTCAGCATCATCAACGGCACCGTTACCGGCATCCTCCTCGCGGCGGTGGGGCTGGATTTCGGATTCCTCATCGGCTTCGGCCTCTGCTTCCTCGGCATCATCCCCTACATCGGCATCGTCCTTTGCTGGATTCCCGCCGTCATCATCGCCTCCGTGCAAGGCGGGAGCTGGCTCGTTCCGTTGAGCGCTGCGTGGTGGGTTTTCCCGCTCGTCGTTACTGGAATTTTCACCATCGTGCAGCAAGTGGACGGACTTTTCGTCACGCCGAAAATCGTCGGCGAGCGCGTCGGCCTGCATCCTGTGACGGTCATCTTTTCCGTCTTTTTGTGGACGACTGTGCTTGGTGGATTGCTCGGCGCCATCCTCGCCGTCCCGCTCACCGCGACGGCAAAAGTCATCCTTAAACGCTACATCTGGGAGCGCACCATCATGGCCGAAGCCGCAGCGAGCACAGTTCCGATTTCGGAAAAATGAGCGCGCTTTCGCCAACGCCAGCACCATCGCCGGGGCCGAAAAAACCCATCGTCATCGTCCCATCGGGCATGAGCAGGCGCGACATCATCACCGCCGTCCTCATCGCCGTCGCTGTCATCGGCTTCATCGCGTTCGCCGTTGTCCAAATGGGCAGCGGGAAGTCCGACAATCTCGTCACCGGCGTCGTCACGGGCCGCTCCGCCACCGGAGATCGCGAGACGCTTCTCGATGTCAGCACCAAGGGCGTGAAATCAAAAACCGCCGACACCGGCTACACTCTCAAGGTTTTCGTGAAGGATCAAAACCGCACCTACGACGTGATGGTCGAACGCGACGTGTGGGAGAAAAAGAAAGACGGCGACACGCTCGAATTCCTCCGCCCTCCGAGCGAGCAGCGGTGAGCTTTCGCGGCGCGCAACAGCCATGCAGATAGACATCCTCAGCCTCTTCCCCGCCATCGCCACCGCCGCACTCGGCGAGAGCATGATGAAGCGTGCGCAGGAAAAAGGGCTCGTCACTTTCCGCTCCCTCGATCTCCGCGACTGGACGCACGACCGCCATCGCACAACGGACGAAGCGCCCTTCGGCGGCGGCCCCGGAATGGTGATGACGTGCGAGCCCATCTTCGCCGCCATCGAATCCCTCCGCACGCCGACGACGCGCGTCATTTACATGAGCCCCACCGGTCGCCGCTTCACACAGGGCATTGCGAAAGAACACGCGGAGCGCGGCGGCCACCTCATCCTCCTTTGCGGCCACTACGAAGGCGTGGATCAGCGCGTCATTGATCACCTCGTGGACGACGAAATCAGCATCGGCGACTACGTCCTCACCAACGGCGTCATCCCCGCCATCGTCATCACCGACGCCATCGTGCGCCTGCTCCCCGGCGTCCTCGGCGATGCCGGAAGTGCGAGCGACGACAGCTTCACGACCGGCCTCCTCGAATACCCGCACTACACGCGCCCCGAAGATTTCCGTGGCTGGAAAGTGCCCGAGATTTTGCGCAGCGGAAACCACGCAGCCATCGCCAAGTGGCGCCGCGAGCAGGCCCTCGAACGCACACGCCAGCGCAGGCCGGATTTGCTGCCTTAAGTTCGAGCTTCGAGCTTTTGCCACCATGTCCGTTCTCAAAATCACCAACCTCCACGTCCATCGCGACGAAACGCTCATCCTCGACCGGCTCGACTGGCGCGTGCAGCGCGGCGAGCACTGGGTCATCCTCGGCGCGAACGGCTCCGGCAAGACTTCGCTCCTCAGCGCG
>JAYUIF010000039.1:0-6013 GCA_043766295.1 Spartobacteria bacterium | reverse complement strand
AACCCGCGCGAGTCGCACGCTTTCAGCAAAACCGTGCGCGACCACGGCTGGCCGTCGGCGTCCGCCGTGGCGAGCGTCATCGCGTTTGGTTCCATGAGATCGTGCTCGACGGCCTCCGCGAGCCATTTGCCAAATTGCGTGACGGGATCGGGATCGAGGTCGCTTTCGAGCAGGCCGCGCTGGCGGTAATCGCGGCGGAGATTGGCGAGGTCGAGGTTGGTAGGCATGGCTAAGGTTGCTCCGAACTATGTCGCGGGACAAGGCGCGGCAGCGTGATGTGTGGCTCGCGCAAATAGAGCGGTTCCAGATTTTCGCTGGCGATAATGCCGCGTCCTTCCGCCGCAAGCCGTGCGAGCGTGAGCGAGAGGGGAAGCGCGACTTTTACCTGCGGAAAAAGTGCGAGCACTTCGGGAGAAAGGACGGGCCAGCTTTCGAGTTCGGCGAGCCGCGCGCGTAATGCATCCTCAGCGAGCAACAGCGGGCCTTCGATGCACGCGCCGTTTTCCACGCGGGTAAAATAGAATGTCTCCCGCCGCGCATCGCCGATTGCGATGTAGCGCGGCGCGTCCGTTTCCAGCGCAGCGACGCTCGCGATGCCGACGAGCTGCGCGCCGTTGCTCATGCTCATGCCGAGCGCGGCGGCGATGGCGATGCGCACGCCCGCGTAGCTGCCGGGGCCGAGACCGATGGCGATGACATCCACGCGCGGTGCGAGTGCGCGGGCTTTTTCCAAAATCGGGAACAGCGCGCTCGTGTGGCTGCGGTCCGCTGTGAAAATTTCATCGAGCAGGATGCGGCCGTCGTCGAGGACGGTGACGGAGCCGCGATTGGTGGAAGTATCGAGAGCGAGTGTGATCATGCTTCGGAAATTTCCCGTGTGTCTCCATCGTCTGCGCGAAATTTAAACCAGCGTGTGACCTTCGGCAGCAGCGCGGGAAATTTTCCCGCCCACTCGATGGCGACAACCCCGCCAGCAGCGAGGTAGTCATCGAGGCCGATGTGCAGCGCGTCGTCGTCAGTTTCCAGCCGGTAAAAATCGAAGTGATAGAGCGGCAAACGTCCGCCCGTGTATTCGTGAACGAGGGTGAATGTCGGGCTCGTCACATCGCCTGTGTGCCCGAGACCGGCGGCGATGCCTTTGATGAATTGCGTTTTTCCAGCGCCGAGATCGCCGTCGAGCGCGAGGACATCGCCAGCGCCCAGCGTGGTGGCGAGTTTTTCGCCGAAGGCAAAAGTCTCGGCGGGGCTATGCGAAGTGATCGTGGCCATGAGTGGAATGACGGATGACGGATGACGAATGTCGAATGAGCGCGCCGATGCGCGTGAGTGGGAGTTTTGGGAACTTTTTCTTCCACGCGGTTTCGAGTTTGGCGCAGTCGCGGGGCGCGATGGTGAAGAGCAACTCGAAGTCTTCTCCGTCGCCGAGGGCTTGCTCGGTGGTGCAGCCGCGCGAGCGTGGAATTAGCTCCGCGTCGAGCGTGGAGGAGCATTTGCTGGCGCTGGCGAGGCGGGGCAGATCGGCGGCGAGGCCGTCGCTCACATCCATCATTGCGCGCACTTTGAAATGCTCGGTGAGCCAGCGCGCTTCGGCGAGGCGGGGTGTGAAATCGAGATGTTTCCCAGCGAGCGATCCGCCGAGGCGACCGGTGACAAAAACGGCATCGCCCACGCGCCCGCCGCTGCGCGTGACACAGCGCGCTCGCTCGACGCGCCCCGTGAGCGCGACGCTGATGAATGCGGGCCCCGGCGAGCGCGAGGTTTCGCCGCCGACGATGCTCACGCCAAATCGCCGCGCCGCTTTTCGCAGCCCTGCGTAGAGCGCGCGCACCCACGCGAGTTTCGTTTCCTTGCGCACTGCGAGCGTGATGAGCGCGTGCTCGGGGATTCCGCCCATCGCGGCGATGTCGCTGATGGCGCGGCAGAGCGCCTTCCAGCCGATGCGCGCGGGTTTTTCGTCGGGGAAAAAATGCACGCCTTCGACGATGGCGTCCGTTTTCAGCAAACGCCACAAACGGTCGCGCGCGCCGCCGATCACCGCGCAATCATCGCCCGCGCCGACGCGCACATCGCGCCCGCACGGAAGTGCGCGGGTGAGCGCGGCGACCACGGCATCCTCGCCCATTGAGGAAAGCTTCATAGGTCAATCCCGTAGCGTGAGGCCACCCACATGAAGAGGAGATTCGAGCCGTTAAAAATCGCGTGCATGAAGATCGGAACGAGGAGCGATCCGCTCCACTCGTAGGCGAGCGTGAGCGCGAACGCGAGCAGCACGAGACTGGGCAGCGTGAGCAGATTTCCATGCACCGCGCCGAAGAGCACGGATACGAAAACTGCCGAGGAAAACGGGCCGATGAGACGCTTCAGCACGGGATAGAAGTATCCACGAAAAAGAAATTCCTCGGCGAGTGGCGCCATCACAGTGGCCGAAAAAATGATCGCGCCGATGATGTCGAAGCGCCCTTCGTCCACGGCGCCTTTATAGACCTTCACGAGTTCCTGCGGCTCGGCGTAGGCGGGGAAGAATTTCATCATCAGCACATTCGCAAGCATGAGCACTGGGAGCACTGCGAGGATCAGCCCCGCAGCGACGAACGGAACTTTTCCCATCAGCACGCGCCTCAGGCCGAACGTATCCCTGAGCGAAACTTGCCGCGCTGAGAAGAAGGCGCAGATCCCGGCTGCGGGGAGCAAAAGAAACATTCCTCCCGAGAGAATTCTATCCGCTTTGAGTTCGTGCTTCACGACGACTTCTGCGCCGTGTGCGATGGTGAGAAATGCCTGCGCCGCGTGCAGTGCGAGGAGGAGGATCAACGTGATTGCGATGAGCAGATCGGGCAGTTGCAAGTGATCCGTGCGCACGCGCCCGCCATTTTCGCCGACGCGGCGAAACAGCCGCGCATACACCGCGAGGCCGACGACGAGCAGGATGGCTCCGAAGAGATTTGCGAGCGCGAGTTGCTGTTCCGTGATGGGGAACTGCGGGGCTTTTTGGATGGCGGCGAGGATCACGGCGCGAGCAGGCTCGGCAGGAGATAAAGGCGGCCCGGTTGCAAGTGCAGGCCGGCTTCGGGGGTCAGATTGATTTCGATTTTCTTCGGCGGCTCGGATTTTCCAAGCAGGCGCAAATAACGCGCGATGCCGCCGCCGGTGTCGTAGCCCACGACTTCCGCGCCGGGTGCCGCGCCGAGCTGCATGGCTTTTTGCACCGCTGCGTCGAAGTCCCCGATTTCGTCCACGAGTTTCGCCGCGAGCGCGTCCTTGCCCGAGATGACGCGACCATCGGCGACGCCGTTGCGCAGTTCATCCACCGGCAGTTTGCGCTCCGCCGCGACGATGCCGACGAATTTATCGTAGGTCTGCATCACCAAGCCCTGAATGTATTGTTTCTCCGGCTCCGTGGGCAGGCGCGAACCGCTCATCATGTCCTTAAAGTTGCCGCTTTTATAAGTCATCACCTGCACGCCGATTTTGCCGATGAGGTCGGAGTAATTCATGGACTGCATGATCACGCCGATGCTGCCGGTGAAAGTCGTATCGTGCGCAAAGATGTGCGAGCCGCCGACTGCGATGTAGTAGCCGCCGCTCGCCGCGAGCGAACCCATGCTCACGACGATCGGCTTCGTCTTCCGCGCTTCCTTCACGGCGTTGTAGATGATGTCGCTCGCAGTCACTTCACCGCCGGGCGAATCAATCGCCAGCACGATGGCGCGCACGTCTTTGTCGGAAATCGCCTGCTTCAGTTCGGATTTGATCACGTCCACCGGCGAATTGGTGCCGCCCTCGCCGCCGGTAATGATTCCATCAAGACGGATGACGGCGATTTTCGACTTCACGTCCTGCGCGGATTTTTGGATCACCACTTCGCGGAAAGTGTTTTCGCCAATCGTCACATTGACGAGTCCGCCGATGAGAAAGAGGCCGTTGAAGAGCAGGCTCAGGCAGAGCACGAGGATGATGAAGATACCGAGGCAACCGAAGCGTTTAGGCGAAGTGGACATGGCGCGGAGGTTGGAGAAAGAGCACACGCAATGGCAAGCGCGCCGTGTCTGCACTCGACTTCCGCCATCGCTCCGGCGAAACGCCCCGTGCGCAAATGAAGGCTCTTTTTCTCACCAACGAATATCCACCAACCATCTACGGCGGCGCAGGCGTCCACGTGGATTACCTATCGCGTGAGCTGGCGAAACTCATCGAAGTGGAAGTCCGCTGCTACGGCACCGCCGCACGCGAGCCGCGACTGGATCTCCCTACGCTGAAAGCCATCGGCTACGGCTGCGACACCTCCGGCTACACCGCGCCGAAACAACTTCACTCCATCTTCGCCGCAGCGCAGCGATGCCTCGATTGGAACTCCACCGCCGTGGATGCCGACATCGTCCACCTCCACACATGGTATACGCATCTCGGCGGCATCTTCGCGAAACTCAACTACGGCATCCCGCTCGTCCTCACCGTGCATTCGCTCGAACCGCTCCGGCCTTGGAAGCGCGAGCAACTCGGCGGCGGCTACGACTTTTCCTGCTGGGTGGAAAAGACCGCCATCGAAATGGCCGACACCGTCATCGCCGTCAGCGCCGAGACGAAAGCCGACATCCACCGCTTTTTTCAAGTCCCCACCGAGCGCGTGCCCGTCATCCACAACGGCATAGACCTCGACGAATATCGTCGCGTCACCACCACCGCCGCGCTGGAGAAATACGGCATCAACCCGCGCGAGCCCTACGTGCTCTTCGTCGGGCGCATCACGCGGCAGAAAGGAATCATCCACCTCGTCAACGCCATCGAGCACATGGCGCCCGGCTACCAGATCGTCCTCTGCGCCGGAGCCCCCGACACCCCCGAGATCGCCGCCGAGATGCGCGCCGCCGTCACCGCCGCGCAAACGAAACGCCCCGGCATCGTCTGGATCGATCAGATGATTTCCAATCCCGAGAAAATCGAACTCTACTCCCACGCCGCCGTCTTTTGCTGCCCCTCGATCTACGAGCCATTCGGCATCATCAATCTCGAAGCCATGGCCTGCGAAACCGCCGTCGTCGCCAGCGCAGTCGGCGGCATCAAGGAAGTCGTCGTCCACGGCGAGACCGGCTACCTCGTCCCCATCGAGCAAATGACCGCCAGCCCATTTGAAGCCGTGAGCCCCCGGCAATTCGCCCGCGACCTCGCCGAGCAAATCAATTTCCTCATGGCAAACCCCGCCATCCGCACCCGCATGGCCACCGCCGGGCGCCATCGCGCCGAGCAACACTTCGGCTGGCCCGCCATCGCCCAGCGCACCGTGGCCCTCTACGAGAGCTTGGTGAAAAAGTAGCCCACGGCTTCAGCCGGCGAGGCACATCACACGGAGGTAGCTCGGGTTGAACTGTGAGCGGTGAATGGTTGGCGTTCATTCTGTCCATCGCGTCCATACCCACAAAGTGACTGTAAATACCACGCGCCGCGAGTGCTCAGCCCTTCACAACAGGCGATTTCTTGGCCGATCAAGAATAAGTTCTTGCTATCCACGCGGGGGCATCGCTACAGCATCCCCGTTCACCAAGACTATGCGCCCCGCTCATGCCTATAGAATAACCGTCCAACCCTCGCTTTTTGAGCGTCGGAACGTCGGAGCTAATCCCCAATCCTTTGCGTTCTCTGCGTTCTTTTGCGGCTATCTGGCGCGGGGAATCGGTTCTGGTTGCGCGAGCATCAGTCCCGATTGCCGGACAATCAGCCCCAGTGCTCGGACAACTGGCCCCGATTGCCGGACAATCAGCCCCAGTGCTCAGACAATCAGCCGCGATTGCGCGAGCATCAGCCCCGATGCCCAGACAACCAGCCCCGATTGCCGGACAATCAGCCCCAGTGCCCGGACAACCGGCCCCGATTGCCGGAGAATCAGCCCCAGTGCCCGGAGAATCAGGCCCGGTTGCCAGACAATCAGGCCCGATTGTCGGACACCAGGGGCCCTGGTTCAGGAGCAAGCCCATGGAAAATGGAGCTTTACGCCGTTTTGGTGCTTTTTGCCCACCCG
>JAYUIF010000038.1:0-6021 GCA_043766295.1 Spartobacteria bacterium | reverse complement strand
AGCGCCGTCGCCATCTCCACGAGCTTCGTCCCCCACGTCCGCTCGCGCGGCACCGAGAGCTTGATGAGCTGCTGCGTGATCGTCGAAGCCCCCGAAGTTTTTTTCCCCGCCCACACACTCGACCACGCCGCGCGCCCCGCCGCCAGCCAGTCCACACCCGAGTGTGAGTAAAACCGCTTGTCCTCCGCCGCCATCGCCGCGCGGATGACAATCTGCGGAATCTCCCCCGCCTCGCGGCGAAACCGCTCCCCCACCCGCGCCTCCCGCAGCGTCTCCCCATTCCGATCCACAAATTCCACACTCTCCGCCGCCCTCCGCAACAACGCCTCCGGCACCGGCACAAACTTCAACCCCACCCACGCCACGACAAAAAGCACAACCCCCGCGACAACGCCCCGCATCACCCACCGCCCCATCCTCCGCAAAAACCGGGACTTCACGACCCGGCGAGAAACTGCATGGTTGAAAATTGCATCACCACAAAACCTCCACATCGTAATTCGCAATCACTGGGTCGCAACTCACGAGGCGAAAGCCCCCGCGATTAGCCTGCGCGATCAGGATACGGTCAAATGGATCGCGATGATGTGGCGGGAGCGCAGAGAGAGCGAGGATGTCTTCACGCGTCACGGGTTCGAGGATGAGGTTGTTTCGCTGTTCGTGATCCCGGAGTAAATCACCGAGCGGCTCCTTTAACTTCAGTTTGCCAAGCTGATGTTTGATTTGCATCTCCCAGACACTCGCCAAGCTGAAGTGGAGAGTATTTTCAGGAGACTGACACGCGGCAAGAACCTTGGATGGAAGTTTATCCTTATGGCCGTCCCACCACACGAAGGCATGAACATCAAGCAACAGCTTCATGCGTCCTTGCCCAACCAAAATTCATCCGACAGCGGTGCATCAAAATCCGCTGCCATCACAATAGCCCCCGGATGAAGCTCTGCGATGCGCTCACCCGGCTGGGCTGGCGTGCGGCGCAGTCGTTCGGTGAGGCGTTGCAATAGATGCTCGGCTTCCTCCGGCGGCAGTTGATCCGCTGCGGATTCGATTTCTGTGAGCGTGCTCATGCGCGGAAAGTGCCCGACTTTCTGCGGGGAGTCAACGAACGGCAGTGGCGTCTCTCCATCGTCGCACGCTGTTCCTCGGCGCTCGCGCTTGGCGCGTGGAATCGCTTCCAGCCTTGTCATTGCGGAGCATTCGTGGTCTTTCGCCCGCGTCCAGCGTCTGCCCAGTATGCCCACATTCTTCCAATGAAAATCACCATCCGCTTTCTTCTCGTCGCCACACTGCTCAGCGTGGTTTTTTCCCCACTCGCGCACGGAGCGCGGCCTGTCCTGCAAATCCTCAACGGCAGCAATCAGACGCTCGATGTGTTCTGGCTGAAAAGCGACACGGAGCGCGTGCCAAACCGCTCCATCGCTAGCGGCCAGGACACGATGATCACCACCACGCTCGGACATCGGTTCGTGATCGCGGGGCGCGAGGATCACACGGAATTCACGGTGACGAGCAAGGTGCCAGTGCAGGCCGTGCGCTTCGAGCCACCGGACAAAGACGGCGTGCCCACTTTCTACACACAAACCGTGAGCGCCGAAGGCTTCCCCATCGTGGCCTCTGCGAAGGTGAATCCCTACGCGCTCAAGGAAGCCGCGTTCCTCGTGAACCGGATGTTGGAAAAGCGCCCGGATGTGCGGGCGGCGCTCATTCAAAGCGGAGCGCGCATGTGCATCCTCGCGCACAATGAATTCACCACGGACTTGCCCGAGTTTACGCACCTTGGAGACGAGAAAATTGACGACATGGGAGACTTGGACCCGAAGTCTTTTTGGGACGCTCGGGCGCGCGGCACAGGCGGGAGTCAGAGCGATCCCTTTTGCACGAGCGCCGAGGAAAATCTGCTCGGCTACCCCGGCGATCCATATTTTCAGGAGTGTATTTTGATCCATGAATTTGCCCACTGCATCCACCTGCGCGGCATGGTGAATGTGGACCCGACCTTTGATGCCCGCCTAAAGGAAACCTACAAGAACGCGATGAAGGCCGGACTTTGGAAAGGCAAGTATGCGAGCGTGAATCACTGCGAATACTTCGCCGAGGGCGTGCAGTCGTGGTTCGACAACAACCGCGTGAACGACCACGACCACAACCATGTGAACACCCGCGCACTCCTCCTGGAATACGATCCCGGCCTCGCCGCCATGTGCCGCGAAGTCTTCGGCGATACGGCGATCAAATACACCAAGCCCACGACACGCCTGAGCGACCACATGGCCGGCTACGATCCCGCAAAAGCGCCGACCTTCGTGTGGCCCGAGCGACTGACCAAAGCAAAAACCGAGATAGGAGCAAAAGCACGCGCCCGCAGCCAGAAAGCCAACGACACCCCGCCCGCACGCCCATCGCCGCCGCAGGACTCGCAATCGAAACTACCCGCTGAACTAAAATGAAAACTACCCACCGCCAAACAGCTCGCCGATATCGTCCGGGCGGAAATGGAGGGAGGGAAATGAGTGCCGCCGCTCCACAAGACCTGCGCGCCGACTGCGTCCTCACAAACTCCGACCAATCCCGTATCGTCGCTATACTCAGCGACACACTGCTGCCGAAGTTGCTGAGCGGAGAGTTGCGTGTGGCGGCGCTCGACGGACTTGCTTTTGCAGTCTAGACCTCCGTTCACCTCATGACTCTCGACGATCAAAAAGAGCAATTCAGTTTCGCCTACGTGCGCGCAGTCGCCGCCGTGACGCAGATCGCGGTATCCGAACCGGCCGTGGATGACGACAGCATTGACTTGATCTTTCAGCAGCGCGGCGGTGGTGGAATCGTGCGGTCGCCGCGGGTCGAGGCTCAGGTGAAATGCTCGGAGGCAGCAACCGTCCATCCGGCGCACATTGCGTATCCGTTGAAGCTCAAAAATTACGATGAACTGCGCCCAGTGGATGTGCTCGTGCCACGCATTCTCATCGTCGTTCTCGTGCCGGACAATCTTGGCGACTGGCTCAACCATAACGAGCAGGAACTCGCCATGCGGCGATGCGGTTACTGGCTATCCTTGCGGGGCGAAGCGGCGACCGCGAACGCGACGAATGTGACGGTCCATCTTCCGCGGGTGAATCAATTCACAGTCGCGGAATTGCAGGGTATCATGCAGCGTATCAGCAACGGGCAAAACCCATGAAAGCAACCATCCGCGATATTGAGACACTGCGCACCGTCCGCCCACTGGAGGTGGTTTCGTATTTGCGCGCGCATCGGTGGCATCAGGCTGAGAAGCTCGAACGCGGCGCGTTCTGGATCAAAGAAGAGTGCGGAACAAATTTTGAGATTCTGCTGCCGCTTGACGCGACGCTTCGGGATTTTCCAAATCGAATTGCGGAGGTTCTGGCCACACTCGAACAGGCCGAGAAGCGCTCACAATTGGAAATCGTGGAGGACTTGGTAACGACGAGTGCGGATGTGGTTCGCCCGCGGCTGCTAGGTGCAAATCATGTCGGCGAAATCTCGCTTGAGCAGGGTCGGATCGTTTATGAGCAGGCGCGAAACCTGATGCTCGCCGCCGCCTGCGCAGCAGTGGAAAAGCGGTCCCTGTTTGCAAAGAGAAAGCCCGAACAGGCGATGAATTTTCTCAATCACGCGCGATTTGGAATGCCGCAGCGAGGCAGCTACATTCTGACGATTATTTCGCCGGTGAGTCCGAAGATTTCTGCAGGAAAGGATCTTCTCGGAGAGGAAATCACCGAAGAACCATTTGAGCGCAGGACGATGCGGACGCTCGCAGAGGCCGTGCATGCGTTGGAGGTGGCGTCACGCGAGGTCGCCGCAACCGGCGAATTGGAACCAATGAAGGTGGCAGTTCAACGCGGGGTGAGTGCGAATCTGTGCGAGGCGATAATCGGACTGCACGAAGGCAGCGGCGAGAAGGGCGTCGAGTTCGCGTTCTCGTGGGCTCCTCTGCGAGACGTGCCGGAAAGCGTCCCGAGGTTCGCCTCGGTCACACCAGATTTTATTTCCATCATCCGGGAGACCGCTCGCCTCTTCCGTGAAACGGAAACGACTGGCGGCATCGAAGTTCTCGGAGTGGTTAATCGTTTGGCACACCAAGGCGAAGACCATGGCCTCGTAACGATTGTCGGATCAGCGGACGGCGTCCCACGGAATGTCACGACTGAACTTTCCGGTGCCGATCATTCCTTGGCTGTTCGTTCATACGAAGAACGCATCCCTCTCTCATGCGTAGGCGAACTGACGAGAGAGGGAAGATCATGGGTGCTGCGAAACCCACGCGAGATCGAACTCTTGTTGGACGATGCTCTCGCTCAATAAGTCCATCGTCGAAGACGCCGCCTCCGAAGGGCGGTGAAGCGATGAGCGACGAACCTTTGCCCCAATCCGAAATCATCCTCTACCAAACGGAGGACGAGCGGACGCGCGTGCAGTGTCGCTTTGAAAACGAGACGGTGTGGCTGTCGCAGAAGCTGATGGCAGAGCTGTTCCAAAAGGACGTGCGCACGATCATGAACACATCCAGAACGTCTTTGAGGAGGGTGAATTATCGCCGGGTTCAGTTATCCGGAAATTCCTGATAACTGCCGCCGATGGCGAATCACTCTACTTGCGAAAGAACCACTGCTTCTCGACATCCAACTTCGGGCCGAAAAAGGAAATCCTAGGAACGAAAGGCGTGATCTCCTCGGCTTCCAGATCGATCACCCAAACTTGAGTCGATACCCGAGTCAGGATCGGGGCATGCTTGCACTTCGACGCGAATGACTCTTTGAACGTCTTCGCTCTGGCCGTCGTAGAAAACGAGATTACACCTCGATGTTCAACAACGGCCCGCTTACCGAAATCTACGTAATGCGCGAACTGTCGGCAGTCCGTCGCCACATTATGGAGGCCAGCAAAGCGGCCTACAATTTCATCATCCGAGAGAGCGTCCCCGTCCATGATCGTGCAGACCCAAACGTGAACCTTGACGCTACTTTCCATCGCCACCCTCATGCCACAGATGCTGGCCAGCTTTCCCATTCGCTCCATGGTGGCGATGATCGCGTCCCGTTGGTTGTCGGAGCCAGGAATTGTGCTGGAAAGCCGAAGATTATCCAACGAAGCCGGAGAAGACATGAACTCAAAGTTCGATCCTTTGAAAACAGCAGGGTAAATTTCCTGCATCTTTATGGACTCAGCCCCCTTCGTGCCGGGTAGGAAAGCGCCACTGGCTAGCCGCAGGCCATAGTCTTTCGCCTGCCAGTATTTCACCGCATTCGGGAAGAACTTGTCTTTAGTCATAAGTGTAAAATACTGGTGGAAGAAAATGAGCAGAAGCTTTGACGCTAGTAAACTGTTAAGGGCAATGGGAGACAGGCGAATATTGTTGCCTGCCGAGGTCATGAGATGCACTGCGCAAGTTCTGGCGGCGGTTGCGGCTGACTAGGGCACGCATCGAGGCGGTGGCCTGCGACATGAGCGCCGCCTACTGGAGCGCCATCCTCGAACATCTGCCCGAGGCGTCCATCGTCTTCGATCACTTCCACATCATCAAACTGGCCAATGAAAAGATCGACGACCTGCGGCTCACCCGGGACTCCATGCGCCGCTTCCTGGAACGCTGGATCGCCCGCGCACTGGACAGTGGCATCCGCCAGATGGAAAGCCTCGCCAAAACCCTGCGCGCCCACGCCACCGGCATCCTCAATTACTCCGCCTCGAAGTGGATCTCGAACTCATCCTCGGCGGACTCGGCGCATTGCTCATCCTCCGCTGGTTGATGTGATGATTCGCACAATCGCATTTGCCGTTTGCGCTCCACGGCCCGGCGCGCTTTCATCCGCGCGCTTTGGAAAATCCACCTGCTAAATCTCAACGCACCACGCTCGGCCTCGTCTTTCTCACGCTGTTCATAGACATGATCGGCTTCGGGATCGTGATCCCGGTGCTGCCGCTGTTTGCGGAGGGTTCGCGGTTTGCGGCCAGCAATTCGCAGCTCATGTGGATCGTCGGCATTTACTCGCTGCTGCAAGT
>JAYUIF010000037.1:0-14253 GCA_043766295.1 Spartobacteria bacterium | reverse complement strand
GTGCAGCCAGTCCGCGCCCGCCGTTTGCACTTCACGGAGACTCTCGTGCAAGCGGCCCCAATCGGCGGCGAGGACGGACGGTGCGATGATTAAAGGATGCGGCATGGGCGGAGAGAAAAGCGCGCGCGCCCGAGCGTGGCAAGCCTGCCAGCCCTCGGATTACGGGGATGATTGACCACGGATGACACGGATGAACACGGATGGGATTCACGACGATTCGCCCATCTATCCGTGGCCATCCGTGTCATCCGTGGTCAAAACCATCCGAGGCATCCCGTGGAAATCAACGTGCTACCAGCCGAGGAACATCCGCAGTGCTCCCAGCGCGCCGGATGCGAGCACGACGGGGATGATGCCCCATTTCCACCGCAGCATCCCGGCGAACGCGACGGCGGCGAGCACGATGCCGAACGTATTCACCGGCGCACTTTTTGGAAACAGCACGGCCACTCCGAACCACAGCGCGAGATTCAAAATGACGCCGACCACGGCGGCGGTGATCGCCGAGAGCGCGGCGGTGAGCGCGCGGTTTTCGCGCAGGCGCTCGATGTGCGGAGCGCCCAGGAAAATCCACAGGAAGCACGGCACAAACGTCGTCCATGTCGTGATGGCTGCGCCGAGTGTCGCGGCGAGCAGCGGCGGGAGTGGGCCGGGGAAATTCCAGCCGCCGAGGAAGCCGACAAATTGCAGCACCATGATGAGCGGGCCGGGCGTCGTCTCCGCGAGGCCGAGGCCATCGAGCATCTGCGGCGCGCTCAGCCAGCCGTGCCCCACGGCCTGTTGGGAGACATACGGCAGCACCGCGTAGGCTCCGCCGAAAGTGACCATCGCCGCCTTGCTGAAAAAGAGCCCCTCCTGCGGAATCGCGTGCGCCCAGCCCAGCCACCAGCCCGCGAGCAGCACGGGCGCCCCCCAAAGCACGAGGCACAGCGCGCACACTCGCAGCGCCCGCAGAATCGTCGGCGTGACTGCCACATCATCCGTCATTCGACATTCGTCATCCGTCATTTTCCCGCCGTGCCCTTTCAGCACCGCAAACATCGCCGGTCGCCATTTCCCGCCGAGCCAGCCGAGCGCGCCTGCGCCGAGCACGATGAAAGGGAACGGTGCGTTGAGAAAATAGATCGCCGCAAAGGCCGACGCAGCGAGTGCCCACATCGCGGGATTCTTCAGCACCTTTCCGCCGATGCGCAGCGCGGCGGCGGCGACGATGGCGAGCACGGCGGGCTTCAATCCCCCGAACACCCCGGCCATCCACGGCTGCGCGCCGTAGCTCACATAGAGCCAGCTCAGCGCCCACAACAGCGCCGCCGACGGCAGCACGAAGAGCGCGCCCGCGACGATGCCGCCCCGCGTCCGGTGCAGCAGCCAGCCGAGATAAATGGCGAGCTGTTGCGCCTCCGGCCCCGGCAGTAACATGCAGAAATTCAGTGCGTGGAGGAAGCGCTCCTCGCCCACCCAGCGCCGCTTTTCCACCAGCTCCGCGTGCATGATTGCGATCTGCCCCGTGGGCCCGCCGAAGCTGATGCAGCCCAGCTTCGCCCAAAAGCGGAACGCCTCGGCGAAAGTGGGGCGCGGCACCTCCATAACCTAGTGGATGCGCAGTGCCCAAGCGGCCAGCGCGGCGAGGGCGGCGGCGCACGGGAGCGTGACCACCCAGGAAAGGAGGACGCCGAGCACCGGCTTCCAATGCACGCGGCGTGTGACGGCGCCGATGCCGACGATGCTGCCGACGCTGACGTGTGTGGTGCTCACGGGGAGTTGCGAATAATTCGCCGTGCTCACGAGGATGGCCGTGGCGAGATTTGCCGCGCAGCCTTGGCCGGGATTCATGCCGGAGAGTTTGTGCGACATGGTCTCGGCGACGCGGCGGGAATTCAGCAGGCCGCCCGCCGCCATCGCGAGGGCCACGGCGAGGAATCCCCAGCGGATGTCGAGCGCCGTGGCGACGAGTAAGAGGGCGGCGATTTTCGGAGTGTCATTCAGCCCGCGCGAAAAGCCCACCGCGCCTGCGCTGATGGTGTGCAGCACATCCACCAAACCACCCGCGCTCACGCCGATCATTTTCCCCGCATAGCGCTGGCGGCACTCCGCATTCGTCCCCGCCGCCACCGTGATGGCGGGCAGCATCTCCGCACTCAAAATCCCCGCCGGGCGAGCGATGGGCATCACCTGCATTTCGTTGCCGACGCACACGCACATATTTTTCTCCACCCGCAGCCCCAGCCGCACCGCGCGCAGCACGAGGTAAATCACCGCGCCCACCGCCACCGCGAGGAGCGGCGCGAGCAAGAGCGGGGTGAGAAAGTTTTTCCCGAGCGCGGCGAAATTCACACCGCCCGGCGCGGCGACCATGCCCGCTCCGACGAGCGCCCCGGTGAGCCCGTGCGTGGTGGAAATGGGAAAGCCCAGCCGCGTGGCGAGCATCACGGTGATTCCCGCCGCGAGCGCGACGACGAGCAGGAATGTGGGCTGCGTCGTGAGCGCATCCGGCACGAGCCCCTTGCCGGAAAATTTCTTCAGCAGCCCCTGCGCGAAGAATAGCGCGGTGATGCCGCCCGCCGCCGTCGTCACCGTTCCCCACGTAAGAGCGGGCCGGAATTTCGCCGTCCCCGAGCCATACAGACTGGCGACTCCCTTGAAGTTATCGTTCGCCCCGTTTGACCAAGCGAGGAAGCACACAATGAGAAAGAGAATCGTCATAGGCGCTTGTGTATCTCTAAAATTGCGCCGCACGCAAGCGGAGGCTCGCTATCGCTATGGCCGATCCGGGATGGACGGCCCCCGCGCGGAGTCGCAGTTCACCGCTCCCTACTTCCCCATCATCTCGGTGAGGAGCGGGGCCATGTTGTCTCCCCAGACGGTGAAGCCTTGCCGGGTGAGGTGGACGCCGTCTTTTAAGACGCCGGGGAGGATGTCGCCCTTGGCGTCGCGGAACTTGGCGGTGAGGTCGAGGTAGCGGACCCGCTTTTTGTCGTCGAGCTTTGCGATGATGGCGTTCACGGCGGCGATTTTGACTTTCATGGTATCGGCCACGGCGGGCGCGGGTGCGCCGGGTGCGAGGGCGGGCTCGACTTTCGGGAAGATGCCGAGGAGGAGGATTTTCGTCGCGGGGAATTTCGCCTGGAGGTTCTTCACCATGCTGGTGATGCCGATGGCGGTGTCGGCGGCGGAGATGAAGCCGAGGTTGTTCGTGCCGATGAGGAGGACGATGACGGTGGGGGTGTGCCCTTTCAACTCGCCCTGCTCGATGCGCCAGAGGAGGTGCTGGATTTTGTCCCCGCCGACGCCGAAGTTCACGTTGTTGTATTTGCCGAAGTATTGGTTGAAGAGGTCGCCCTCCCAGCCCTGCGTGATGGAGTCGCCAAAGAAGCAAAGCTCGATGTCCTTCCTGTTTGCGGTGGCCGCCATATTGCGCCCGTGGCATGGGCCGAACCAACGGACTCCGCCGGGCGAGGGATTGGTGGGGTCTTCGGCGGGGTTGGTGACGGTGAGCTTGGGCGCGGCGGGCGCAAGCTGCGCGCTGGCCTGCGCGATGAAGGCGATGGCGATGAGGGCGACGGTGCGGAAGATGGTTCTCATGGCGGTGCGGTGGTGGTTTTGAAACTACTTGCCGATGCGGTTCGGCGGGACTCCGCCCATCGGGACGTTCAACGGCTCGCCTGGCGCATCGTTGTATGCCTCGAAGGCGCCGATGGTGGCGGGGCCGTTGTTGGTGCGGATGACGACGATGCGCACCTTGGAGGTGGTGCGTGCGACGATGGGGGCGACGAATTCGCCGGCGATGGCGCTGCCATTAAAACAGCCGACCCACTTCTTGGTTTTTTCGTCCCAAATCTGGATGACGTAGCGGGCGACGTTGAACGGGGCGTCTTCCTTGATCTTGAATTCGTTGATGGTGACGGGGTGTCCGAAATCGAGCTGCACCCACTGGCCTTCTGCGCCGGGGGCAGCGGCGTTGTCCGTCTGCTTGGCGGGATGTTTCGGCGATTTGCAAGCGGCGCTGAGGTCTTTGATGAAGCAGTTCAAAAAGGCGGAGTGCTTGTCTGTCTCCGGATCGGCGATCCGCATCAGCCCCTCGCCGGGCGAGAGATAAAAACGGGTGTTCTTCCAAGTGGCTTCGTTGTGATCCGTGGTGTTGAGGATTTCAAACTTACCCGTGCCGCGCGGCGGGCGCTTGGCCTTGCCGTTGAGGACGCAGTTTTCCATGACGAGGCCGTGGCTGGGATTCCAGTCCGAGGCGTAGCAGCAGATGAGGAAGCAGGGGCCGTCGGTGTCGTGGAAGAGGCAGTTGCGCACGATCATGTTTTCGCAGTTGCCCTCGAAGTCGAACGCCTCGCCGTCGCCGCTGCCGTTGCCGACATCAATGAAACCAAATTCGCATTCTTCAAACACCCAGTCTTTCGTGCGGAAGAACATGGTGCCAGCGACGCCGTTGAAGGACTTGAAGCCGCGCCCGATGTCGTGGATGACGCAATTTTTCACGCTCCCGCGATCCACGCCACGGATGCCGAGTTGCCACTGGTAGCCTTCTTCAAAAAGGCAGTTGTCGAAGTTCAAATTGGCGAAGTTGTAGATGAAGGACGCCTTGCTGTTGAAGTTGTCGGGGCTGTTCGTCCAAAAACCGGAGGCGAGCTTGCGGAAGATGCAGTTTTTCACGGTGATGTCCTGGAGCACAATCTTGTTGGCGAGTTCAAAGGAGAAGAGGCAGACGCCAAGGCCGATCTTGGTCTTGGGATAATTTTCGTAGTGCCCGTAGAGCATCGAATCGTGGAAGTAACAGTCTTCTATCCAAAGGTATTTCTGGGTCGCGCAGCCTTTGGAGTATTCGGCGTAGATGCCGGTCATGCAGTGGATGAATTCGATGCCGACGATCTTGTAACCGCCTTGGTCGTTCAATTGGATGCCGCTGCGATCCTGTTTGAAATCCTCGCGATCAATGATCGGATTATTGCCTTCGCCGTAGGAGGAAATGGTGATCGGTTTTTCGGGCGTGCCTCTGCCTTTCGGAGCGAGTCCGTCCGTCCAAGTGTCGCCTTTTTTGAGAAGGAGAATGTCGCCGGGCTGATATTGGCCGGAGGCTTTGGCGAGAGTTTTCCAAGGGCCATTAGTTCCCGCCTTGGCGGCTGCGAGGCCATCGAGACTGTCATCGCCTGCGGACTGGCTGACGTAATAGGTCGCCGCGCTGGCGGTGAGTCCGCCGCAAAGCATGGCGGCTGCGAGGAGGAATAATTTACTGACTCGGAGTGATTTCATTTTGGACATTAGTTGAAGGTGGCTGCCCGAGATTCGCCTCCGCTCTTTGGATGGGCGCGTTTCCGCGCAGCAACTCCGGCAGTGCGTAAAGAACCCGCGCGCTTTTGCTCTCTTTGTAAGTATTTCCAGCAACGCAAAAACACCCACGCTCGACACACGGGCTCGCAGTCGTATCGTCCGCGCCCAATTTATGGCCGGCCTCATCATCAGACCACGTTCGCGCATTCTTCACGGCCACGACTGGGTCTATTCCACGGAGGTTCTCAAGTCGTGGGGCAACCCAAAGGACGGCGACGTCATCCCGCTTAAAGACGGACGCGACCACCTGCTCGGCAGCGCGATCTACAATTCCAAATCGCAAATCATCGCCCGCCGCTTTTCGCGCCAGCGGCAGGATCTCGATGCGGATTTTTTCCTCCGCCGCATCACGCAGGCTGTGCGCTATCGCGAAAAGCGCGGCGTGGACCCGCGTGTCGCCCGCATCGTGTGGAGCGAAAGCGACGGACTGCCCGGCGTGATTGTGGATCGCTACGGCGACCATCTCGTTTTGCAGACGCTCACGCTCGCGATGGATATGCGCCGTGAATTGATCGTCGCCGCCCTGCGCGAAGTGCTGAACCCCGCGAGCATCATCGAGCGCAACGATGCAGCCGTCCGCATCGCCGAGGGCATGGAGTCGCGCACCGGGATGCTCCACGGCGAAGAGCCTGCACCTTTCGTCATTCACGTAGGCGGATTGGAATTCGAGGTGGACTTGATGCGCGGGCAGAAGACCGGATTTTACCTCGACCAAATCGGCAGCTACGCCGCCGTCGCCGCACACGCCAAAGGACGCCGCGTGCTCGATTGCTTTTCCAACCAGGGTGCGTTCGCACTTTCCTGCGCCAAGGCCGGAGCCGCCAGCGTGCAGGCCGTCGAAATCAGCGCCGATGCGTGCGAGCAAATCCGCAAAAACGCCGCACGCAACAACCTCGCCGTGGATGTCGTCGCGAAGAACGTGTTCGATTTCATCAAAGCCGCCGACACCTCGAACGCACAGCCGCGCTACGACCTCATCATCCTCGATCCGCCTTCGTTCACGAAGAGCAAGGGCAAGCTCGACGATGCCATGCGTGGCTACAAAGAAATCCATCTCCGCGCGCTCAAACTCCTCGCGCCCGACGGACTCCTCGCCACGTTTTGCTGCTCGCATCACGTCCGGCGCGATATGTTTCTCGAAGTGATCAACGAAGCCGCCGTGGACGCGAAACGCACGCTCCGACAGCTCGGCACTTTCTCGCAGACGGCGGATCATCCCATCATCACGACGCTGCCGGAGACCGAGTATCTCAAAGGCTTCCTGCTCGAACTCGCGCCCGGTCGCTAGCTGCGCGTTTGCTGCTGACACAGAACGCCAGCAGTGCAAATTGCCAACAACATGTCGCCCGACACAGCGCCGCATATTTCCTCATTCCGCCTGCTGCGTCTTTTCCTGTGGCTGCACTGGCGCAGCTTCCGCGCACGCATGGCAAAGTCGCGGCGCGATTCACCGATGCTCGGCTACGTGCTGGCGGCTTTCATCATCGGCTACATCGTCTGCGGCTTCATTCTGTTTCGCGGAGGGCTGAGTTACATCTACAGGTTTCCGCTCATCGGCAGCCTGCTTGCGGAGCGCGTGCTCTATCTCATCTTCGGGTTCTTTTTCATGATGCTCGTCGTGTCGAACCTCATCATCGGCTACTCGACGCTTTTCAAAAACACGGAGACCCAGTGGCTCCTCTCACTGCCCGTGCGCCATCGCGATGTGTATCGCTGGAAATTTATCGAGGCGCTGGCCGTCTCATCGTGGGCGCTCATTTTTCTCAGCGCGCCGATGCTCGCGGCCTACGGCGTGGTGAATGGCGTGCCGTGGTATTTCTACATCCAGGTCGCGCTCGGCTACATTCCCTTCGTGATTATCCCCGCCGTGATCGGCTCGTGGATTATCCTGTTTCTCGTGCGCGTGCTTTCCAGCCAGTGGGTGAAAAAAGCACTCATCGTGTGCGGCGTGGCGTTGCTCGTGGCCATCGTCATGGGCGTGAAGCCAATCACCGAGACCGAGGCGAGCGGCGTTTCGGAGGCGATGCTTTTTCCGAAGCTCATGCACGGCACACGCCTCGCGACTAACATCTATCTGCCAAGCTCATGGCTCGCCGAGGCCGTGAGAAAATGGAGCGCCGAAGGTTTTTGGGCGCAGGGGACTTTCTATTTTCTCCTACTGACGAGCTACGCGCTGTTCGGTCTGCTGCTGGCTTTCGATGTCGCGGGGCGCTTCTACTACGGGAGCTGGAGCGCGGCCTTTAGCAAACGCGCCGAGCGCCAGCAGCGCGACACCGAGGCGAAACGCCAGCGCACCAAACGCCGCACGATGCTCGGCTGGCTGCAAGCAAAGGTGCGTCCGCTTTCACCGCAGATGACCGCGCTGGTTTTCAAGGACGTGCGCATCTTCTGGCGCGACCCGGCGCAGTGGACGCAGTTCATGATTTTCTTCGGCCTGCTGTGCATCTACGTGGCGAATCTCCGCAACGTCAGCGTCGAATTTCACCAGCCATATTGGGAGACGCTCATCAGCTATCTAAACCTCGCCGCCAGCGCGCTCACGCTCAGCACGCTCACGACACGTTTCGTCTATCCGATGTTCAGCCTCGAAGGCCGGCGCGTGTGGATTCTCGGCCTCTCTCCTGTCGGCCTGTGGCGCGTCGTCGTGCAGAAATTTTGGATGAGCTTCCTCGTTTCCTCTTCCATCACCATCGTGCTCGTCATCGCATCCGCGCTCACGCTCAACCTGCCGTGGACGCGCGTCGTGTTCTTCGCCGTGGCCATCTGCATGATGAGCGCCTCGCTCAGCGGACTGGCCGTGGGGCTTGGCGCGCTGTTCCCGGATTTCAAGGAAGATAACCCGTCCAAGATCGTCTCCAGCTTCGGCGGCACGCTCTGTCTGGTGATCAGCTTCATCTACAACACCACCATCGTCATCCTCCTCGCGGTGCCCGACATCATGCGCGTCACCAAGCGTCACCTGCCATTTCCCGACTGGCTCACGCCCGCAATCGCGGTGCTCGTGAGCGCTGCAATGATCCTCATTCCGATGAAACTTGCACTTCAGCGCGTGAAAAATCTGGAAATGTAATCGGGAGATCGGTAAAGGCGGAAGCGTATCACCGCCGCCATGCCCGAAAGACCGCGCGATCAACTTTTAGATCTTCCCGAAGGAGACCCACTGAGCACCGAACATCTCGACGAAAAAGTCCATCTAGCCGAAGCCCATGAGCAACAGCTCAAGCGTCAGCTTGAAGTCGTCGAGCGGCAGAAGCGTGAACTCGAAGAGTTGAGCCGTCGGCAGGAGGCGTTTAACACGGGAAAAACCGAACTCGTGGACAAACTCACCCGCGCACGAGTCATCCTCGAACGCGAAATCCACGACGCAAACAAGCGTGTGGAAATACTGCAAATCATTGACGGCAACTACGCCCTCCACCTCGACACGCTCGACTCGATCAATCCGAAAAGTTGGGACGGCATGGACATCAACAAAGAACTCACCCGCGCACTCGGTGCCGTGGACGACGCCCGCTCGGAGTTCTCAAAATCCTACCCCCGCATCGCCGCCATGCCCGATCACGAATCCGCATCGCACGACGGCGGCTACATCGGCGACGGTGGCGCAGGCGATTCCAAAGACTTCGTCGGCTGGCTGAAAATCGGCCTCGCCTTTTCGCTCCCCCTCATCGTTTTCGGCCTCATCGCCCTCATCGTCATCGCCAGCCGGATGCCCGGCAAATAGCCCATGCCCCGCCCAACCGACCGCAGCAGCCAAACACCGCTTCACAAAAAAAAGACCGACCTCGAACTGAAAGCTGAAAAGCTCAAAGCCGAGATCAGTCAGACGCGCCAGTTCCTCCAAAAAGCTCCCGAGCTAAAAAACGCCGCGCAGAAACGCCAGCAGCAGGAAATCCTCAACACCTACCGCCGCCCCGCCCACATCGAAGGCCCCGTGGATTTTCACTACGACCTAGTGAAATCGAAGCCCAACAAACACGTCACACTACGCAGCGAACGCAGCAAAGCTCCCTTCCTCACCTTCGCACTCCTCATCACTCTCGGCGTTGTCGCCTACTACACATGGCGCAATCTCTTCCACGCTTAAAAAAATGCCGGCTGCATTGCGGCGCACTCGCAATCACCATCGAGGTGGATGAAAACGGCAACCTTCATTCCGTCACGCTGCCCAAGCGAATCCCCGACGCGCTCGACTCCGCCGCACTCTCCGATGTCCTCGCGCAGTTGGAGAAATTTCCCATCTCCATCAATGGCGCACCGTTCGTAAAAAAAGTGCGCCAGAGGATGCGCAAAATCCCGTGGGGCTCCGCGCTCACCTACTCCGAGCTCGCCGCCGCCGCCGGCAGTCCGCTCGCCGCGCGCGCCGTCGGTCAGGCGTGCGCAAAAAACAAACTTCTGCTCATCGTCCCCTGCCATCGCGTCCTCGCGAGCGTCGGGCTTGGCGGCTTCGCCTGCGGACTCGCGTGGAAGACGAAGCTGCTCGAATTGGAGACAGAAAAACGCCCCGTGTAGCAGTTCCCGATTGCACGGCACGCGCGCGTTTGCACGATGCGCGCCCTTTTCAAATGATCGAAAAATACATCGTCAAGATCGCCGCCGAACTCGCCATCCAACCCCGTCAGGTCGCAGCGACCGCTGTGCTGCTCGAAGAAGGAGGAACGGTGCCGTTCATCGCGCGCTATCGCAAAGAGCGCACGGGCGAATTGGACGAGGTGAAAATCATGAGCATCCGCGATCGGTTGGAGCAATTGGAGGAACTCGACAAGCGCCGCGAGAGCATCGTCGCCTCGCTCGATGAGCGGAAACTGCTCACGGAAATTCTCGCTGCAAAAATCGCCGCCGCCGAAACGATCAACACGCTCGAAGACATCTACGCGCCCTTCCGCCCGAAGAAACGCACGCGCGCGACGATGGCAAAAGAGAAAGGACTGGAGCCGCTCGCAGAGTTGCTTTGGACGCAGGATTCCACGCTCGATGTGCAGGCCGCCGCGCGCGAATACGTAGGGCGCGAGTGGCAGTTGGACGACAAGGCCGGAAAATTCGAGAGCACGGATGAAGCCCTCGCCGGAGCGCGCGACATCCTCGCCGAGCGTATCTCGGAAGACGCCACAGCCCGCGCGCGGATGCGTTCGCTTTACATGGAGAAAGGCGTGCTGAAATCGAAAGTGCTCACCGGCAAAGAGGAGGAAGGTGCGAAATTTAAAGACTACTTTGATTGGAACGAGCCCGCCGCCGCCGCACCCTCGCACCGCATCCTCGCGATGCGTCGCGGCGAGGCCGAGGGCTTTTTGATCTGCCGCCTCACGCCGGATGAAACCGAAGCGGTCTCGCTGCTGGAATCCATCTTCGTGAAAGGCAAATCGCCCGCAGCCATGCAGGTGCGCGAAGCGACGCACGATTGCCAAAAGCGACTGCTCGGTTTTGCGATGGAAGGCGAGGCGCGCGTCGCTTTTAAAAAGAAAGCCGACGAGGAAGCCATCCGCGTCTTCGCGCAAAATCTCCGCGAACTCCTGCTCGCCGCGCCGCTCGGTCAGCGCGCAGTGCTCGCGATTGATCCGGGCTTTCGCACCGGCTGCAAAGTCGTGCTGCTCGACAAGCAGGGAAAACTCATCGGCAACGACGTGATTTTTCCCGAGCGCGAGACGGACATGGCGACGCGACTCGTGAAGGCAGCGATTCAGAAATTCAACGTCGAGGCCATCGCCATCGGCAACGGCACCGCGTCGCGCGAGACGGAATCTTTCATCCGCACGCTCAAGCTGCCGTCGTCCATTCCGGTCGTGATGGTGAATGAAAGCGGCGCTTCGATTTACTCGGCGAGCGATGTGGCGCGCGAAGAATTTCCGAACCACGACATCACCGTGCGCGGCGCGGTGAGCATCGGGCGGCGACTCATGGACCCGCTCGCCGAGCTTGTGAAACTCGACCCGAAGAGCATCGGCGTCGGCCAGTATCAGCACGACGTGGATCAAAGCGCGCTCAAGCGCCAGCTTGATGACGTGGTCGTCTCGTGCGTGAACAGCGTCGGCGTCGAACTCAACACCGCGAGTAAAAACCTGCTCGCTTACGTCTCCGGCCTCAACGCGCGCGTCGCCGCCAACATCGTCGCACACCGCGACGAAAACGGCGCATTCAAGTCGCGCAAAGAGTTGCTGAAAGTCAGCGGCCTCGGCCCGAAAGCCTACGAGCAAGCCGCCGCTTTCCTACGCATCCGCAGCGCGGAGCATCCGCTCGACAGCTCCGCCGTCCACCCCGAGCGCTACGAACTCGTCGAGCGTATGGCGAAGGACATCGGCAGCTCGGTGGGCGAACTCATTTCCGACGGCACGAAGCGCGCGAAACTCGATTTGAAAAAATACGTCAGCGAGGAAGTCGGACTGCCCACGCTCAGCGACATCGTAAAAGAACTCGCCAAGCCCGGACGCGATCCGCGCCAGCAATTCGAGGCGTTTCAATTCAACGAAACCGTCCACACGATGAACGACCTCAAGCCCGGCATGAAGTTGCCCGGCATCGTCACGAACGTCACCGCGTTCGGCGCGTTCGTGGATGTCGGCGTGCATCAGGACGGTCTCGTCCACATCAGCCAGCTCTCCGACGACTTCGTGAGCAATCCCGCCGAGGTGGTGAAGCCCGGCCAGAAAGTGAACGTTACCATCGTGGAAGTGGACATCCCGCGCAAACGCATCGCCCTCTCAATGAAATCCAACGCCACCGTGGAAGCGCAGCGCAAGCCCGGCGACAAACGCCCCGAAGCCGGCAAACGCGACGTCGCCAAACACACGAACAACAGCGGCGGCGGTGCTGTGGATTGGTTCACGCTCGCGCAGCAGAAAAAGTAGCGACCCCCGCTATTTCCGCTTCACGAGCGAGCGCCCCGTCATTTCCTTCGGCTGTGCGACGCCGAGCAAGTCGAGCAGCGTGGGCGCGACATCGGCGAGGATTCCGTTGTCGAGCGTCACGTTCGCAGCGTCGGCGGCGACGTAGATGAAATGGACGAGGTTCGTCGTGTGCGCGGTGTTCGGCGAGCCGTCGGGATTGCGCATCAGCTCGCAATTTCCGTGATCGGCGGTGAGCAAAAGCTTGCCGCCGAGTTCCAGCGTGCGATCGACGAGCAGCCTGCACGCGACATCAATCGTCTCGACCGCGTGGATGCCCGACTCGACGACGCCGGTGTGACCGACCATGTCGGGATTTGCGAAGTTCACGATCACGAGATCGAAATCCTCCAGCCGACGACGCACCTCAAACGCGAGATCGGGTGCGCTCATCTGCGGCATGAGATCGTAGGTCGGCAGCGGCGCTTCCTTTCCGTCCTTGCTGAAATTTTTCGGACTCAACGTGAGGTAACGCGCCTCGCCGGGGAATGGCGTGTCGCTGCCGCCGTTGAAGAAAAATGTGACGTGCGGAAACTTCTCCGTCTCCGCCGCGCGCAGTTGCTTCAGCCCCGCGCTGGCGACGACTCCGCCAAGCAGATTCTCCATGCTCTCCGACAGAAATACCGCCTTCACGCCGAGCGCTGCGTAGGTCTCTTTGTATTCCGTGAGCGTGTAGTAGCCCGCGAGTTTCGGCTTTCCCTCGGTCGCAAAACCCGCGAACGCCGGGTCCATAAACGCCTCGGTGAGTTGCCGCGCACGGTCGGCGCGAAAATTAAACCACAGCACCACATCGCCATCGCGCATTCGCGGTGTGGCTGCGACGCCCTCGTCGCCGTCGTCCGTGGCTGCGACGCCCTCGTCGCCGTCCGTTGCTGCGGCGCCCTCGCCGCAGATATTGAAAATGATCGGCTGGAGAAATTCGTCGCCGCGCGCATCCGCCGGATACGCCGCGCGCACTGCCTCGCTCGGCATCGCTGTGCTCACCGGCCCGCGACCGAGCACGATGGCATCCCATGCGAGTTTGTTGCGCTCCCATCGCTTGTCGCGATCCATCGCAAAGTAGCGCCCGATGACAGTCGCCACCTTCGCCGCAGTCCCCGCGATCCCCTGCTCCACCTCCGCGAGCGAATCCACGCCGCTCGTCGGCGAAGTGTCGCGCCCATCGGTGATCGCGTGGATGAAAATTTCCTTCACGCCCGCCGCCGTCGCCGCCTTGCACAGCGCGATGAGATGCTCTTGATGCGAATGCACGCCGCCATCGCTCACGAGGCCGAGCAGGTGCAAGCGCGTCCCTTTCGCCTTCGCGAACGCCTCCGCCAGCACCGCGTTCGTGGAAAATTCACCATCCACGATCGCCTTGTTGATGCGCGTGAGATCCTGATACACGACGCGCCCTGCGCCGAGATTGAGATGGCCGACTTCGCTGTTGCCCATCTGCCCGTCCGGCAGGCCCACATCCAAGCCGCTCGCCGAGAGACGCGACTGCGGATAGCGCGCATACAGTTCATCGTGAAAAGGAGTGCGCGCCAGCAAAGTCGCGTCGCCATTCTCCACCGCCTTCGCGCGTCCGCCGGGATTCACACCCCAGCCATCGCGGATAATCAAAACAACAGGTTTCTTAGCCATGAGGCCGTGGAGAAAAGCAGACGCGCCCAAGCAAGCAAGCGCGAGAAGCCTGCGATCAAAATGGAAAAACTTTCGTCCGCAATTTCGCTCTCACTTCGCCGTTTTCAAAAAAGCGACGAGGTCGGCGAGTTGGGCGGAGGTGAAGATTCCATCGAAACCGGCGGGCATGAGCGACGCGGCGGCGGGTTGAAAGGCGAGGACTTCGGCGCGTGGAAAATGAGTTTCTACGTTGGGCGCTGAGGTGATGATGACTTCGTCGGGCGCGTCCTTTTTGATGAGGCCGAGGGTTTCTCCGGCTTTGGTTTTCACGAGCATCGGCTCGTAGCTGCGGACGAAGCTGGCGCTGGGAAAGACGATGGCTTCGAGCAGGTCGCGCGCGGTGCGGATGGCGCCGATTTTGGTGAGGTCGGGGCCG
>JAYUIF010000036.1:0-2490 GCA_043766295.1 Spartobacteria bacterium | reverse complement strand
GCCAGCTCCCGCGACACACTCCGTGATCCTCGACCGCCTGTGAAAAATAGCGCGAGCACGACGGCTCGTAGCGGCATCCACCGCCCGGACCGACGATTGCTTTCAAAATCGGCGCGACGAGCAACTGATACGCCCGGATGGAAATCTGGATCGCGCGTTTCATGAGCCTGAATCGAGAATCGCCGCGCGACGAACCAGCCGCAGCCATTCCTCCCGAAGCTCCGAAAATTCCGCCGCCACCGCCCGATGCCGCGCCACGATGACGAGCCAGGTGCCGGGCAAAAGATGGGCGTGTTCCGCCCGCATGATTTCGCGCAGGCGACGCCGCACGCGATTTCGCTCCACCGCTCCACCCACCCGACGCGAGGTGATGATCCCGACCCGCGCCAAACCCGGCTCCGCAGAAGGGAGCGCACTCAGTAACATAAATTTCCCGTGAAACGACGCGCCCTCGACACGCATCCGCTGAAATTCGGACGCTCGGAAAAGCCGGGCGGACTTGGAAAAGCGCAGGGCCATTTCCTGCGGCGAAATAACAGCACGGCTCCGCAAGGAGCCGCGACTGGAAAAGCGGGCGCAGGCGCTCAGGCCTGCGTGTGCCGCGCGTAATGGATTTCGACGCCCTTGGGCAGCAAACGCTTGCGCCCGCGCTGGCGACGACGCGCCAGGATCGCCCGACCGCTCTTCGTCTTCATGCGCGCGCGAAAGCCGAACTGGCGTTTGCGGGTGCGTTTGGAGGGCTGGTAGGTGCGTTTCATAGGCCGTGTTGCTGATAAAGGGTTTCTGGAAAAAGGAGCGGCAGATTAGCGAGCCGACCCGGCCTGTCAACAAGTCGATGCGATGGAATTTTTCCAATCGCCCGCTACTTCGGGACTTCCAGCCGGATGAACGTTTCGCCGCGGAACCGAGGGGAATGTTGTCACGAACTTTGAGCAGCGAGGGCGAGTTCACCAGCGTCGTCACATGGGCCGAGTCGGAATACCACGTCGCCAGATCGTCCGAGACCGCGATGCGGAATTGCAGCCCGCTCGCCGCCGGATTGCGGCTCGTCGTGAGCGTCAGATAGCCGGCCTCGTCCGTGATGACTTCGATGCCATCCGGCGAGTTGAGATGCGGATCGAGGCCGAGGGCGAATTCCATCAAGTTGCCAATCCCATCTCCGTCAAAATCCGCGTGTCCATCCGCTCCCGCATCCGCATTCAGGCCGTTGTTCAGCTCCCACCCGTCCGGGATGCCGTCGCCGTCGCCGTCTGCATTCATGTTCGCCGAGTAGGCCAGAGCCTCCGCGACCTCCACGCGGTAAAACGCGCCCGCCGTCTGCGTCGCATTGATCGTCGTATCGGTGAAAGTCGTGAGCGGCACCACGCCCGGCACTCCCGCCGCCAACACATCGAAGCTCGCAAACTCCGGCGTCCCCCGAGCGCAGCACGCGATAAGTGCTCCCGCCGCGCCCCGTCCACCACAGCGAGATGCTCCCGTCCACATTCTCCGCGATGTGCTTGATCGAAAACACCGACGCACTCCCGACCGTGTTCGTCCCCGCGCGCAGTTCGACCGCATCGGAAACCCCATCCCCGTCGCTATCCGCGAGCAGAGGATTCGTGTGGCTTACGTTTAGTTCGTAAAAGTCATCGAAGCCGTCCCAGTCCGAATCGCGCAGCCATGTGTTCGTGCCCGCCGCAAGCTCGGTCGCGTTATCCAGACCATCGCCATCGGGGTCTTCCGTTTCGGTGATTTCGACTTCCTTGATCTCCAGTGCCGCAGCGTTCGCGCCACGGCTTACGAGCGTGAAAATGAGGTCGTCGGTCAGGGATGCATAACGTCCGATGAAAACCGACGCGTGGTGAAAGCCGCCTCGCGCGAGTGGCGTATCGAGGCCGAGGTAGAACTCCGGGCGTGTCCCGAAACGGACGCCGAGCACGTCTCCATCCGTCGTACCGCTGAACCGGAATTTGAACTCCAGTTTCGTCGCACCCGGCGGGAGCGTCACCGCCTTGAAGATTCCCGCATCCCCGTTTTCCAAGATCGTATAAACTCCGCCGGTTTCCGTGACGCTGCCGAAGGTGGAAAAACCAGCGAGAGCCATTGCTGGCATCGCACCCCGCGCCACTGCTTGCGGCGGTGCGGGCATCGCGCCACCACTTTTCGGAATTTTGGGTCCGCTGACAAAGGGCGAAAAATAGAAAGCGCTTTTCGCGAGTCCCGCCGTCGGCACCGCACTGTCGCGATACCATTTTCGGGCGCGCTCGTGGTGGAACCATGGCAGTCCCGAACTCAGAAACAGGGAAGCATTGTCGCGAATATCCACGCTGGACCGGTAAGTGTTTGTCGGCGGCAGGTAATAGACCGGCCATAAAAAATCCCCCGGTGCTGAGGAAATGATGCGTTCAAAGTAGCCAGGGCCGGCCAGTTCTTCGGCGTGATACTTCATCAGCAAAGTGGTATCCAAAGTCGTGACGCGATCCACAAAGTGGCTGCGGTCTTTGAGCA
>JAYUIF010000035.1:0-6045 GCA_043766295.1 Spartobacteria bacterium | reverse complement strand
AGTTATCCGCTGGATCACGTGTCCTGTCCGACTTTAGAACAGCCCTGGCCAACTCGACACCGGCCAACTCGACCGTTGACACTCCTTTGCGCGTTGTTAGTGTCGCCGCTCCGTTTCCCGGACCCGCCGCGTTTATCGAGGCTGGCAGGCCTATGACGGACTCACTGAACACCGATTACTGACCACTGATATGGCCAAAGCAGCGAAATACGTTTACACATGGGGCGCAGGAAAAGCAGATGGCGATGGCTCGATGAAGCCTCTCCTCGGCGGCAAGGGCGCAAATCTGGCGGAGATGACCCGCATCGGTCTTCCAGTGCCTCCGGGCTTCACGATTACCACGGATGTCTGCACTTACTTCTATGCGAATAAGCGGACGTATCCCGCGACTTTGCAGGCGGAGATGGAAGCGGGCGTGCGCAACATGGAAAAGATCATGGGCTGCAAATTTGGCGCGACCTCCGGGATGCCGCTGCTCGTGGCGGTGCGCTCGGGCGCTCGCGATTCCATGCCCGGCATGATGGATACGATTTTGAACCTCGGCCTGAATGATCAGACCGTGCTCGCACTCGTCGCTGCGACGAATAACGAACGTTTCGCGTGGGACTGCTACCGCCGTTTCATCCAGATGTATGGCGATGTGGTGATGGGCGTGCAGAAGCGCGCGGGTGAAGAACACGATCCGTTCGAGAGCGTGATCGAGCACCTCAAGCACGACCACCACGAGGAGCAAGTGGACGATGCGCACCTCACGGTGGACGACTACAAGGAACTCGTCGCGCGCTTTAAGAAGCTCGTGAAAGAGCGCACCGGCAAGGCATTCCCGAACGACGCGTGGGAGCAGCTTCGCGGCGCAGCGGGCGCGGTGTTCGGCTCGTGGATGAATGATCGCGCGATCGTTTATCGCCGCAAATACAACATCCCCGCAGCGTGGGGCACGGCAGTGAACGTGCAGGCGATGGTCTATGGAAACACCGGCGAGACTTCCGGCTCCGGCGTTGCTTTCACCCGCAACCCGGCCAATGGCGTCAACGAATTTTACGGTGAGTTCCTCATCAACGCGCAGGGCGAAGACGTCGTCGCCGGCGTTCGCACGCCTGAGCCTGTGTCGCAGCTCAAGAAGCAGATGCCCAAGAGCTACGCCGAACTGATGAAAGTGCGCTCCATTTTGGAGAAGCATTTCAAGGACGTGCAGGACGTGGAGTTCACGATCCAAGAGGGCAAGCTGTTCATGTTGCAAACTCGCAATGGCAAGCGCACGGCAGCCGCCGCGCTCAAGTTCTCGATGGACATGGTGAAAGAGAAACTGATCGACTGGGAAACCGCGATTCTTCGCAACCCTGCCGACCAGCTCGATCAACTGCTCGCGCCGATTTTCGACACAGCCGACGTGAAGAACGCGACGAAGATCGCGACGGGACTGCCAGCCGGTCCCGGCGCAGCGTGCGGCAAGATTTATCTCAACGCGGATCGCGCTGTTGTCGCTGAGGCGAAGGGAGAAAAAGTCCTGCTCGTTCGTAACGAAACATCGCCCGAAGATCTTCGCGGCATGATCGCGGCGGAAGGCATCCTGACCGCTCGCGGCGGTGTGTCGTCTCACGCGGCGCTCGTCGCCCGTCAGATGGGCAAAGTGTGCATCTGCGGTGCTGCGGCGCTGGAGATTGATTACGACAAAAAGACCGTCACTGCCGGTGGAAAGACTTTTAAGGAAGGCGACTTCCTCTCGATTGATGGCACCAGCGGCATCGTCTATGGCGGTCAGATCAAAACGGCACCGTCCGAGATCATCACCGGCCTACTCAATGGCGACAAAGCCGCGCAGAAAACCGAAAAATTCAAGAGCTTCAAGACGCTCATGGATTGGTGCTCGAAGGCCACGCGCATGGCCGTCCGCACGAACGCCGACACGCCCGAGCAGACCGAAAACGCGATCGCTTTCGGCGCAACCGGAATCGGCCTCACGCGCACGGAACACATGTTCTTCGAGGGCGACCGCATTGACACGATGCGCGAGATGATCCTCGCCACCACCGTCGAGGCCCGCAAAGCCGCGCTCGCAAAGCTCCTGCCTTACCAGCGCGAAGACTTCACCGGCATCTTCAAAGCCCTCAAAGGCTTCCCGGCCACCATCCGTTTCCTCGACCCGCCGTTGCATGAATTCCTGCCGCACACCGACGAGCAACAAGCCGCACTGAGCAAGAAAATCAAAGTCAGCGTCGCTGATATTAAGAAGCGCGTCGCGCAACTCCATGAGTTCAACCCGATGCTCGGCCATCGCGGCTGCCGCCTTGGCATCGCGTATCCCGAGATCACTGAGATGCAGGCGCGCGCCGTCTTTGAAGCCGCCGCTGACGTGGCGAAGAAGAAGATCAAAGTGAAACCGGAAGTCATGATCCCGCTCGTCGGATTCAAGAAGGAACTCGATCTGCAAGTGGAGATCGTCCATCGCGTCGCCGCCGAAGTGATGAAGGAAAAGAAGATCAAATTCGACTACATGGTCGGCACGATGATCGAAGTCCCGCGCGGCGCGCTGACCGCCAATGAAATCGCCGAAACCGCAGAGTTCTTCAGCTTCGGCACGAACGACCTCACGCAAACCGCGCTCGGCATTTCCCGCGACGACATGGGGAATTTCCTCATGCCTTACATCGAGAACGAAGTGTTCAGCAAAAACCCATTCGCCACGCTCGACCAAACCGGCGTCGGCCAGCTCATCGAAATCGCCGTCGCACGCGGACGCGCCACGCGCCCCGACATCAAGCTCGGCATCTGCGGCGAACACGGCGGCGATCCGGACAGCGTGAAGTTTTGCCACCGCGTAGGCCTCAGCTACGTCTCGTGCTCGCCCTACCGCGTGCCCGTCGCCCGCCTCGCCGCCGCGCAAGCCGCCATCGAGGAAAAGCGCGCCGCCGCGAAGTCCACGAAGGCCACGAAGAAAAAGTAAGCGCACGCAGCACAACTCAAAAAACCAGCCGCCCCGGTCGCAAGGCCGGGGCGGTTTTGTTTTGCGACTTGAGTGCTGGGTGTTTCGCAGGCAACAGTCACGGCATGAGCCTGCTTACCATTGAAGTCTCCATAGATCACGGTCGCGTAACGCCGACCGAATCGTCGTTGTTGCCGGAAACAGGCCACGGCCTGCTCACGATCCTGCCGGAAAAGACCGCCGCGCGTGATCCATTCGCGCCGCACCCGGTGCTGAGCAAAGGCCGCATCCTCGCGGACCCTACAGAGCCGCTTTCCACCGAGGACTGGCCGGAGTCGCAGCGATGATCCTCCTCGATACCTGCGCCCTGCTGTGGCTCGTCATGGAGCCGGGGCGCCTTTCCGCCCGTGCGAAGGCCCTCATCTCCACGCACCGCGCAAGCCTCGCGGCTTCCGCCATCAGCGCGTTCGAGATCGCCGTCAAAGCGCGGAAGCACAAACTCGATCTCAAGCTCCCCGCCGATGAATGGTGGCGCACCGCCCTCGCCCATCACGGCATCGCCAGCATTCCTATTTCCGATCAGATTGCCCTCGCAAGCGTTGCGCTCCCCTCGCACCACAACGACCCGGCGGATCGCATCATCATCGCCACGGCAGAATTTCACAGCGCACCGGTAATCACCTCCGACGCTGCATTTCCCGCATACACTTCCATCGTCGTCGAGTGGTAGGCGCGTTCTCCCCGCTACCTCCGTCGTCTCGAGTCCGACTTCGTCGAAAACGGCGGCATCCGCGAGCGAATGACCGCCGCCCGCCTCAAACACCGCCACGAAAATCAATAGGCACTATCCCGCCTATCCGCCCTATTTTCCGCCCGGAAAGATGCCGCCCTGCGCTGCGATATACGCCGTGTCGTATTGCCCCGCGAGCACGGCGACGGGGATGCTGATGTAGCCAGCGCAAAGAGCCCACGCGAGGAGTTGAGCAGCGCAGCCGAGTGTGAAGGCGAGTTTTTTCGTGCGCAGCCCGAGTGTCTGGAAAAGGCTCGCGGCACCGTGGCTGAGGTGCAGGGCGAGGAGCAGCATCGCCACGATGTAAAAAACGGAGATTGCCGTGTTGCTGAAGCCCGCGACGAGCATCCGATACACGTCGTGGTGCTCGCCATCCATCCAGTTTGCGTAGCTGGCGTCCACGCTGTGCGTGGTGAAGTGGAGGATGTGAAAAATAATGTAGCTCAGCAGGATGATGCCGCTCAGCGCCATGAGCCGCGTGGCGACTTTGCTCTGCACGCTCGCTTTGAATTTATAGCCCTGTCCCTTCGCGGCGCGATTCGCTTTCACGAGCATGATGGTGGTGACGATGTGCATCACCGCGACGAAGAACAGCCCCGCGCGCATCACCCACAGCAGGCCGAATGGCAGGTGGCGCAGTTTGCTGCCGTATTCATTGATGACGTGCGGCCCGGCGAAAAATTGCAGGTTGCCGATCAGATGCACGATGACGAAGCCGAGGAGCATGAGGCCCGTGATGGCGACGACGGTTTTTTTTCCGATGGATGAGCCGAAGAATGAGCAGCAATTCACACCCAGTGCATAATTGGAAAAGGGCGGGGGATGCAACTGCGGTTGTCTGCGGATTGAAAATCACGCGCCCGGCGGATTGCAGTCTTTGCGCCGAAAGTGCCCACAATCACGATCCGCTGAAAACTCGGATGATGGGATTTTCTGAACCACGGATACCTCGGATGTTCACGGATAGATGCACAGACACTCGGAGGAACATCCGTGGCCATCCGTGCCATCCGTGGTTCCGACATCAGAGCGCATCCGAGGTGGACGTATGTGATGGGATTTTTTAACCACGGATGACACGGATGTTCACGGATAGATGCACAGACACTCGGAGAAAAAATCCGTGTCCATCCATGCCATCCGTGGTTCCGACATCAGAGCGCATCCGAGGCAGACTTGTATTTTCAAAGTCCCGCCGGATTCCCATCGTGCAGCCGTTCCTCAAACGCGGAAAACTCCTCCGCGCTCACCAAATCGTGCTCCAGCAATTCGCGGAGAATGCCGAGCCGCTCGCGGAGTTGCACATGGCGCAGATGCTCACGCGCCAGCCGCCCCAGCGCCGCCACACCCCATGCACCTGTGATGCCCGCGCCCAGCGCCACCCTCCGCCAATCCTCCGTGAACCACCACGCGAGGCCACCCGCCACGAGCGCCAGCGGCAACCCCGCGAGCACCCACCCGAGCCAGAGCCGACGCGGCTTTACCAGCAATTCATCGAGCTTCTCCGCGCGCTGAAATGCAAAATCCTCATCCGCCACGAGCCCTCCGCGCCTGCATTCATCCAGCTCCCGCAGCCACATGATGAAACTGCCAGCCGCCCCGCCCGTCGGTTTCGGGCGCGGATTTTGAAGTGCGGCATCTGGTGAACTCATCGCATCGCTGTAAAAGCCAGCGCCGTGCGCGAGCGGGAGATTTTTTCGAGTGTGGTGTCGAGTGCGACGCGACGCGCTAGGTTGTGCTGCGAAAAGTTACTGCCAAAGGCGGGAGGGGTGGATGCACCGCTGGGCACTTCTTTTTTCCAATGAGCAAAAAATACAACGTCGCTATCATCGGTTACGGCTGGGCTGCTACCGCGCACATCGCCGCCATCGCCGCCATCAACGCCATCAACGCCATCAACGCCAGCGCGCAGGTTTACTTTTCATTTTTTGAAACAGTGTCCGCCCTGAAACACTGATGGATACAGAGGAGGGAGCGGGTAGAGGGAATCGAACCCTCGTGTCTATACACGGAGGGGTAAAGAACTTCTTGACTCTGTTCGCGAACGAATTTAGACGAGTGCGAACAAATGTGTTCCGTCTAACTTTTCGTCTAACCTTTTCCGCTCTATGAAAACCAAAGGCATCTGGAAGCATCCGAAAACCGACAACTGGATTGCGCGCTATCGCGGCGCGGAGGGCAAATGGCTCAATCGCTCGACGGGCACCGCGAACGCGAAAGAGGCGGAGCGTATTTCCGACGAGTGGCGCGTGAAGGCGGAGAGGGAACGGGAGAAGAAAGCCGGTGATATGTCGTCGGCTGGCATCGCTGACACGATAGCGCGTGCCGAGCG
>JAYUIF010000034.1:0-14335 GCA_043766295.1 Spartobacteria bacterium | reverse complement strand
AGGCGGCGGTGGAGAGGTAGTAGCGGTCGAGCAGGACGACTTTTCCCTCCGCAAGCGCGGGCGCGATGAGCGTGGCGATGTGTTCGGCGCGGTCTTTCAAAAAGAGGGCGAGTTCCTCGTCGAGCGTGAGGCGGCCTTCGCTCATGCTCTGGCGAAGTTTCATTCCCCAAGTCCCACGCGTGGGCTCGCCGCTGGTGACGCACGGGATGCCGCGCGCGGTGCAGTGATCGGCGAGTCGGCGGAGGACGGTGCTTTTGCCGGCACCGTCAATTCCTTCGAGGACGACGAGCCAGCCGGGTGAATTTGGTCGCGGCATGGGCGCGCGGTTTAGGCGCTGGGCGCGGTCGTAGCAAGCGCAGCGCGTCTGTGTGAAAATCGAAAGCACTTTGCGGATGGCGCACGGGCGGCTTTCATGCGTCCCCCAATGCACGCATACAGCCTCATCATCGCGACGTTTGAGCGCCCGGAGGATCTCGCGCTGACGCTGGCCGGCGTGGAAAAGCAAACGCGCCGACCTGCGGAGATCGTGGTGGTGGATTCTTCGCGCGATGAGCGGACGAAAAAATTGTGCAAGGAATGGAGCGCGCGACTTCCAGTGCGCTGGTTTTTCTCCGACGCGAAAAGCGCGGCGAAACAACGCAACCAAGGCGCTGAATTGTGCTCGGCGACGAGCGAAGTGCTGGGGTTTATGGACGACGACATCACGCTCCACGCAGATGCGTGCGCGCTGGTGTGCGAAGTTTTCGATGCGGATGCTGCGGGCGAAATCGGCGGCGTGGCGGTGCGCATTGATGAAATCCAGCGGGCCGCTCCGTCACGGCTCACACGATGGTATTTTCGACTGCAAGCGGGCTACGCGCATCCGACCTATGGCGGTCGCTTGTTCGGCCCGGCGATCAATTGTCTGCCGTGCTACACGGAGCTTGCGGAGAACGGGCTCATCCGCGCGGAGTGGCTGAATTCGGGCTGCGTATTTTACCGGCGCGGGCCGTTTTTGCGGGAGCGGTTTCCGGCGTTCGATGGCTACAGCTACATGGAGGATGTGCATTGCTCCGCACGCATCGCCAAGACGCACCGGCTCTACTTTCATGTGAATGCACGATGCAGCCATCGCGACGGAACGAATTCGCTGAAGCGCGATGTGCTCGGCCTCGCGCGGCAGCGGATCGTGAATCAGCGAATCGTTGCGCACGATGTGCTCGGGATGCGCGGCATTCGGCTGACGTGGAAATTTTTCCTGCACCGTTTGTTTGCGACTTTCACCATCGTGCGGCAGCGCAATCCAGGCTGGGCGCAAGACCTGCGGGGAACTTGGATGTAATCGCCATGCCCAATCCCATCGCCAGCATTTACCGCTCGTTCTGCAAGCTCTGGCTGCGCGTTTTTCGCGGCGTGGTTTCGCGTTTGCAAAAATGGGGGCTGCGTCTGCGTGGTGCAAAGTTCGCAGGGAAAGTGCGGCTGCCGGTTTGGTTGGAACCGCCCGTCCATGCGGAGTGTTTGTCTTTCGGCGAGGGCGCGGCGCTCGATGAACGCGTCACTCTTCTCGCAACAAATGAGAGCGCGCAAATCACCATCGGCGCTCGTTGCTACATAAACCGAAACACGATGCTCGACGCCAGTGAGCGCATCGAAATCGGCGACGACACAATGGTCGGCCCGTTTTGCTACATCACCGATCACGACCACACTTTCGGGCGCGGCGTGGCGCCTGCGGATGGGCCGCTGATTTCCGCCCCGGTAAAAATCGGCGCGCGCTGCTGGCTCGGCGCACACGTGACGGTGCTGAAAGGCGTGAGCATCGGCGATGGCACGGTCGTCGGCGCAGGCAGCGTGGTGACGCAGTCGCTCCCCGCTGGCGTGCTGGCCGTCGGCACCCCTGCGCGAGTGGTGCGGGAACTGGCGTGATTTTTCACTCAGTGCTGTAATTTCCCGAACTGAGCAGTCTCGATGGCACCGAGCGTGCTTTTCTCACTACCATGATTACCTTTGCCTACCAAGCCCGCGACACCAGCGGTAAAATGATCTCCGGCATTCAGGAAGGAATGAACGAGGAGAACGCCATCAATACGTTGATGGGGCGCGGCCTCATGGTGCTGTCCATCCAGCAAAAGGCCACCAGCAAAATCACACGGGGTAAGATCAAAGTATCGAGCACGGATCTGGTCATCTTCACACGGCAGCTCGCTACGATGGTGGATGCGGGCCTGCCGCTCGTCGGTGCCCTCACCGCTTTGTTCGAGCAGGCGGATCCAAAAAAGCAGGCCGGACTCCGCCGCGTCATCGGTGAAGTGAGTGCCAGCGTGCAGGACGGCTCTACTTTCAATGAGTCCATTGCCAAGCATCCGCATATTTTCAACCGGCTCTTTATCTCGATGGTAAAAGCCGGTGAATCCGGCGGAATGCTCGCCGAAGTGCTGGATCGTCTTGCAGGCTTCCTCGAAGCCAGCGAGCGCCTGCGCAAGAAGGTGAAATCGGCAATGACCTACCCCGTCATCGTGATCAGCATCGCACTCGCGATCACCACATTCCTCATCGTGAAAGTGGTGCCGGTCTTCGGAAGTATCTTCGCCGACTTCGGTGCAAAACTGCCGGCACCCACGCAATTTCTCATAGACCTCTCCGACTTCATCCGCAGCTTTTGGTATATCATCATCGGCGTCATCATTGGTGTTTTCTACGCCATTCGCGCATGGCTGAAGAGCAAGAGCGGCACGGAAACTTGGGATCGCTGGAAGCTCAAATTGCCGGTCTTCGGGCCGCTCACCCACAAAATTTGCATGACGCGTTTTGCCCGCACTTTTGCACAGCTCCTCCGCTCGGGTGTGCCGATTCTGGAAGTGTTGCAGATCGTCGGCGACACGTCGGGAAACAGCGTGATCACCAATGCACTCCGTGGCGTTTCCAGTGATGTGGAAAAAGGCGAGCACCTCACTGCGGCGCTGGGTCGTCAGAGCATTTTCCCGCCGATGATGCTGCGCATGGTTTCCGCCGGTGAGGCCACCGGTAAAATTGATACCATGCTCGAAAAGATGGCGGACTTTTGGGACGAAGAAGTCGAGGCGACACTCGCCGCGCTCACTTCGTTGCTCGAACCTCTGCTGATCGTCGTTCTCGGTATTATTGTCGGCGGCATCGTCATCGCGATGTTCCTGCCGATCTTCAAACTGAACGACGTGGTTTCATCGAACAAGTAGTCCGCCCACGCAAATCAACGCTCCATAGGCGAGCCCGGTGAAAGCCGCGACTCGCCAGCGTTTTTCGGAAGCCGTGATCCAAGTGATTTGATTACGAAGCGTGTAAGGCATCCCGACCCAGAACATCGCGAAAAGCACCCAGACATATACGAGCGCCACGAACAGCAAACGAATGCGTTCCTCGCGCATGAAAGCGGATTCCAACAGCGGCTCCGCAGCGAGCAGCGCGAGAGTTCCCAGCGCACGCACGGCGAGAAAATCGCGCATAAAGAAAATGGAGAGCACAGTCGCGACCGGCGTGAGGTAGAGCACGGTTTCGCGCCATGTGCTGAACTCACCAAGGTCCATCAATTTCACGAGCATGAAAAACCATGCGCCCGCAGCGATGGACAGCAGCACGCCAGCCTCTTTGCTGCGTGGAAATGCGCGCAGCCAATCCTGCGCAGCCTTCGCCTTCACCAGCGCAAACAAGTGCGCGACGACCAGCAGCAGCCCCACGCCGAGCATCGTGTATTTGAGCTGGAGCCAGTCGGGATAAATCATCCGGCGACGATTACAGTCCCTTGCTTGCTATGAATTTCACGAGGTCCACACAGCGGTTGCTGTAGCCCCACTCGTTGTCATACCAGCTCACGAGTTTGAAGAATGTGCCATTCAATCCTACGCCGCTGCCCGCATCGAAAATCGAGCTGCGCTGGTCGTGGATAAAGTCGCTGCTCACGACTTCGTCGGTGGTGTAGCCGAGGATGCCCTTGAGATACGTCTCGCTCGCCTTTTTCATGGCGGCGCAAATTTCCTCGTAGCTGGTTTCCTTCACGGTCTTCACCGTGAGATCCACGACGGAGACGGTCGGCGTCGGCACGCGGAACGCCATGCCGGTGAGCTTGCCCTTCACTTCGGGACAGACGAGGCCCACGGCCTTCGCTGCACCGGTGCTGCTCGGGATGATGTTGATGGCTGCGCTGCGTCCACCTTTCCAATCTTTCTTGCTCGGCGCATCCACGGTCTTCTGCGTGGCGGTGTAGCTGTGGACGGTCGTCATCAGGCCTTCCTCGATGCCGAAACCTTCCTTGAGCAAAACGTGAACGACTGGCGCGAGACAGTTCGTCGTGCAGCTCGCGTTGGAAATGATGTGGTGTTTCGCCGCGTCGTAGTTCGTGTGGTTCACGCCCATGACGACGGTGATGTCCTCATTCTTGCCCGGCGCGCTGATGATGACTTTTTTCGCGCCCGCAGTGATGTGGCCCTTCGCCTTTTCCGCGTCCACAAAAAGACCGGTGCTCTCGATCACGATGTCCACGCCGAGCGCCTTCCAAGGCAACGCGGCTGGGCCTTCCTTCACGGCGAGGCATTTGATTTCGTGCCCGTCCACGACGAGCAAGTCGTCCTCCGCCAAATCGGGCGATGACTTCTTGCTGGAAACTTCCTCCTTCGCCTTGCCCTGCACGGAGTCGTATTTCACGAGGTAGGCGAGGTTGTCCGCCGGGACGAGGTCGTTGACCGCGACGACTTGGATTTCTTTACCGAGAAGCCCCTGGTCACAGATTGCGCGAAATACCAGGCGACCGATGCGCCCGAAGCCGTTGATGCCGATTTTGATCATAGTGTGTGTTTCTTTTTGAAAATGGGCGCGCATAAAAGTGGGACACCGCCCCGCCGTCAATCGTCATTCCACATTCGACATTCGACATTCGTCATTCCACATCTCCCTCGTGCGCATTCTCACCACCATCGCCGCCGCCCGTCGCTTCCGAGCAAAATGCACCGGGCCGGTCGTCCTCGTCCCCACGATGGGCGCGTTGCACGCGGGGCACGGCGCTTTGATCCAGCGCGCTCGCAAACTCGCCGGCAAACGCGGCTCCGTCATCGTCAGCATCTTCGTGAACCCCACGCAATTTGCGCCGAAGGAAGACCTCTCGCGCTACCCACGGCCCTTCGCAGCCGATGTGAAACTCGCACGCGCTTGCGGTGCGGACGCCATTTTTCACCCGACACCGGACGCCATGTATCCCGAAAGTTTTTCGACATTTGTGGACGAACACGCCGTCTCGCTCCACCTCTGCGGCGCGGCCCGGCCCGGCCACTTTCGCGGCGTCTGCACCGTCGTGCTGAAACTTTTCACCATCACGCAGCCAGACGTCGCCGTGTTTGGGCGAAAGGACTTCCAGCAATGCCGCGTCATCGCCCGCATGGTGCGCGATCTCGATCTGCCCGTCCGTCTCGTCATCGCCGAAACCGTGCGCGAACCCGACGGCCTCGCGCTCAGTTCGCGCAACGCCTACCTCTCGCCCGACGAGCGCGCACACGCTCCCGTCCTCCGCCGCGCTCTCCTCGCCGCGCGCGCCGCATTTGCAAAAGGCGAACGCAGCGCCGCCAAACTCCGCCGCATCGTGGAAAAGCAAATCGCCACCGCCCCGCTCGCCCGCGTGGACTACATCAGCATCGTGGACGACGACTCGCTCGCTCCCATCCGCACGGTGAAAAATCCCGCCACCCTCGCGCTCGCCGTCTTCCTCGGCACCACGCGCCTCATTGATAACCTGCAGCTCGGCTAAGCAGCCGCTGAATAAAACGGATCACAGATAAAACGGATCACAGGCGTCCCGCCTGTGATGGCAGGCAGTCCGTCCCGGCTGCCACTCCGTGCGCCCATGCAGGCGGGACGCCCGCTTGCCATCACAGCCGTGACGGCTGTGTTCCATCCGCACGGCACCGCAGCATTGTTCAGCGTCTCCCCAAAGTCCCACCCCACCTCCAAATGTAACACTCAATATCCCAATCCAATTTTAATTTTTCCTACGCTCCACCTTGACGCCTTTCATTGGGGTTAGGCCGTGTTTCTTGGCTTTCGGTTCTCATAGTAATCAATTATGTCTGCGATGTCGGTTCCGGCTGCGCCCGCTGAACCTGCATCGGCACGGGTGCAAATATCGGTGAGCACCTGATGAAGAGATACGAGCGTGATGCCGCTTGCTTGGATTGCGGTAAGCTCTGCTTCGTATTTGACGACGCCGTGAACGAAGTAATGACGCCATTGGATGCCAGACCAAGCGCGCTCTCGTGCGGCAACCTTTTTGGGGCTGGTAAACTTGTTGGTAATCCATGCTCGGATGCACTCATCGACGATTTCTGGCGGTCTCGCCCAAGCTGAATTGGGTTTCTTGTTGAGTTTTGCTTGGAGCGCCTTTGTGAGTTTGGCGATGTAGGAAACGGGGCGAAAACTAACCTGAACCTCGACGTGCCAGCCCTCAAGACCGGCTTGCGTGGGACGCACGCCAAGTAAGTCCATCTCGGCCACGCCATCCTTGATGCCGCGAATGGTGAAGAAGCCCTTTCTGTTGAGCCATTCATCTACGAGGGTTTCAGCGAGTAGTGGCATGGTGCGCGGAGCGGCCTAACGAGTGGATCACGCACAGAAACGTTTTGTTTGTGAGCACTTTTATGGGCGACAGATTTGTTGAAGTATCACGGGGCGGGAAGTTCATGTGCGTGGTTTTCGCGCAGATGACTGTGGCGAGCAATGTAATTGTCGGCTGTGGCGCACGGTGCTTCCAAACTTAACTTCGACGCCGCACGCGATGCGTCTTTTGCGGACGCTTTCTTGTCTTTCTCCAAGGGACTCGGCACACAGCGGGATGCTTCAATTCAACTACGTCATCATCGGCAGCGGGATCGCGGGGCTGAGCTTTGCGCTGAAGGCGGCGCGTTCGGGGAACGTGGCCATCATTACCAAAAAGGCGAAGGCGGAGACGAACACGGCTTGGGCGCAGGGCGGGATTGCGGCGGTGACGGATGAGTCGGATTCGTTTCAAGCCCATGTGCGCGACACGCTCATCGCGGGGGCGGGGCTTTGCGATGAGGCGGTGGTGCGCGGTATCGTGCGCGACGGGCCGGAGCGCATCCGCGAGTTGATGGAGATTGGTGTGCAGTTTGACCAGCAGGCGAACGGCGCGCCGGATCTCACGCGCGAGGGCGGTCACAGCGCACGGCGCATCCTGCACGCACGCGATGCGACGGGGCGCGAAATCGAGCGGGCGTTGCTGGATGCGGTTTCGCGCGAGCCGCGAATCACTTTGCTGGAGAATCACATGGCGGTGGATTTGCTGACGCTGCGCAAGCTCGGTCACGACGGGCCCGACCGCTGCGTGGGCGTGTATGTTTTGCACGAGGCGACGGGCGAGGTGCTGACGGTGCGCAGCGACAAACTCGTGCTCGCGACGGGCGGTTGCGGCAAAGTGTATCTCTACACGACGAATCCGAATATCGCGACGGGCGACGGTGTAGCGATGGCGTGGCGCGCGGGGGCGCAGATCTCGAACATGGAGTTCATCCAGTTTCACCCGACGTGTCTTTTTCACCCTGCGGCGCGCACTTTCCTCATCAGCGAAGCGGTGCGCGGCGAAGGCGGGCGGCTCGTGGACAAGGACGGCCGCGAGTTCATGCAAAAATACGACGCACGCGGTGCGCTCGCCCCGCGCGACATCGTGGCGCGTGCGATGGACGCCGAGATGAAGCGCACCGGTGCGCCGTGCGTGTTCGTGGATATTTCGCACAAGCCGGCGGAGTTCGTGCGCTCGCATTTCCCGACGATCTACGAGCGGTGTCTTGCGCTCGGTCTCGACATCACGCGGCAGCCCATCCCGGTCGTCCCGGCAGCGCACTATCAATGCGGCGGCGTCTCCACGGATGCGGACGGCACGAGCACGCTGCCCGGTCTTTTCGCCATCGGCGAAGTCGCCTGCACCGGCCTGCACGGCGCGAACCGTCTCGCGAGTAATTCGCTGCTCGAAGCCGTCGTCCTCGCCCACCGCGCCGCGCTCGCGCTCACCGCATGGCAGCCGCCCGATGGTGCGGTGCCGGAGTTGCCCGCATGGAAAAGCGGCGACGCGACCGACGTGGATGAGCTCGTCGTGATCTACCACAATTGGGACGAAATCCGCCGCCTCATGTGGGACTACGTCGGCATCGTCCGCACAGACAAACGCCTCCAGCGCGCCGCGACACGCCTGCGCAATTTGGCCGCCGAAATTCAGGATTTTTACTGGGACTTCAAAGTGACGACCGACCTGCTCGAACTGCGCAACCTCGTCGCCGTCGCATCACTCATAGTGGACAGCGCACTGCTGCGCCTCGAAAGTCGCGGCCTGCACTACACGCTCGACCATCCGCAGCCGGATGAAAGTTTCTGCCGCCCGACGGTGATCGGGAGAAAGTGCGCCTCGCTTGAGGGCCTTCGGCCCTCAAGCATGGCCCAGCCTTAACTCTCCAGCATCCGCCGCACGCGACGTCTCACTTTTCCCGCGTCGTCTGCGCGGTTGATTGCGTAATTACTTGAATATGCGGTCCAATATCTTCCCCGCCGTCCGGAAGGCGAAGGGAACGAAAAGAACCGCCGCCTTGAATGTGAACTTCGCGGCACCCACTGCGGTATCTGCTGCGAGATCCACCACGCCGTATCTGGCTGGTGTCTCGGTGCGCTCCTGCGTCGTCACTATGGCTGTTGAACTGTCGCTCGGCACAAGATTGCAAATCCAAAGGGCCAGACGGACCACGGGGATCAAGACAACCAAGGCGATCAAGACGCCCAAGACGGCGATAGCGACATTCTCCCACTTAACGATCTGCGCCGAATCTGACGCGGCACTACTTGCCTTGCGCGCTGCCTCCGCTGCCTGTGCCGCCTTCACTGCTGCTGCCTGCGCCGCGTCCGCTGCCTTCTCTTCCGCTACCGCTGTTGCCGTCGCTGCCGCTACATGCGCCGCATCCGCCGCCGCTGCCTCAGCCGACGCTTTCGCCTGTCGCTCCTTTTCCAGCTTTACCAGCGCCTCAGCCTGGTCTCTCTCGGCTTTCTTGTTCGCCATCTCTATCGCCCTCACTCTTTCGCTCTCCCGATACTTCTCAGCCCACTCTGGAGCGAGGAGTATTACAGGCTGCTTGGCGGCTGCTTTCTCCTCATCCTTCTGCACCGAGGACTCGGTTGGCGTCTGCCTGTATTTAGCCCGAAGCTCTGCTGGCAGCTCGTCATAGCTGATGAAGGCTACTCCGCTCTCGTGAACGACGCGGATGCCGTTCGCCTCTACAGCCGTAATGGTTGCGCCTTTGTAGATCTTTCCTCCACTCGGTATATCGAGGGCGAACGCAGATGAGGCTGCGAGGATTGCGAGGGTGATCAGTGTTTTCATTGTGTTGTTTCTTTGTGCGTTTAGCCCCGCTGGGTTTGCTCATTTTAGGGCGTTGTAGTGCGCGCCTTCCGCTGCGAGTTCGCGGGCGGCATCTTCCTCCGCCACTTCCAGCCAAAGCGCGATGGCTTCGCGGATGTTGGCAAGGGCTTCCTCGCGGGTCGCGCCCTGCGAGTGACAGCCCGGCAGCGCGGGGCAGGAAACCGCAATGCCCTCCTCCGTTTCGATGAGTGTGACGGGGTATTGCATGGCGCGAGTGTAGCGGATGCGTCCCTTTCGGCAACTATCGAGTGCAGCGCATTACACCGCCGTCTGCATCTTCCCGTGCTCAGGGCTACGGCGCGTCATTTTCTGCGCTCAGCGCGAAATCCAGCGCCTTGTCGAATTCGAGTTTTTTGATCTCGGCGGCGAAAATCGGATCGTTGGCGAGGGCGACGATTTTATCGTGCCGCAGCAGGCGAAAGTAGCTCTGGCTTTGTAGCAGTTCTGCAATCTCCGGGTCGTTTCGCAATCCCACGAGCTTGGGGTGATTGGTGAGTTCGGCGATTCCCGGATAGTTGGTGAAACGCTCCACGGCTTCGGCGCGCGAGACCATGATGCCGAGTTTGGTGAGCGTGGCGAATGCGCGCTCGGTCGGCAGTGGATCGTTGTTGCGGAGAAACTGCCCGGTGCTGCCGCTGTCGAGCGCGGTGCCGAGTTTTGCGAGGCCGCTGATGAAGGAGCCCGGCGCATTTGCCGCAGGCTGGTCGGTGTGTTCTTGTTGAGAGGAATCAACGCTCGCTTGTGCGATGGCACCGAGCATTCGGATTACACTGCTTGCGACAAAAAACAACGCGCTCCCGAAGAGCAGTCCGATGAGTGCGCCGAGGATGCCGTAGCTCATCCGGGTCTTGCCGGATTTTTGCTGCGCTGTTGGTTTGCAGACGATGAGGCCCACGGTTCGGATTCCAATGAATGCGGCGAATCCGGCGACGACACCGCCGACGATTCGCGTGAGCGGTGCGGGGAAATGCAAAAACCAAAAGAGCGGTGCCGCGCTTTCTGCGCCAAACCAGCCGACTACGTAGGCAGACGCGATGGCTGTGAGAGTGACGAGTTGCCGCAGCACGCCCTGCTTCCAGCCGTTCCACGCGAGCAATAAAACCACGATGACGGCGACTGCAAAATAGGCATTTACCAGCGCGTCTGCGCTCCACTCTTTCATGGCTGGCCGCACTGCGCGCGATGGCGCAATGCGTGATCGCAAAGCACGAGCGCCGCCATCGCCTCGACCATCGGCACCGCGCGCGGGAGCACGCATGGGTCGTGACGTCCGCGCGCTTTGAGCAGGGTGGCCTCGCCTGTTGTGCTCACGGTTTCCTGTTCGCGGAAAATGGTCGCCGTGGGCTTGAACGCGACTCGGAAAAAGATCGGCTCGCCGTTGGTGATTCCGCCCTGCACGCCGCCGCTGCGATTGGTGCGCGTGCGCACGCGGCCCGCGCTCATTACGAACGCATCGTTGTGCTCGCTCCCGCGCTGGAGTGTGCCTGCGAAGCCGCTGCCGATTTCAAATCCCTTCGTCGCCGGAAGCGAGAGCATCGCCTTCGCAAGTTCGGCTTCGATTTTATCGAAAACCGGCTCGCCCCAGCCCGCCGGGCAACCGCGCACGACGCACTCGATCACACCGCCGACGCTGTCTCCCTCGCTGCGCACGGCCTTGATGAATGTGATCATTTTTTCCGCCATCGCCGCGTCCGGGCAGCGCACGATGTTCGCCTCGACTTGCTCAAATTTCACCGCGTCCACGTCCACCTCCGCCACGAGGTGATGGATGCTTTTTACGTAGGCGACGATCTCCAGTTCCGGCGCGAATTGCGCGAGCACCTTCTTCGCAATCGCCGCCGCCGCCACGCGCCCGATGGTCTCGCGCGCCGACGCACGCCCGCCGCCCTGCCAGTTGCGGATGCCGTATTTTGCCTGATACGTGTAGTCCGCGTGCGAAGGACGGAACGCCGATTCCATTTCCGTGTATGCCTCGGGGCGCGCGTCTTTATTATACACCACCACCGCGATGGGCGTGCCGATGGTGCGGCCCTCGAAAACCCCGCTCAAAATTTTGCACTGATCGTCTTCCGCGCGCGGTGTGACGATTTCGCTCTGGCCGGGTTTGCGGCGATCCAAATCGCGCTGGATGTCCGCTTCGTTCAGTTCCAAGCGTGGCGGGCAGCCATCTATGATCACGCCGACTGCTCCGCCGTGGGATTCGCCGAAAGTGGAGATGCGAAATGCGAGACCGTGGTGACTGGACATCGCCGCTTTGCCTACCGAGCGAGCGCGCGACAGTCAACCGGTCACGTCAACGAGCATCACGATTTGAATCACTGGTCTTGCCTCCAAGCCCCGCGTGGGCGATTTCTCACGCCCGAATTTATGTGGAAAGGACGATTCCAAGAACCAACCGCCGAGTTGCTCCAAACTTTCAGCGAAAGCATCAGCTTCGACTGGCGGCTTTGGCGGCACGACATCGAAGGCTCCATCGCCCACAGCGCCGCGCTGGAAAAGGCGGGGCTGATTTCCAAGGACGAGCGCGCGCAGATCGTCGCGGGCCTTCGCGAGATCGGCGCGGAGATCGCGGCGGGGAAATTTGAGTTCAAACTCGCGCTCGAAGACATCCACATGAACATCGAGGCTGAGCTGACCCATCGCATCGGCGACGCCGGCGCGAAGCTCCACACCGCCCGCTCGCGCAATGATCAAGTCGCCACCGACCTCCGGCTCTACCTGCGCGACGAGTGCGATTCGCTCGGCATTTTGCTGTGCGAGTTGCAGCGTGCGCTCGTGGAGGTCGCCGAGCGCGAGAGCGACGTCATCATCCCCGGCTACACGCATCTCCAGCGCGCACAGCCGGTCGCTTTTGCCCACCACCTGCTCGCCTACGTGGAAATGCTCGCGCGCGATCACGCCCGCATCGCCGACGCCCGCAAGCGCATGAACATCCTCCCGCTCGGCAGCGGCGCCATCGCCGGTTCCACCATCGTGCTCGACCGCGAATTCATCGCAGCCCAGCTCGGCTTCGATGGCGTCACGCAAAACTCCATGGACGCCGTGAGCGACCGCGACTTCGCCGTCGAGTTGCTCGCCGCGCTCGCGCTCATAGCCACGCACCTTTCGCGTCTCAGCGAAGACGTGATCCTGTGGGCATCGAGCGAATTTCAAACCATCACCATCAGCGACGCCTACACCACGGGCAGCTCGCTCATGCCGCAGAAAAAAAACCCCGACGTCGCCGAACTCACGCGCGGAAAAACCGGGCGCGTCATCGGCAATCTCGTGTCTCTTCTCACTACGCTGAAAGGACTCCCGATGACCTACAATCGCGACATGCAGGAGGACAAAGAGCCGGTCTTCGACAGCGTGGATACGGTGAAAAATTCTCTCGCCGTTTTCACCGGCATGATGCGTGGCATTAAAATCAACCGCCCCGCCTGCGCCGCCGCCGTCGCCGATCCCATGCTGCTCGCCACCGACCTCGCCGATTATTTGGTGAATCGCGGCATCCCATTTCGCAAAGCGCACGAAGTGATCGGCAAAGCCGTCGCCCTCTGCGCCCAGCGCGCGTGCGGACTGCCCGCGCTCACGCTCGCCGACTACCAGCAACTTTCGCCCGCGTTCGCCGCCGATGTTTTCGAGTGCTTCGATCTCGCCAAGGCAATGGCCGCACGCAAAGCTACCGGCGCACCTTCCCCGCAAAATGTGGCCGCTCAACTCGCCCGCTGGAAAGCCGCGCTCGCGGGGTGAAACGCAATCGTAGCGCGCGACGGATTATTTCTTGGGAGCCGCATTTTTGGAAGCAGGGTTGGGCTCGTTGAGCCAGACGGCCATTGCGCCTTTGGTGCGGTTGCCCCACGCGAAGGAGGGGATGGCGGTGAAAGAAACGGCGTCGAATTGGTGATCCTCATTTTTTCCGACTGGACCGATGTTGAGGCACGTGCCGAGGAGGGGATTCGTTTGTAGCTTGGTGGCAAACTCCCAAAGGCTTGGCACGCTGATTTCAGAAATGCCGGGATTGTCGGCGGCTTCCACGCAGTAAACGATGGGCCCGCGCATGAGGGCGACTTTGCCTTTGTCTTCGGCGACTTTTTCGTGGGCGTGGACGCGCTGGACGGGCATGGGGAGATTGAGTTCGATGATGTCACCCGCTTTCCAAGTGCGCTTGAGGTGGACGTAGCCGTCTTTGGCGGGCGTTGCATTGGCGGGCTTGCCGTTGATTTTCAATTCGATGGGCGCGGGCTTTGCGTTGGCGAAAGTATAAAGATCGCTCGGCACGGGGCGGCCTTGCGCCCAGCCGGGTATGCGGAGCGCGATGGAAAACTCTGCGGGTTTTTCCGTGGCAACGGTCATTTTTACGCGGCCTTCCCACGGGTATTCAGTTTCCTGCGCCAGCTTGATGGGTGTGCTGCCGTTGAGTTGGAGTTTCGTTTCACTCGCAGCGTAGAGGTTCACGAAAATCTCATTTTCTCCCACGGCATACATGAAGCCGCCGACTTGCGGGATGATGCGGGCGATGTTCGTCGGGCAGCAGGAAAGTCCGATCCAATGGTGGCGTTCGCTGCCGTGCCCGCTGCTGAGTGGGTTTTGGTAGCGGAAGAGATCGCCGCTTTGTGAAACGCCGGAGAGCACGCCGTTGTAGAGGGCGAGTTCCATCACGTCGGCGTATTTGGCGTCGGCTTTGAGCAGACACATGCGGTGCTGCCAGAGGACGTGCGCGATGGCGGCGCAGGTTTCGCAATACGCACTTTCATTCGGCAGGAGATACGGGTCGCCAAATCCTTCGTCCCCATACTGGCCGGTGCCGATGTTGCCGGTGAGATACATTTTGCGACCGACGACGTCGTTCCAAATACTGTCGAGCGCCTTCTCGTAGCCGGGGGCTTCGCTGAAGCGCACCATGTCCGCCATCGCGGAGTAGAGGTAGCCGGCGCG
>JAYUIF010000033.1:0-2499 GCA_043766295.1 Spartobacteria bacterium | reverse complement strand
AATTCCACGCGCTGCAATTCGACCTGCGCGAGATTCACATCCACCTCCGAGACTTCCGCCTTCTTCAGCCGCTGCTCGAAAAGATTCACAAAGTCCCGATTCACGCCGATGAACTCGCGATTCGTCGCCATCTGCTGCCGCAAAAGCAGCGCCGTGAGAAAGTCGCGCTGCACCTCGCCGATGAGCAGCCGCTCGCGATTGCGAATCTCCACCATCGCCTGCGCCACATCCACACGGCTGACTTCCTTCGCAAATCTCAACCGCCCCGCAATCGGAAACGCCTGCACGAACCCGACGCTCAATGTCCGTTCACCCTCCCTATTTCCAAGCCGATCTGTTCGCCCGCCGAACTCCATCTCCGGGTTCGGCCAAAGCCCCGCTTGAATCAGCCGCCCGCGCGCCTTCTCTACTTCAAACCTTGCAGCGCGCAAATCGAGATTGCTAGCCAGCGCAGCGCCCACCGCATCATCGAGTGTTACGGCCATAGCCGAACTCGAAAAAACGCAAGCTGCGGCGATCAAGCCGACGATGATGCGGATGTTTGTCTTCATGTTGTTTGTTTTGTTTTTAAAAAGCCTGCCGTTGTTGGTTGCCGTCGCGTTCACGCGGGCAGACAAGCGCGCGCCGCGACGGTGCGGAGTGAACGGGATCACGCGAACACACCGCGCCCGCACGGGCGCAGGGTTGCGCGGCGACGACGGTGAAATCTCCCGCACTGCGGGAGCCGTGTCGCTACGCGGCGAAGGGCGGAGCGTGCGAAAGCAGGCTCCGTTGCAATACAACTTCAGCGAAGGAAGGAACGTCCGGCGGCGGCCCGGTTTCTGGCGCGGCATTTACTTCGCATGATACCGAAATCGAGATGGCGAGCAGCAAGACCAGTGGCGCTTTCAAAACGTCCCCCTGCGCTGCGACGGGCAGCTTCGCACCATCGGGCGTGACGACGTTCAGCGTCTTGCAGCAGCCCTGCGGCATCTGCGGGCAGGGCGCTTTCTCCTCGGGAGCCCGTGCGTTTTTGTGACAGCAAACTGGCTCGCCTGCCGTGTGCGCGGACTGACGCATTTCGCCCAGAACTCCGGAAAGTGCGCAGTGATTTGAGAGCGCGAGCCAGCAGAGAAGAGTTACAACTCCGACCAAAATCCTGACGAAATGCTGGCTGCGAAAAGTTTTCACGGCACAGGTGAGAATGCACCAGCCGGCATTTTGTTCAATGAATCATTCGGTTCGCGTTGCGCAATGGATCGGGAGCGGTAGTATCGCCGCCGCCCAATGATTAGCTGCTCCACCTGCTGGAACTCCGGACGCCACACCGACGGCGCCGCGATGATCCAAGAAATACTCGACCTCGGCTTCGACACCGTCGAACTCGGCCACGGCATCCGCCTCCCTCTCGTCGAGGGCATCCTCAAAATGTGGGAGACGGGAAAAGTGAAAGTTTCCTCGCTCCATAATTTCTGCCCGCTGCCGCCGGAAATCCCGCGCGCCTCGCCCGACTGCTACCAACTTTCCTCGCACCTCGAAGGCGAACGCGAGCGCGCCGTGCGCCACTCGCTCAAGACGATTGATTTCGCAAAGCGGCTCGGCGCTCCGTTCGTCGTCATGCACCTCGGCAGCGTGCCCATCGCTGACTACACGGAAAGACTCGTGAAAATGGCGGAAGTCGGGATGCACATGAGTAAGGATTTCGTCCGCCTGAAACTCGAAGGCGTGAGAAAGCGCGAGGCCGGTTGGGAGCGACCGTTTCAGCGAATGCTCGTGAGCCTCCGCCGCGTTTACGACTACGCCGCCGAACAGGGCATCCGGCTCGGCATCGAGAGCCGCCACAGCTTCGAGGAAATCCCCAGCGAGCGCGAAATGCTCGCCGTGCTCGACCAATTTCCCGCCCCCACCGCAGGCTACTGGCACGACTTCGGTCACGTGCAGGTAAAGCACAACCTCGGCTTCCTCGACCACGTCCAGTGGTTTGAAAAAATCGCACCGCGCCTCATCGGCTGCCATCTCCACGACACCAAATGGCCGGGCCGCGACCACATGGCCCCCTTCACCGGCGACGTCGAATACGACAAGCTCCTGCCACACATCCCGAAGGACACACTCTTTGTTTTTGAGATGAGCCCGCGAAGGACAAAGGAAGAAATCACCACCTCCCTCGCGAAGTGGAAGGAACGCTTCGGCGAGTGAAAAAAACTTTCCTCTGGCTATTTCAATTCGCCGCCACTGCCGCGCTGCTGTGGTGGGTTTTTCATGATCCGGCAAAACAGCGCACGCTCAAAGATGCCGTCCAGCAAGCCGACCGACGCTGGCTTGCAGGGGGCGTCGCAGCGTATGGCGTTTTTGAATTACTCGCCGGCATCCGCTGGCAAATTTTGCTGCGCGTGCAGGGCATTCGCATCTCGTGGCGGCGGCTCTACGGACTGCTGATGGTCGGATTGTTTTTTTCGCTTTTCATCCCCGGCGGCACCGGCGGCGACTTGGTGAAAGGCTACTATCTTTTGAAAGAAG
>JAYUIF010000032.1:0-2500 GCA_043766295.1 Spartobacteria bacterium | reverse complement strand
CGCCTTTTCGATGTTGCCACCGTTATCGCTCTTGGCCGCTTTATCGGAAGGTTTCGCAGCGACTGGCTCTGCTGCTTTTGCGGCTGGCTGCGGCTTTTTGAGATACACTGTCAGCTTGTCGCAATCCAAATTGAACTCAGGGTCCTTGACGTCCACTTCGCCGGTAAAAATGGCGATGTGATTCCTGTTATCGAGACTCGCTTCGCGGGCGATAATCTCCGTCGGTGCCTTGGCTGGCTTGGGCGCAGCAGCATCAGGAGTTGCGTTCGGCGTTTTTGCCGTGGCGGGTTTCGCAACTTCAGTTTTGATCGGTTTAATCTCCACGCTGCCGCCGTCGAATTGCAGGGCCTGCGCGCCTGCTGATACGACTAACACGGTGAGTGACGCCACGATGGCGAGCTTTGCACTTTGCTTCATTTTTGTTCCTCCTTGATTGGTTCTATTTCTATCTTTGCTTTTTTCTCCTTCGGCTGCTCGCCGGTCTCATCCGCAAGATTATAAATGAGCATTTTCACCCCGCCGCCGAGCGTTCCCTGCCGCGTTTCGAGATTAAATGTCATGCTGTTTCCCGTGATTTCAAAATCGTCCCTCTTCACATTCACGCGCACTTTGGATGTGAGATCGTGCGTCTTGTTGTTCAGCATCGCGTCAGGCATTTCCATATCTATATCGCGGCTGCCGTCCTCATTGAATGTCTCAATGTGCATCTCCTGCATCTTGATGTTTTCGTCATCAATCCAAGTCGCCGTGCCGATGTGAAAGTTCATCGTCAGTTTGCCGTTCCCATCATAGACGGGGATTTTCAAGCCCTTCTGCGGCTGTCCCGGCGGCACTGGTAAATTCAAATTAGCATCCTTCTTGCCCGAACCCTTCGCCGTTTTCCCGTCAGGCTTTGCTCCAGCCTTGGCGTCCTTCGCTGGGGCATCCTTTTTATGCTCCTTCTTCGGCTCATCTTTCTTCGCGGGGACTTGTGCGAAACTGATCGCTGCTCCGAGGAAAAAAATGGCTGACTTAACGAACGAGCGCATGGATTTGAATGAGAGTCTTTAAGAGTGCGGGCAATTGTGCCAGCGGAATTTGATTCGGCCCGTCACTTAATGCACGCGACGGGTCTTCGTGAGTCTCGATAAATACACCGTCGCAACCCGCAGCCACAGCCGCCCGTGCGAGAACCGGCGCAAGCACGCCGTCGCCGCTGGTCGTGTCCCCTCCTCCGCCGGGACGCTGCACACTGTGCGTCGCATCGAAAACCGCGAGGCAGCCCAGCTCGCGCATCCAGTAAAGCGAACGCATATCCGCCACCAGATTGTTGTAGCCAAACGTCGTCCCGCGCTCCGTGAACATGAACCGCTCACAACCAAACGCGCGCAGTTTGTCCGCGATATTTTTCACATCCCACGGCGCGAGGAACTGCCCCTTTTTCACATTCACCGCACGCCCCGTCTCCGCCGCCGCCTGGATCAAATCCGTCTGCCGGCAGAGGAACGCCGGGATTTGCAGCAAATCAATAAACTCCGCCGCAGCGCGCGCCTCATCCGGCGAATGCACATCCGTCGTCACCGGCACATTCAGCTCCTTCCCAATCGCCGCCAGAATCCCGCACCCATCGCGCAGCCCCGGCCCGCGCGCGCTCTTCACGCTTGTGCGATTCGCTTTGTCGTAGCTCGCTTTGAAAATAAATTGCGCCCCCACCTCGCGGCAGACGCCGTGAATCGCACGCGCCATCCGCCACACAAATTCCTCCGACTCGATCACGCACGGCCCGAGAATAAACACCGGCTGCTCGCCGCCCCACAGCACATTGCCCGTTTGAAATTGCGGCCTCACTGCGCACTCTCCTTCATCACTTCGATGAGTGCGCCCTGCAAAAGCGTGATGCCATTATTCAACGCCCCCAACTCCTCGCTGTTCAAATTCCCCTCCATCTTCCATCGCAGCATGATGAGATGATCCACATACATCTTCCCGAGTTGGAGATTCGGCGGCGGCGAATTTGGCGGGCGGCTCGGATGCTTGCCCAGCGCGAAAAGCGCCTGCTGCGTCTGCATGAGGAGAAACTCCAAAAAAGTCTGAGTCAGTTCCCCGGATTGTTTCGTGCGTAATACTTCGGCCATGCGATCACGCTACGCACTCCCGCCCATCCGCGTGAAGTTCAGAATTCATCCAGCATGATCAAATGCGAACACGACCTGCCAGCCATCTACCAAGAGTCACACTTCAATAATGGCGATGAGGCTCGCACTACTCATCCCCCATTTTCGCGCACGCTTCTCGCATTCAGGCGCAGCGCCGTGCCGAGTAATGCAACGAGCGCACACGGGAACCACACGGTGAGCAGTTCCGACTTCAGCACCGCCAGTCCGCGCGCTGAGAAAAATCCCGCGCCGATGGGAGACACTTCGATCCATTCCGCCGGGAAAAAATAGCGCCGCCCGGAGAACGGCGCAAAGAATCCGACACCCAGTCCGCCATTTGTCAGCGCATCCAGCAGGCCGTGAGA
>JAYUIF010000031.1:0-2501 GCA_043766295.1 Spartobacteria bacterium | reverse complement strand
TGCTGAATGTGCCCTTCGCCGCTGTCGGCGGAGTCCTCGCACTGCCGCTTGCTGGGCTTTCGCTCTCGGTCTCCGCGCTCGTCGGCTTCATCGCGCTCTTCGGCGTGTCCGTGCAAAATGGCGTGCTGCTCGTCGAGCGGATGCGCGAGCTGCGCGACCGCGGCGTCGCGATGGCCGAGGCCGTGCGCGAAGGCGCGATGTCCCGCGTACGCCCGGTCGTGATGACTGCGGCGATGGCCGCGCTCGGGCTGCTACCCGCCGCGCTTTCGCATGACGTGGGTGCGGAAACATCGCGGCCATTTGCCACGGTGATCATCGGCGGCCTCATCACTGCCACGCTGCTGACACTCTTCATCGTACCGATTCTTTACCCGTGGTTTGAAACAAAAAAAACGCAGTCCCAAACATGAAAATCCCAACCCGTCATTTGACAAACCATCACACCAAATCAGCCGGAGACTATTTTACGAGGGGCAAAGCACTGGTGAAATGCAGGCAATGGCCACGGGCGCTTCGCTGGCTGATTCTGTCATGCTTCGTGTTGTGCGCCGGTAAAGCCTCCGCACACCACTCACCGGCGACTCATCTGTCCGGAACCGTTGAGGGGATAGATCGGGAAAAGCATTTGCTCGCCGTGAAACTGCATGAACATGGCGAGTTGCTCCTGCTCCAATGGGGGCGGTGGACCACCTTCGTGAAAGATGCGGAAATTGTCTCTGCATCCGCACTGAATCCTGGGCACGCCGAAATCTACTACCGGGTGCCGTTTTTTGGAAAACCGACGCTGGAAAAAATCGTCTGGCAAGGGAATCCTAAGACGCGCGCACATTAGGCTGCTGAAGTCCAAAAGCTAAAACCTCATCCCGACGGAAAAGCGCCACATGCTTTCCGGGGCGAAATTTGCATGGGGATCGTAGGCGACGCGGACAAAGTACCGCGGCCAGTCATAGGTCACCGATGCGCCGACTTTGTGGATCGTATTGCCTCCCACGAGGCCCGTCTTGAAAAGCGCATCCAGCGTGAGACGCCGGCCTTTGGGCAGTGGCGTGCGGTAAACTAAGTGCAGGTGCTTCTGATCGGGATTCAGCCGGACATCCTGCACCCAGAGCACGCTGGCGGAGGCTCCATTTTTCCAGCGGTAGCCGCCATTGATGGTGTAGGAATCATTCGGATCGAAATTCAGATTCACATAGGGCCGCAGGTTCGTGCGTCCGTATCCCGCGCCGATAAACCAGTCCTTGCCGGTTTCGACGCCAAAGCTTCCGCCGAAAAAATCACCCGATGCCACTTGAAGCGAAGGCATGATCCGCACCGGGCTCAAAGTGAACTGCGAATCCCAGCCGACGCGATATTGATCCGCGCTGCGGCCCTCCGGCAGATAGTAGCCGATCCAGAAATTGCCAACGTCTTTCCATGTGTAGCGCAGGTTGAAGTCACCCGCGTTGGTCTTGTTGGTAAAGTGATACCAGCCCGTTGTGAGTTTCCATCGCGGCGAGTCGTCTTCTTTCTTTGCGATCTCGGGTGCAGTTTCTCCGGCGCAAACCGAAAAGGCAATGAGCAGGAACGTCTCGACGTAGAGCCAGCATTTTACCGCAAGGAATTGGGAGAGCATTTGAGAGCATGGGATACAGGACGCGGGGCACCAGCGCCACAATGAAGGAACCGTGTTTTTCAAAAATTACCCCTCCAAATCCGCCTCATGCAATGTCAGTTTCCGTGAATCACCGTTCAGTAGCCGCCCTTGCGCAATGAGGCGAGGAGCGCGTCGAAACATGTCCAGAATCTCCGCATCGCTGAGGCTGAGGCGTGCCCAGCCTTTGAAAACAAGGTCGAGACCGCTGCATTCGGGGCGCTGGAATTCTCCGTCCTCCAAGTCGGCGTCGTGAATCATCTCGCCGATGCGGCGCGCGGCGGAGTCGGTGATGGCGAAGCGCTTTAGCAGCGTCTCGAATGTGCAGGCGTCGCCGTGGTGGGTGAATTCCACGTTCATCATGTCGTCGGGATGGCGTCGGGATGCGCGTCAGGCTTGGGCGCAAAAACAAACCGCGCGTGTCACATGCCGAAAATCGCGCAGACGCTCGGCGACGTGAATGTGCGCAGCCACACGTTCAAGTTTGTAAGTCCCGCAAAAACTGATGCTGAGAAAGTTCCGAATGCCTGCAATGTCTGCCACACGGACAAACCGACGACGTGGGCGGCAGATACCTTGAAAACATGGACGGACCGCTCGCCTTGGCGGATGGCTGATTGACGGGTCAATCTGTGGCGGAAATGTCTCACCGTCCTATAAAAAATTTCCCACTCAGAAAATGACTCACCAAGCATTGATAATGTATTTTATCAATGCTACAAGTGGAGATCGTGGAGGGGAGGATGGTGAGAGACGGAAAGCTGGTCGCGGTTCAAAGTGGTGAACGGAAATTAACGGCGAGAGAGTTTCAAATCTTGGCGGCTGTGCCGCCGGAAGCTGAATGGTTTGCGAACATCGAAAACGCGAATAC
>JAYUIF010000030.1:0-6059 GCA_043766295.1 Spartobacteria bacterium | reverse complement strand
TTTTTGCCCACTATCACCATGCATACTCGCAATCTCGTCCTCGACCCCGCACACGTTGACCCGCCGTCCACCATTCACCAACATTCCCTCGCTCATCGCGACCTACGGCGTGATGAGTTCTGGCGCACGATTCCCGGATACGCGGCGGTGACCGCAGCCGAGTTCGGCGACCACCGCTGGCAGAACAAGCACGCCGTCACCAACGTCCGCCAGCTCCGCGACACACTCGGCGCGCTCGTGCCGGATTTCTTTTACGCCGATGTCGAAGCGGGCATCGCCGCCGCGCCGATGGCCCTGCGCATTTCGCCCTATCTCCTCGCGCTCGTGGATTGGAGCAACGCGCTCGCCGACCCGATCCGCACGCAATTTCTCCCCCTCCGCTCGCAGCAGCAACCCGACCACCCGATGCTGCGCTTCGATTCGCTCAACGAACGCGAGGACTCGCCCGTCCCCGGCCTCACGCATCGCTACCCGGACAAGGCGCTCTTTCTCCCGCAGCCGAGTTGCCCCGTCTATTGCCGCTTTTGCACGCGCAGCTACGCCGTCGGCGCGGATACCGAGGTCGTGGAAAAAATGAAGCTCTCCGCGAGCACGACGCGCTGGGACGAGGCGTTTGCCTACATCGAAAGTCAGCCGCAACTCGAAGACATCGTCATCTCCGGCGGCGATACCTACAACCTCAGCCCTGCGCACATCGAGTCCATCGGACGCCGTTTGCTCGCGATGCCAAACATCCGCCGTCTCCGCTATGCGACGAAGGGCCTGTGCGTCCTCCCGCAAAAAATACTCACCGACCACGCATGGCTCGACGCGCTCACCCGCGTCGTCGAGCTAGGCCGCTCGCTGCACAAAGACGTCGTCGTCCACTCGCACTTCAATCACGCAAACGAAATCACCGGCTTCACCGAGGACGCCCTCGGACGCATGACCGAGCGCGGCATCCACGTCCGCTGCCAGACCGTCCTCCAGCGCGGCGTGAACGATACACCCGACGCGATGACGCTGCTCGTGCGGCGGCTCAGTTTCATCAACGTCCACGCCTACTACGTCTATGTCCACGACATGGTCCCCGGCGTCGAAGACCTCCGCACGCCGCTCCACGTCGCGCAGACATTGGAGCGCCACGTCCGCGGGGCGACGGCGGGTTTCAACACGCCATTCTTTACGCTCGATGCTCCCGGTGGCGGCGGAAAACGGGACGTCCACTCCGCAGATTACTACAGCCGCGAGACCGGCGTGAGCGTCTTCACCTCGCCCAGCGTGAAGCCTGGAAAACAATTCCTCTTTTTCGATCCCATCGCCTCGCTCGAACCCGAGGCCCAATGGCGCTGGACGCAGCCTGCCGAACGGCGGGCGATGATGGATGAGGCTTTAGCAGGGGTTTGAAACAAACTCTGGCAGGCCGCTTGACAAGCGAGGCTCCACCCATAGTCTCCGCGCTCCTTTTCCAAATCCGAAAACATTTATGGCCAATACAGCATCATCCGCCAAACGCGCACGTCAGACGATCAAACGCACCGCACGCAACCGCAAGGTGAAGGTGGTGATGAAATCCGAATTGAAAGCCATCCGCGCCGCAATCGCTGGCGGCAAGAAAGACGAAGCGAAGGCGCTTTTGTCCAAAGTTTCCCGAGTGCTCGATAAGGCCGCGAAAACAAATCGCGTCCACAAAAACAAAGCCAACCGCCACAAGAGCCGCCTCGCCCAACAAATCGGCGCGCTCAAATAAGGCCCGGCAAAAATCTTTCCATCAAAGGCGACTCCGCAACGGGGTCGCCTTTTTTGCTGGGAACTCTACTCGCCGTTGCGCTTCTTCACTTGTTCGAGCACCTGGCGGGTGCGATCCATCGGAGCGCGCAGGGAGTTTGTCGGCTGCGGGGGCGGGGACATGGGGGTGACTTGCGCCGCTTCGGCCTGCGCTTCGGCTACGCGATTTAGTGGTGATGTTTTGTCGCCGTTGCGTCCGTAAATGTAATAGACGATGGCGAGCACGACGACGATGGCTACGATTCTCATACCAACCCGGAAAGCAGCGCCCGCGCCATGAAGGTCGCCCTTGTCCACTATGCGTATGCGCCCGTGGTCGGCGGCGTCGAGCGGGTGATGGAGGAGCACGCGCGGCTTTTCGCAGCGCACGGCCACGAAGTCACCGTCCTCTGCCAGCGCGGTGCGAGCGCCGATCCGCGCGTGCGCGTCGTTCATTTACCTGCGGAAAATTGCGCCGCCACGCTGCGTCCCGTGCTCGCTGCGAGCGATGTGGTCTTTATCCACAACGTCGCAACCATGCCCTTCGACATGGTGTTGACGAACGCGCTCGCGCAACTCGCCGGCGAACTGCCCGCCGTCCGTTTCATCGCGTGGGTGCATGACATCGCTGCGTGCAATCCCGACCTCGCGCCCGTGCCCGAGATGCTCCGGCGCGCGCACCCGCGCTACCGCTACATTGCCGTCTCGGAATTGCGCGCACGGCAGTTCCGCGAACTCACGGGCGAGAATTGCGCGATCATTCCAAACGGCCTCGACCCAGCGCGTGTGCTCGGATTGCCAGCGAACGTCGCGCGATTCGCTGAAGAATTTTCGCTGCTTGATGGACGGATCGTCCTGTTTCATCCGACACGTTTGCTGCGGCGAAAGAACGTCGAACTGAGTCTCGCCGTCATCGCAGCGATGAAATCGCAAAGTAGGACAGCCGTCCCGGCTGTCGTAGTGGGACAGGCGTCTCGCCTGTCCCGAGTGACACCGCTTGCACGATCCATCTTCGGCAGGCGAGACGCCTGCCACACTCCGACAGGCGGGACGCCCGTCCCACTTCTCCTCATCACCGGAGCCGAAGACCCGCACAACCCCGCGTCGCGCGACTACGCCACATGGCTGCGCGCCGAAAGAGCGCGTCTCGGTATCGAGCGCGAGGCGATCTTCGTCGGCGAGCATTTCGAGATCGCCGACGCCGAACTCGCAGCTCTCTACACCATCGCTGACGCGCTCATTTTCCCAAGTCGCAGCGAAGGCTTCGGCCTGCCCATGCTCGAAGCCGCGCTCCATCGCATTCCAGTCTTCGCCGCCGACATCGAGCCTCTGCGCGCCATCGCACCTGCGGGCGCTACATTTTTCGATCTGGCAGCCTCGCCAGCCGCCATCGCCGCGCAGATCATTTCGCATCTCAGCGCAAGCTCCGCGCACATCGCCCGCAAGGCTGTGTGCTCTCAATCGAGTTGGCGCGCCATTTACAACCGGCACATCGCGCCGCTCTTGATTTCGTAGCGGAAGACGCATCGTGCTCACGAGCACGCTTGCCGCATTCCTCCTCGGCGACTACCAAGAATGTATGACGGGCATTACAGCTTCCATCGCATCGCTCCTTCGCGCCGACCATGGCGATCCCTTTGCTCTGCTCGGATTGCATGAAGATGCAGGAGCCCTGACAGTCCGGATTTTCCAGCCCGGCGCACGCGCCATCATCGTGCGGGAAATTGGCGGCTTGCGTGAATGGCCCGCCGTGCGTGTGGACGTAGCGGGATTTTTCGTCGCCAAGCTCAACGGCGCAAAAGACCTCATCAGCTACACGCTGCGCTGCACTGGACACGATGGAGCGCATTGGGAAATGCGCGATCCCTATTCATTTCCCGTGATGCTCGGCGAACTCGATCAGCATTTGTTTTCCGAGGGTCAGCACTGGGAATTGTGGCACCGGCTCGGCGCACATTGCGAGGAGCACGATGGCGTGTCCGGCACGGTCTTCCGCGTGTGGGCTCCGAATGCGCGGCGCGTGTCGGTCGTCGGTGATTGGAACGGCTGGGACGGGCGCGTTCACGTCATGCGTAAAATTTTCCCCATCGGCGTTTGGGAGATTTTTCTCCCGGATGTCAGCGAGGGCGCGCACTACAAATTCGAGTTACTCGGAGGCGACGGTGCGCTGCATGTGAAGAGCGATCCGTTCGCGTTCTTTTCACAACACGGCACGGCCACGGCGTCGCTCGTGTGGAAGCTCGACAAATTCACTTGGGACGATGCGCAGTGGATGGAGAAACGTCGCACGACCGAGTGGCATCGCGAGGCTGTCAGCATCTACGAAGTGCATCCCGGATCGTGGCGGCGCAAGGACGGCATCGGCGTGCTGACGTGGCACGAACTGGCGGACACGCTGCTCGATTACGTCGTGGAAATGGGCTACACGCACATCGAGTTGATGGGCGTGGCCGAGTATCCATTCGATGGCTCGTGGGGCTATCAAGTCTGCGGCTACTTCGCGCCGACTTCACGCCACGGGAATCCGGACGAGTTCCGTGATTTCGTAAATCGCGCACACCAGCGCGGCATCGGCGTCATCCTCGATTGGGTGCCCGGTCATTTCCCAAAAGATGCCCACGGCCTTGCGCGCTTCGATGGCACTGCGCTCTTCGAGCACGCCGACCCGCGCCAGGGCGAGCATCAGGAATGGGGCACACTCATTTTCAACTACGGGCGCAACGAAGTCCGAAATTTCCTCATCGCCAACGCGCTCTTCTGGCTCGCCGAATATCATGTGGACGGCCTGCGCGTGGATGCTGTCGCTTCGATGCTCTACCTCGACTACTCGCGCGAGCATGGCGAGTGGGTGCCGAACGCATTTGGTGGTCGCGAAAATCTTGGCGCGATCCATTTCCTCAAACGCTGCAACGAAGTCTGCTACGAACGCCATCCGGGCGTGATGACCATCGCGGAGGAAAGCACCGCTTGGCCCGGCGTCTCGCGCCCGACCTATCTCGGCGGCCTCGGCTTCGGCTTCAAATGGAACATGGGCTGGATGCACGACACGCTCGATTACATGGCGCTCGATCCCGTCTATCGCCGCTTCCACCACGGGCAGGCCACGTTCTCGCTCGTGTATGCGTTCCACGAGCATTTCGCCCTCGTGCTCAGCCACGATGAAGTCGTCCACGGCAAAGGATCGCTCATCAATAAAATGCCCGGCGACGAGTGGCAGCAGTTCGCAAATCTCCGTCTGCTCTATGCGTGGATGTGGGCGCATCCCGGAAAAAAATTACTCTTCATGGGCGGTGATTTTGCGCAGCGCGACGAATGGAGCCACGAGCGCTCGCTCGACTGGCACCTGCTCGAATACGGCTACCATTCCGGCATCCAGCGCCTCGTGCGCGATCTCAATCATCTCTACAAAAACGAGCCGTCGCTTTTCGACATGGACGATACGTGGGAGGGCTTCGAGTGGATCGATCTGCACGACGCCGACAACAGCGTCCTCGCATTCCTCCGCCGCGCGCGCCACGGCACGCCGATCGTTTTCGTGCTCAACGCCACGCCGTGCGTCCGCAAAAACTACCGCCTCGGCGTGCCCGGCGGCGGACTTTGGAGCGAAGTATTGAACACCGACAGCGAAGCCTACGGCGGCAGCAACGCAGGTAATTTCGGAGGAGCGAACGCGGAGGCCGTGCCGTGGATGAACCGCAGCCACTCACTCACGATCACGCTCCCGCCGCTCGGCGTCGTTGCATTCAAGCAAGCTCCTTAAGGAACCGCTGAATAAACCGGATCACAGGCGTCTCGCCTGTGATGGCAGGCAGTCCGTCCCGGCTGCACCTCCGTGCGCCCAAGCAGGCGGGACGCCCGCTTGCCAGCACAGCCGAGACGGCTGTGATCCATCCGCTCGGCGTCGTTGCATTCAAGCAAGCTCCTTAAGGAAACACTGACTGAAATCGCAGACTGCTTTGTATCAAATAGGGCTTGCCGTCCGCAATTAGTCCGACTTAGCGTTCGTGGTGTGAACGTTTTCCTCTCTGACTTTACCAAAAAAGACAGCCGCACTTCGCGTTGGAGCGTTGGAGCGTCTATAGAAGACTGTGGCGTGGGTGCGGTTCGGCGGAAAAAAGCAAGGTTTGTTTCAGAATCCGTCGAGCTTTTTCGACAAGCGGAATCGGTGGGGAGACAATGTGCCGCGAAGGAACACAAAGAACGCAAGGAACCCACGGCACACAAAACAATCCCCAATCTTTTGCGCTCTCTGCGTTCTTTCGCGGCTATCTTGCGCGGGGAATCGGTTCTGGTTGTTCAGCCATCAGGCCCGG
>JAYUIF010000029.1:0-6069 GCA_043766295.1 Spartobacteria bacterium | reverse complement strand
GAGGAGGAGCGGTCTTTTTCCAAAAAAAACTCTGTGCCCTCTGCGTCCTCTGCGCCTCTGCGGTGAAAAGAATGGTGGGTCGTCATGCCAGAGCGATGCGGCGGTCGAGGAAAGTGTAGGCCACATCCACGGCGAGATTCAGCGCCACGAGGAGCGCGCAATAGACGATGACGACGCCTTCGAGGAGGAAGACGTCCTTGTTCAAAATGGCGTTGATGAAGAAGGGGCCGGCGCCGGGGAGATTGAAGATCGTCTCGATGACGAGCGAGCCGGTGAGGAGATTCGCCGCGAGCGGACCGAGGTAGCTGACCACGGGGAGGAGCGCGATTTTCAGCGCGTGTTTGTAGATGACGCGGCTCTCGCTCAGCCCCTTCGCGCGGGCGGTGCGGACGAAGTCCTGCCCGAGCACCTCGAGCATGCTCGTGCGCATGAGCCGCGCGATGTAGGCGACGTACGGCCCGGCGAGGGTGATGGCCGGAAGAATAAGGCTGGTCCAGCTTCCCCAGCCGCCGACGGGCAGCCAGTGGAGCCAGATGGCGAAGCCCAGCACGAGCACCGGGCCGATGACAAAATTCGGGATGCTGATGAGGAAAAGCGCGGCGAGCATCGCGCCCGTGTCGGTGGGTGTGCGGTGCCGCACGGCAGCGAGCGAGCCGAGCCAGACGCCGCCGGTGGTGGCGAGAAAAAATGCCGCAATACCGAGCATCGCGGAGATGGGCAGGGTATTGCCGAGCAGCTCGCCGACGGAGCGGTCGAGGTACTTTAAGGAAGGCTGGAGGTCGCCCTGGAGCAGGCCGCTGAAGTGCCCCGAGGAGTTGCGCCGGACGCCGAGATATTTGGTGTATTGCTCCCAGAGCGTGCCATCGAGATTGAACCGGGCCTCCAACTGCTGGCGAATCGAGTCCGGGATTTTCCGCTCCCGTGTGAAGGGGCCGCCGGGCATGGACTGCGTGAGGAAAAAGGTGATCGTGACGACGCAGAACAGCACCACGAGCATGGCGGCGAAGCGGCGGAGGATGAAGGGAAGCATGCGACGCCAAGACGAATGAACAATGCCGGTGCAATGACCAAGCTCGAATTATCAGCGCCTCGTTTCGCCCGCGGTGATGAGCCGCGGGAGAGCGGATTTTCTACGGCGAATCCGGCCCGTTTTCTTTTTGCATTTTTTGCTTGCTCTGCGCCTCAAATTGTAAGGAATCTTGTTTTTATGAACCCTCCAAAGCAGCCTCGCTCACGCTCGTCGGCTTTCCGCCGCGCGAGAATCTCCCGCCAAGCCGCCGTCACCGCATTGACTGCGGCGCTTTTATTGGGCGCTGTGCCGCTCACCCGCGCGCAAACCATCGCGCCGGCCTTTGTGTCGGATTATTCGTACCTCGACTTGGGTTCGCCTGCGGGTGTGCCCGCAAATTACGGCGGGCTCACGCTCCTGGCCGGAAATTCGAATACGCTGTTGCTCGGGGGCAGCGCGAACAACGCTGGCGGGAACATTTATTCCATCGGTGTGACCCGCGACGTTAACGGCCATATTGACGGTTTCTCGGGGACGGCTTCCCTTTTTTCCACAGCCGCGAATATCGATGGCGGCCTGGCCTACGGGCCGGGAGGCGTCCTGTTTGCCACGACGTATTCCAACAATCAGTTGCTGCAAATCAAGCCGGGAAGCTCCAGCCCGGATAAGGTGATCGACCTCACCGCGGCGGGAGTCACCGCCTCGACGGGCAACGTCAGCTTCGTCTCCGCAGGCTTCCCAGACGCTGGGGCGATTCGCATCCTGTCCTACAGTGGCGGCGGATTTTATACGGGAACGCTGACGCCGGATGGGTTGGGCACGTATGATCTCACGGGCGTCACCCTTCAAACGACACTTGGCGGCGGGCCCGAGGGGCTTATTTACGTTCCGTTTGGATCGCCGGTATTCACCGGGTCAAATGCCCTGATCTCCGAGTACTCAATCGGTCGGGTTTCCGCTTATTCTTTGGACGTCAACGGCTTTCCGGTTGTGGGCTCGCGTCAGGATTTTATTACGGGTTTGAGCGGAGCCGAAGGAGCCTTCACCGATCCGCTAACCGGCGATTTTCTATTCTCTACTTACGGCGGCAACAACCGGGTAATCGCTGTCCGAGGATTCGCGGTAGCCGCTCCAGAACCCGCTTCCGCCACGCTGATGGTTTGCGGCGGGCTGGCTCTCCTCGCGCGTCGTCGGCGGAGTTGAGGGCAGCGGAGCTTCAGCCGGTTCCCGTCATTCCTTTTCCTGCGGGCTGGCGGTTCGCTTGCGAGCTTCCTGCAAGTAGCCCTCGTCAATTTCAAAGCCGATGAATTTTTCCACCCCGCACCCCGCCGCCGCCGTGGCGCTGTGGCCGAGGCCGAGGAAGGGATCGAGCATCACGAGGCCGGGCCGTGCGCCGTGGAGCCGGATGCACCACTCGGCGAGCTGCGTGGGGAAGGTCGCGGGATGCGGGCGGTCGTCGGCGCGGCTCTTGATCGTCTCGTAGGGGATGAACCAGTTGTTCCCGCGGCAGCGCCGGTCGCGCACCTCGCCGCGGGTGTGCGCCCAGCGGGCGATGTTCGTTTTGTCCGCGTACTCCACGCCGACGGCGAGCCGGTCGAGCGGCACGTCGCCGGTCTTGGTGAGGTGAAAGACGTATTCGTGGCAGTCGGTGAGGAAGCGTTTCGAGTTGATGGGTTTGAAATGCCCCACGCTCAGCTCCGGCGTGCGGCGCGGCTGTACGGTGATGGATTTGATCCAGTGGATCGTGTTTTGCAGCCGAAAAAGCGGCTGCAGTTTCAGCACGATCTCGTGCGGCAGCAGCGGGTTCGCGGGCGCGGCGCCGACATTGAGAAAAAACGAGCCGCCGGGTTTCAACACGCGCTTTACCTCCGCGGCCCACGCGTAGCACCAATCGAGATACTGCTCCCGCGGCGTGTCGTCGCGATACGAGGCGTAGGCGATGTCGAGATTGTAGGGCGGCGAGGTGACCACGAGATCCACGGAATCCGCCGCGAGCGCGCCCATCCCCGCGAGACAATCGCCCGCGCGCAGGTCAAAGGTGGTCGTGCAGGGCTCGGCAAAAAGGTCGCTCATGGAATTCGCGCGCATCATTTCCAGAACCGCGCGGCTTTTGCATTGCGAAAATGCGTCCCGCGTTTAGACGTGCGCCCTCCCCGATGAACCGCCCCGCTTTTCCCCGCGCATGACCCAGACGACGCTTCTCGTCTGGTCCCTCCTCGCTGCCTCCGCGTGCGCCGCCACCGAGCACCCGCCGCAGACCGGCCCGACCGTACCGGGTAACAAAGCCGCGGTGAGCTGGGGCAAATGCGCCGCGCCCGAAAACGCGCCGCTCGCCGTGAAAAGGGCCATCTGGGCCAGCAACTATCTCGTCGGACGGCCCTACGTCTGGGGCGGGGGACACGGCACCTTTTACGACCGCGGCTACGATTGCTCGGGCTCGATCTCCTTTCTCCTCCACCATGCCAGTTGCCTCGACCAGCCCACGACCTCCGCTGCCCTGAAAAACTTCGGCGAACCCGGCCTGGGCCGCTGGATCACCATCTACGCCCGCGACGGCCACACCTTCGCCATCGTCTGCGGAGTCCGGCTCGACACCACTGGCCCCCACGGCGACGAAGGCCCCCGCTGGCGCCGCAACGACCGCGGCCCCGCCGGCTTCGTCGCCCGGCATCCCCCCGGCCTGTAGGCCGTGCTTTCGGAAAAAGTGCCTTTTCCGAAAAACAATCGTTTGACACCTCCTACACTGCGCCTGTAATCACAATGCATGCACAGCAATCCGCCTCCCCGGAACCCTTCCCTCGCACCGAAGCCGCAGGATTCGCGAGGGTTCAGCCTCGTGGAAGTCGCCCTCGCCCTCGGCATCGTCGCCTTTGCCTTTGTTTCGCTTTTCGGCCTGTTGCCCAGCGGGTTGAGCGTATTCCGCAACTCCATCGACGTGGGCAACGAAACGTGGATCATGCAGGGTCTGAACTCCATGATTCAGGTAACCGAGTGGAATAAGATCAAAAGTCTTGAACAGGAGACCTTTTACTACAATGAGGAGGGTCGTCTGACGGATACAAAGTCAATTCCCAGTTCTGATCCCAAAGTCGTTGCGTCGCGTTTGTATGCGGTCAAAGTTCTCATCGACGATTTTGCCCGGCCTAACGAATCCTCTCCCTTACCTAATTCGGTGCGAGTGATCGCGTTGTTTGCCGGGGTGTCCAATCCCACAGCTATGGCGGACTTTAATGGGGTCACAACGGTGACTGCAGCCGGCAATTTGAAAAGCAGCTCTCAAGTTCGATCCCGTGCCTTCATCGTGGCGCGCATGGACAGTACGAATCAAAAATAAGTAATGTTTTTTGCGTCCGCCCATTCTCAACATTATGAATTTTAATATAGCACCCTCCCGGACTGACAGGGCTGGTTTCACATTAGTCGAGTTGCTCCTTTCGACGGCTGTAATCGCTGGATTGATGTATTTCCTAATCGCAACCATCGACCAGACCCAGAAAGTGTGGGTGCGAACCTCTGAAAAAGTCACGGAGTTTCAGTCGGCTCGAGGTGCATTCGAGTCGATGACGCGCCGTTTGAGCCAGGCGACACTCAATGCTTATTGGCGCGCACACGACACCACGGCTGGCGGCAGTTCCACTACGGCACCGCCTTTCAAATTTCGCCGCCAGTCAGAGTTGCAGTTCATTTCTGGCCCGACGCAACGGTTTTTTGGCGCGTCACCGCAGGTGACAAATCTCTCGACGCCATTGGCGGACGCCTATCCTACGCACGCGGTCTTTTTTCAGGCACCGATTGGATATACTGAGGAACTTCCGACGACCGGGGCAACGACATTGCCCTACTATCGGAATCTTGACAGCTTGCTGGCTACTTGCGGTTACTTCATCGAATATGGCGGAGAACCTGATCGGCCACCCTTTATCGACAAAGCAACTCCGGCCCCGCCGGATCGATTCCGATTCAGGTTGATGGAGATGACAATTCCATCGGAGCATCTGACGACTTTTGCTCGCCCCAAGGACGACCTTGGATTCAGTGACCCGAGGACTTTCGATGAGAACAATAATTATTACAGCGGAATGGTGGATACAAATCGCAATTCGAATGGAGGTTGGACTCGCCCATTGTGGATGAAGGAAGCGTTCTTCCGTACCACGGTGGCACCGTATCGGTTTAAGTACGCGCATGTCCGGGCAGAGAATGTCATCGCGCTCGTGATTCTTCCCAAGCTTGCGGAAAAGGATCGAACCAATCCCAACGATTTGGAATTGGCTCCTAAGTATGAATTCGACAGTTGGCGTATTCTTGCCGGCAAGACTACCCCGGATACCGTTAATAACATTAGTCTGGACAACACTGCGCGTGACAATCTTCTCCCGCCTATTGTTCAGGTCACGATGGTTGCAATCGACGAGAAAGCGATGGCGCGATTTGGCCCCACCGCTTCGAATATACCGAAATGGACAAAGGATCTGTTTGTGAAAGCAAAGCTCATGAAAGACTACAATACGGATATTCAGACACTCGAGGATACTTTGATTAAAGATGCAAATAAGCCGAACTACCGAATCTTTACCGCCGATATTGTGCTTCGGGGCTCAAAATGGAGCCGTGATCCCTAAAACTCAGAAAATCTAACGCCATGAAAAACTCGTTTTTACTCCCCAATTCAATTCCTTTCGCACGCCCATCTCACCGCCGCGGGATTGCCTTGGTCATCGTCCTGACGATGCTCGTTTTGCTCTCAGGCATCCTGATTGCGTTTATGATGAGCGCCGCGAACGAACGGACGGCCTCCCAAGCCAGCAGTTCCAGTGCAACCACGCGGCAGATCGCGGACAGCACGCTCAATCTCGTCCTGGCGCAAATCCGGGAAGCGACTACTCCGCCGAATGGCGTCACATGGGCCTCGCAACCGGGGGCGATCCGGACTTTTGGCGGGAAAGTGTCGCAAACGAAAATCACTGTGCAGCCCAGCGGTGGTCCCAGTGGCGCATATTACTATTCGTATGCTGCGAATTCCAACGATTACGTCTTTAAGCTATATTCGGCCGATCAAC